>JBEIGA010000110.1:0-12142 GCA_040382135.1 Acidimicrobiales bacterium
CGAGGGCGGAGGTGGTCGGCGTGCTCGCCGACGCGGTCGCCGCTCGTGATCGACCGGGGACCGGCGTGGGCCCCTTCGAGCTGCACGACCACGAGGTCGGGCACGACTGCGGTCCACGGCTCGGCGGCGAGGTCGGGCCGGGTGTCGCCGGCGGCGAACAGCACGACGGGCGCGTCGACGGGCCGGGGCTGGAAGGCGGCGACGGCGCGATCGGTCGCCCGCACCATCCGTTGCTCGTTCGCGACGAGGTCGATGGGCCTGTGGGCGGTACGAGCGGCGACGATGCGAAGGTCGCGGGCCGCGACCCGTCCCCGTCGGCGCACACCGTCGGCGACCTGCCAGACGACCCGACCGGCGCCGCCCTCCTCCCAGAGCGTCCGGTACCGCTCCCGGGCCGGCGCGTGGACGCGGTCGACCGCGCCGGGGTGCAGCGTGTCGATCATGGCCACGAGCTCCACGTCGTGGCCGGCGGCGCGCAGCAGGCGGGCCAGCTCGTAGGCGAAGAGCCCGCCGGTCGACCAGCCGAGCAGGCGATAGGGGCCGCTCGGTTGCACGGTGAGCAGCTCGTCGAGGAACAGGTGCGCGTGCTCCTCGACCGTGGCGAGAGGTTCGGACCGGCCGTCGCTCCCCGGTGCGGTGAACCCGTAGAGCGGGAGGTCGTCGGGCAGGGCCTGGACGAGCGGCGCGTAGCCGAGCAGGTGCCCGGGGCCGGTGGGCAGCAGGAAGAGGGGCAGGCCGAGCCCGGTGCGGAGCTCGACGACGTGGGGTGCCGTGAGCCGGCGCCGTCGGACCAGCGCCGCGAGTCGACGAGGGGTGGGCGCGCCGAGCAGTGCGCTGATGGGGAGGTGGACGCCGAGCTCGGTCTCGATGCGGGCGACGAGGGCGACCGCGGTCAGCGAGTCGCCGCCGATCTCGAAAAGGTCCGTGTCGGGTCCGACCCCGTCGTCGGCGAGGACCGTGCGCCAGACGGCGACCATCCGACCGAGGACCTCGTCCACGGCATCGTGCTCGTGGCCGACCGTGGCCGGCCCGGTGGCCGCGGCGGCTGCGGTGGCTGCGGTGGAGGCCGCGGAGCGACCGGTGACGATGGGCGGGATGGCCTGCCGGTCCAGCTTCCCGTGCGGCGAGCGGGGGAGCGACGGGCTCACCCGCACGTGGGCTGGGACGAGGTGGCGGGGCAGCCGGTCGCCGAGGGAGCGACGGATGGTGGCCTCGTCGAGGTCGTCGCCCTCCACGTGGGCGACGAGCACCGCCCGGGCGCCCCCCAGGGCAGCGAGGTCGGCGAGGAGCCGGTCGGCGGGCGCGTCATCCTCCGCAGCGGTCCGGAGGAGGCGGGCGGCGACAGCGGGGGAGAGCCCGCGTAGCGCGTCGAGCGGCTCGCGGTCCAGGACGGCCTCGCCGCGCACGACCGCGGCCCGCACGCCGGGCAGGGCGAGGATCGCGGCCTCGACCTCCTCGGGCTCGATGCGGTGGCCGCCGATGCTGAGCTGCCCGTCGAGACGACCGTGGAACTCGAGAGGACCGTCGGGCCTTCGCCGGACCAGATCGCCGGTGCGGTACCAGCGCCGACCGTCGCCGTCGGTGGGGAAGCGGGCGGCGGTGGCCTCGGGGTCGGCCAGGTACCCGTCGGTGAGCCCTGCGCCGCTGATGCGCAGTTCCCCGGTCGCGCCGACCGGACGGGTACGACCCCAGCGGTCGGCGACGCGGACGACCACGCCGGCCACGGGCTCGCCGATCGGAACCGGTGCATCCGTCGGTGCGTCCGGCTCGACGTGCGCCACGGTGGCCCAGACCGTCGCTTCGGTCGGGCCGTACTCGTTGGCGAGACGACAACCGGGGGCCCGCTCGTGGTGGGTGCGGAGGAGGGCGGGAGGGCAGCTCTCCCCGGCGACGATCGCCTGCTGCAACGAGGCGGGCGCAGGCCGACGCGCGAGCAGGGCGTCGTAGAGCGTCGGTACGGCGAGCAGGTGGGTGACCGCGGCGCGCTCGGCGAGGTCGCCGAGCCGATCGACGTCGTGGACCTCGGCGTCGATCGGCACCACCAGTTCCCCGCCGGTGGCGAGGGTCCAGAACAGACCCGCCACCGAGCTGTCGAAGCCGAAGCTCGACACCAGGAGGAAGCGGGCGGGCGGCGCGGGGTACGCGGTGAGCCGGGCGAAGGTGCTGGCCGCCAGCTGCCGGTGCCGCACCTCGACGCCGCGTGGGGTCCCGGTGGAGCCGGAGGTGAAGATCACGTAGGCGGGGTCGTCGGGGTCCGGGCCGGGGAGCGGCGGTGTACCCGCAGCGGCAGGAAGGACCTCGTCGAGGGCGAGCGACACCGTCCCGTCGCCCGCAGACCGGTCGACCCGGCTCGGGACCACCACCGCCACCGGGACGGCGAGGTCGAGGATGCGGTCGATGCGTTCCTGCGGGTAGGCGGGGTCCACCGGGACCTCGGCGGCACCGAGCAGGTGCGCAGCGAGGACCGAGGCCACCAGGTCGGCGGACCGTGGGAGGAGCAGGGCGACCCGGTCGCCCCGTGCGACGCCGCAGGTGGCCAGCGCGTGGGCGATGTCGGTCGCACGGCGGACCAGTTCGCCGTAGGTGCGGCGCTCCGTGCCGCAGCGCACCGCAGGTGCGTCCGGGGTGTCGTCGGCGTGGGCGAGCACCGCAGCGGTGATGGTGGCCGGGTGGGCGCCGAGCGCCGGACCGGCAAGGTCGGGGTCGGCGGTGACGGGCAAGGTCACGAACGGTGCGTCCGGATCCTGCCCGGCACCTCGGAGGAGCCGGGCATAGGCGTCGAGGATCGTCGAGGCGTCCTCCGGGTCGAGCACGTCGCCCGCGTACTCGGCGCTCAGGGCGAACCCGCCGTCGGCGGGCCGGACGAAGACGGTCAGGTCACCGGCCGCCGCGCCGTTGCCGACGACCCGCTGCTCCACGGTGCAGCCCGGGATGGACGGACGGTGGTCCTCCTCCAGGACGAGCAGGACCCGTGCCGGCTCCGTGCCACCTCGGCGGCGGACGCCCGAGGCGATGCGCGCGTAGGGGACCAGGCGGCGGTCGAGCGCAGCGGCGAGCGCGCGGTCGGCCTCGGCGACGAGCTCGGCGACCGGCCGCCTCGGGTCGAGCCCGAGCCGCAACGGCAGCACGTCGAGGAAGTAGCCGACGCTCGAGACGACCGCGGGGTGGTCCCGGGTGGAGGTGGCCACACCGAGCAGGACCTCGTCCTGGTCGGTGAGGTGCTGCAGCAGACCGGCGAAGACGGCGAGCAGGGCGGGGAACGGCCGCCCCTCGGGGCCAGGCAGCCCGGAGGACGGCACGATCGCCGGATGCTCGACCAGACCGTCGGGTGCTCTGACGGCGCGCCCGTGCGCGGGGGTGAAGGGGAACGAGACCGGCGTGGCGCCGTCGAGGGCGTCCATCGCCGCGTCGACCTGCGCCGGATCGAGGCGCCGGGCGCGCCAGGCCGCGTGCGCCCCGAACGTGCCGCCGACCGGGGTCAGGTCGGACCCGGCGAGGAGGGCGGCGAGGTCGCGCCAGATGACGGCGAGCGACGTGGCGTCGCACGACAGGTGGTGCAGCGTGAGCACGAGCCCGTGATCGTCGTCGCCGATGGGTGCTGCCACCACCCGGACCAAGGGGCCCTCACGCAGGTCGATGCGCGTGCGGGCCTCCGCCTCGGCGAGCTCCTCGAGCCCGTCCTCCGTGGTGGTCACGATGCGGAACGACAGTGCCTCGTGGGCCGAGAGCTCCCTACGGGGTGCGCCCGCCGTGAGGTGGAGCGCCTCGTGCCTTCCCGCCACGGTCAGGAACGCCGAGCGGAGTCGGTCGAGGTCCAGCGGCCCGCGGATCCGGTAGCGCTGCGTGATGTTGTAGACGGCGGTGTCGGGCCGGCGGTCCGACTCGTAGAGCAGGGCCCGCTGACCGTCGGAGAGGGGCGGCTCGCCGTCCGGTACGGGGAGCAGCCCCGTCGGTCCGAGGTCCGTCGGCTGCTCACCCAGGCCGGCGCGGAGCCGGTCGACGAACGCGGCGAGCTCGGCGACGGTCCGGTGCTCGAAGGCCGCGGACTCGGGAATCACCACACCGAGCGCCGCACTCGCCCGCACGATCGTCTCGAGCGCGGCGAGCGACGCCCCGCCGAGGGCGAAGAAGTCCTCGTCGACGCCGACGCGGTCCACGCCGAGGGTGTCGGACCAGATCTCGCAGAGCACGGCCTCGGTCGGCGTGGTGGGCGGTCGGGCGGTGCGGCCGTCGTCCCCGCGTCGGAAGCGGGTGGGTGCCGGCAGCCGGTCCACGGCCACCTTCCCGTTCACGGTCAGCGGCAGGTCCGGCACGTGCACGAACGCCAAGGGCACGGCGTGCTCCGACACCCTGGCCGCGGCGTGGGAGCGGAGCGCCTCGGGGTCGACCTCGGTCCCGGTGTACCAGGCGGTGAGCAGCTGTGGGGGACGGGGCTCGTACCCGACCGCGGCGAGCAGGCGCGTCACGTCGGTCAGGTCGAGCTCGTCGTCGAGCTCCTCGAGCGCCTCCTCGCGCGTCTTGTGCCCCATGCGGACGTCCCACGCATAGGGCACGGCGGAGTTGTGGAAGCCGCGCTCGACGAGGTGGGTGTGGATGCCGGCGGCGTTGATGAGGCAGTTGGTGGACCTGCCGGTGTCCGATGGTCGGGTCCAGGGGGCCCGCTCGGCCAGGAACCCGAGCATGGTGGACAGGGGCACGTCCTCGTACCGGTAGAAGTCGAGGAACTCGATCTCCTGGAAGATGCCGTCGTCGGCGAACAGGCTCGTGTCGAGGAGCCGGGTCGCGGCGTCGTCGGTGCGGTGGTACACCTTGCGCGCCTCGAGGACGGCGGCGTCGATAGCCGCCGGGTCGAAGCGGCCGTCGGCGAACTGCGCCGGGATGAGCCGCGTCTCGAACAGCTGCCCGCGCGACAGCCCGGTGACGATCATCGGTGCGCCGAGCTCGTGGGCGAGGTTGACGCCCAGCGTGTAGATGGTCTTGTAGCAGCCGTTGCAGACGTTGGAGTACCGCTCGAGGCTGTCGCGGAACACCTCGGCCATGTGCGGCGTGGTCACGAACCGGTGCTCGACGCCGAGGTCTTCGACGATGCGGCGGACGTTGGCCTTCGCCTCCTCGGAGATGAAGCCGTTGTCGAGCGTCATGGTGGCGACCTCGAACCCGAGCTCGACCAGCCGGTACAGCGCGTACGACGAGTCCTTGCCGCCCGACAGCAGCAGGAGGCAGTCGACGCTCCCGCGGCGGGCGGCGCGGGCGCGGTCCCGGGCCGCCCGCAGGTCGCCCTCGTCACCGAAGTACTCGGCGGCACGACCGCGGACGGCATCGAAGGCGTGGCACGTGGAGCACACGCCCGCCTCGTCGAGGGCGACGGCGGGGACGGCGTCCGAGAGGCCACAGCGCACGCAGTGGCGGGCCACCGCCGTGCGGCGGGCGGGCGACCAGAACCGCACGACGGCGCGGTCGACCGCGGGGTGCGACGCCAGCGCCGACTCGACCTCGCCCGCCTCGAGGCGCATCCCTCGGACCTTGAGCTGCTCGTCGCGCCGCCCGTGGTAGGTCATGGTCGCAGCGGTGCCGTCGAGGTGGGGGGCGTCGAGGTGGGCGACGTCGCCGGTCCGGTAGAGGACGTGGGCCGCTACGGACGGGTGGTGGACGAAGCGATGGCCGTCGACCCCGCCGAGGTAGCCCCCGGTCATGCCCGGTCGGTGCAGGTACATCTCGCCGGGGAGCCCCGGCGGCACCTGGTGGCCGTAGCGGTCGAGGAGGACGACGTCCGCGCCCGGCGCAGGACGGCCTACGGGCACGTGGGGTCCCCGGTCCCGGGTCGGGTCGAACTCGTGGATCATGCAGCCCACGACCGCCTCGGTCGGGCCGTACTCGTTGAAGATCCGCAGCCCCGGTCCTGCCACCGCCTGCGCTCGTGCGGCCAGTGCCGTGGGGAACTGCTCGCCTCCCACGACCAGCACCCGGAGCGGGTGCCCCGGCGGCAGCAGGCGCACCAGCAGGTCGAGGTGGGACGGCGTGCACTTCACCCAGTCGGCCCGGCCCTCGGCGGCGACCTCGGCGATGGCGGGGAGGCCGTCGGCGGTGTGCACGAGGAGGGTGCCGCCGGTCAGGAACGGCAGGAACAGCGACGTGATGGTGAGGTCGAACGAGAGCGACGTGAAGAGCGGGACGACCGGTCGGTGCCCGGGCGCCACGTACGCGTCCACGGCGAACCGGAGGTACTCGGCCAGGCCCCGGTGGGGGATCGGCACCCCCTTCGGCACACCGGTCGAGCCGGAGGTGAAAAGGACGTACGCCTCGTCGTCGAGACCCGGGGGGTCGAACGGGCCGGGGTCGAGGTCCGGCCCGGCCGGTCCCGGGAGCGCGTCGAGGACGAGGCGAACGTCCGCAGCGGCGATCTGTTGCTCCAGCCGGACCGGCGGGCTCGCAGGGTCGAGGACCACGAACGAGGCGCCGCTGCGGAGGATCCCGTGGATCGCCACCACGGCGTCGAGGCTGCGCGCCATGCGGACCCCGACGCGGTCGCCCCGGCCGAGGCCGCGGCACCGCAGTGCGCGGGCGACACCGTCCACGGCGGCGGCGAACGCCGCGGCGTCGAGGCGGCGGTCGCCCTCCTCGATCACCACGCGGGTCGGTTCGGCGGCGAGGGCCCGTTCCAGGAGGACGGGGAGCGTCTCGGTCGGCTCGGCCCCGGGACCCGAGTCCCGGTAGGCGGTGATGGCCGCGTGCTCCGCGGGGCTGCAGAGCCCGAACGATCCGACGGCTGCGTCGGGGTCGGTGGTCATGGCGTCGAGCACGGCGAGGAGGTGCCCGGGCATGCGGCTGCGGAGGTCCTCGTCGGCTGCGCCGTGGTGGACGTCGAGGAACAGCTCGAGGCTCCCCGGTCCTGCGGTCTCGGTCACCTGGAGCCGGAGGCGGTGGTGGGGATCGATGTGCCCGGTGTGGACCCATTGCGCCGCGGTCGGGTGGCCCGCGAAAGGCCCGTACTCGACGGCCAGGACGTTGCAGACGACGTCGAACCGTTGCGCCGGCGCCGTGCCGGGCAAGGCGTGCCGGAGCACGGTCATGAGCCCGCGCTGCACCTTCGCGTACAGCGACCGGAACGTCTCGCCCTCCTCCACTCGGACACGAAGCGGGAACAGCTCCATGCAGAGGCCGATGGTTCGCCGGGACTCGGTGTCGTCGCGCAGGTGGAGCGGGATGCCGATGGTGAGCTCGTCGGTGTCACCGATGCGGTGGAGCCACGCGGCGAGCAGGGTCGTCGCCATGCCGAAGCGCGAGCTGTCGCGTCCGAAGGAGCGGAACGGCCCTTCGAGCAGTGTCTCGATCGCTTCCCGCCGGGCCTCGTCGAGCGGTACCCGGAGCCGGTCCGCCCGTTTGGTCCGGTCGCTATGGGGCCGCGCGTCGAGCAGGGGCTCCACCGGGGCGTCCTGCGCTCGCCAGTGGTCGACTGCTCGGGTCCAACGCGGCGTTGCCCGCAGGGCCTCGACCCGGGCCCGCCAGCTCGCGGCAGGTACGACATCGACCGGCTGCCCGTCGTACGCGGCGGCCGTCGCCGCATGGACGAGCGAGTGGGAGTGGGCGTCGGTCACGAGGTGGTGGATGTCGAGGAACCACGACCAGTGATCGTCCGCGTGTCTGATGAGGACCGAGTCATAGCAGCTCTGCTCGAGGAGCATCGGCCGTCGGGCACGGTCGGCCGCCCATCGCTCGACCTCCGAATCCGGAAGCTCGAGAACCTCGGTCGTGGCCGGAGGCGTGGGCAGCACCGTCGCGCGGGGGGTGCCGGCCCGGTCGTCGAAGACGGTGCGGAGGGCGTCGCTGGCCCGGACCACGGTGTCGAAGGCAGCAACGAAGCGGTCCGGGTCGATCGGCCCGCGCCACTCGAACCGCCGGGCCATGTTCTGGAGCGGGACGCCGGGGTGCAGGCGTTGGGACGTCCAGAGCGCGAGCTGGGCGGGTGTGAGACCACCGGCGCGGCCGGCGCGCAGGGCGACCGGGCTGACGCTCATCCTTCGGTGCGGCGGCGCTCGACGTAGGCAACCATGGCGCCGACCGTCTGGAAGTTCTCGAGCACCACGTCGGCCGGATCGATCTCGATGCCGAGCTCGTCCTCGAGCCAGTGCACCACCCGGACCACGCCGAGCGAGTCGAGGACGCCGGAGAGGAGCAGGTCGGTGTCGGGCTGCAGGTCGGTGCCCTCGGGGAGGTCCTGCTCGACGAAGCGGAGCAGACGGGGCAGCAGGTCGTTCACGATGGCGTTCCTCACTGGGGGTCCCGGCCGAGGGCGGCGCGGACCAGACGTCGGTCGATCTTCCCGCCCGAGGTCCGGGCGAACGGCCCGAGCTCCTCGAAGCGGACGGGCACGGCGTGGGCGGGCAGGAGCGCGGCGAGCCCCCGGCGGAGGGCGTCGACGTCGAGCACGACGCCCGGCGCGGGGACCACGGCGGCGACCAGCACCGCCTCGTCGGGCGGGCCGGGCGTGACGGCCACGACGGCCTCCTCGACCCCGGGCAGGCCGGCGATGGCCGCCTCCACCCCTTCGAGCTCCACCCGGTACCCGCGGACCTTCACCTGGTTGTCGGCGCGCCCCAGGAAGACGAGCTCGCCGTCGGGGCGCTCCTCGACGAGGTCACCGGTGGGGTACCAGCGCTGGGACAGCCCGCCGGGTCCCGGCCGGTGCACGAAGGGGTCGGGGCGCCCCCAGGAGCCGAGCATCGCCGTCGCCGTCCGGACGAGCAGGGTGCCCGGCGTGCCCGGATCCACCGGTTCGCCCGGTCGTCGACCACCAGCAGCTCCGTGTCGGGCCAGGCCCGTCCGATCGGCACCGGGGCGTCGTCGGCCGGGGGCGCATCGACGTGGTGGAAGGTGCACTGGTTGATCTCGGCCGGGCCGTACACGTTCGAGAACCGAGCGGCCGGCCAGCGGCGCACGAGCTCCCGCAGCGCCGGTGCCGGGAGGACCTCGCCGCCGAACAGCACCCACCGCAGCGAGGTGAGGTCCCGCTGGTCCAGGGCCCCGCGGGTGAGCACGGACGTGAGCAGCGAGGGCACCGAGTACCAGACCGTCGCCCGCTCCTCCGCGACCAGGGCGGTGAGGCTCGCCGGCATGCGGACGTGGGCCTCGGGCACGACGACGGTGCAGGCCCCGGCGACCGGGCCGGCGAAGAGCTCGAAGGTCGACTGGTCGAAGTGCAGCGGCGCGATGTTCGCGAGCCGGTCCTCGGGGCGGAGGTCGTAGGTCTCGGCGGCGAGCTCGGCGTAGCGCAGCCCGCTGCGGTGGCTGTGCACGATCCCCTTGGGGCTGCCGGTGGAGCCGGAGGTGTAGATGACGTAGGCGGGGTCGTCGCCGAGGCTCCGCGGCCTGCGGTGCGGCCCTGCGGCGAGGGTGTCGGCCCAGGGGACGGTGGGTCGTCCGGCGGCGCCCGTCGCCGGTCCGACCAGGAGCCTGACCGGCGAGGCCGCGGTGAGCCCGGCCTCCACCGTCCGGAGGCCGGCGTCGTCGGTGATCAGGACCTCGACGCCGCAGTCGGCGACCAGGCGGGCGACGTACGCCGGCGGCGCCAGCGGGTCGAGCGGGACCGAGACCGCGCCGGCGGCGAGGACGCCGTGCACGGCGACGACCGATTCGGCGGACTTCCGCAGGAGCACGCCGACGCGGTCGCCCCGCCGGACGCCCGAGGCGACGAGGGTCGCGGCCAGTCCGTCCACCCGGCGGGCCAGCTCGGCGGCCGTGAGCGTGACGCCGTGAGCGCGCACGGCGGGCGCGTCCGCCGCCCGGTCCGCGGCGGCGGGGACGAGGTCGGCGAGGTGGTGGGGACGCACCGTCACCGGAGCAGGCGGTAGGGGTCGTAGGGGTCGTCGCTGCGCACCTGCAGGTCGCAGAGCACGCCCAGACCCAGCCGGTCCGCGTGCTCGAGCACCAGCTCGCTCGCGACGAGGTCCTCGAGCGACCAGCCGGTCGAGTCGAACACGGTGGGTCGGGATCGCCAGGCCTCGTAGCGGTCGCGGTGGCGGACGAGCCCGGCGAGATCGGGACCGAGCTCCTCGACGCGGAGGCCCTGGGCCTCGCCCTCGACGAGGCACTGCTCGAGCACGTCGGGGCACACGATGCTGCGGGCCAGCAGCGTCTCGGGGAGCTCCACCTTGCCGGGGAAGTCCGAGCCCACGGCATTCACGTGCAGCCAGGGCCGGTGCGGGCCGTCCTCGACGACGGGGCCCTCGCCGATGCCCACCGAGGTGCAGGTGCAGAGCACGTCGACCTCGGCCAGCAGGTCGGGGAGCGCCCCGGGATCCACGACCTCGACGGGGATGCCGAGGAAGCCCAGCCGGTGCGGGAGCGATGCGGCGACCTCGGGGTCGCGGTCGACCGCGAGGATCCGGGTGACGGGACGGACCCGGGAGATGGCGTGGGCCTGGGTGACCGCCTGCGCCCCTGCGCCCACGACCCCGAGGACGCACGCCCCGGCCCGGGCGAGCACGTCGGTGGCGACCGCCGAGGCGGCGCCGGTCCGCAGTGCGGTCAGGACGGTCCCCTCCACCACGGCGGCGAGCCGGCCGGTCTCGGTCTCGTACAGCGAGGTGGTGGCGAGCACGCTCGCGAGGCCGTGCTGGACCGGGTTGTCGGGGTGGTAGCCGACCGTCTTGATGCCGACGACCCGTCCGACCTCGTGCGCAGGCATCCACTCCAGGAGGCCGAACGCGGGCTTGCCGTAGGTGAAGCCCCGGCGGATCTCGGTCTCCACGGTCTCGGGATCGTGCGCGGCGAACGCCCCTGCGAGGCGGCTGATCAGCTCGTCGAGGAAACGGTCGAGACCCACTTCGGTGAGGATCGCCGCCAGGTCGGCGACGCCGACGATGCGGGTGAGCGAGCGATCGGTGGGCGACACGGGGTGGCGACTCCTGACGGACGTCTGATCACGGAAAGTGCACGATGTGCCGCTCAGAACACGAAGCGTGGTGTCATGCACAATGGTCCGCATGTCCTCGACCCCCGCCGTCCTCACGGCGAACGGGCACGCCCTCGACCGCTCCCCTGCGCGGTTCGGTGAGCTCGCAACGGCGAACCACCTGCTCGGCGACGCCGTGGGGCTGCGGGAGGCGATGGCGGAGCAGGGCTACCTGCTGTTCCGCGGGCTGCTGCCCGCCGAGGTGGTCCTGGCCGCCCGCGAGGAGATCCTCCTGAAGTACGCGGCCATCGGGGAGGTGGACGACCGGTTCCCGGTCACCGACGCCATCGCCGGGAGCACCGATGCGGTCGCCCACGTCAACCTCCGGGCGTTCAGCCGCTCCGTCCGCACCGGGGCCCGGTACACCGCGGTGGTGGAGGCCCCCGAGCTGCTCGCCTTCTACCAGGACCTCCTCGGCGGACCGGTCCGCTGCTTCGACTTCCGCTGGCCGCGCTTCGTCCGCCCGGGCGAGGGGTGCGGGTTCCACTGCGACGGTCCGTACATGAACCGTGGCACCGACCGCCTCTACTCCAGCTGGATCCCGCTCGGCCGGGTCCGCCGCGAGGAGGGAGCGCTCCTCGTGCTCGAGGGATCCCACCGCAGCGCCGAGCTCGATGCCGGCTACCTCCGCGCCGACGCCGACCGTGATCGGCTCGTCTGGCTCGACGACGATCCCTCCGTGCTGCAGGCCCGCTACGGCGGGCGCTGGCTCACCGCCGACTTCGAGCCGGGCGACGTGCTGTGCTTCATCATGCGCACCCTGCACGGAGCCCTCGACAACACCTCCTCGGTCGGCCGGTGCCGGCTGTCCTCCGACAGCCGGTACCAGCGGGCCGACGAGCCCGCCGACGAGCGGTGGAACGGCGAACGCATCGAGGGCCACGGCGGCGAGCGGGTCTTCTACCCGGGCCTCGGCCGGTGGGCGAACGCCGACTTCATGGACGAGTGGAAGTACGTCGACGAGCGTGGTCGCCTCCTGCTGCCGCAGCAGCAGGACCTCTCGTGAACGGCGCGTTCGATGCAGCGGCGGCCCTCTCGGCCCTGCTCGACACCGCTCATCCGGTCAAGGTCGAGGCTGCCGCCTGGGCCGCCGAGCACCTCGCCGCCCCCGACCCGGTCGGCGCCGACCGGGACAGCGTCTTCTGGCGCGAGGGCTGGGAACGCTGCGCAGGGTACGGCGTGCAGGGAACG
>JBEIGA010000111.1:0-12072 GCA_040382135.1 Acidimicrobiales bacterium
ACCCCGCCCACCGAGGACGACAACACCAACGACTACGTCAACGAGTGCTTCTCCCTCGTCAAGATCGTCGACGGCGTCTTCACCCCGGTCACGAGCGACCAGACCAAGCCCTTCCTGTGCTGGTCCACGGAGTCCTACGACTGGTCGGAGCCGGTGGAGACCTCCTTCGACTGACCCGCCGCCTCTCCGAGGCAGCGCTCCGCATGCACCTGCGCCCGGGGACGGGCCCGCTCCGGCGGGCTCGTCCCCGTCGCCGTTCTGCGCGAGCATCAGGGCCGAACGTGACAGGGGGAAGCGTCATGGCCGAGTTCGATCTCGTCGTGAAGGGCGGCCTGGTGGTCGACGGTGCGGGCAACCCGCGCCAACGCACCGACCTCGCCGTGAAGGACGGGCGCATCGCCCGCGTGGGCCGGGTGCGCGCCTCGGACGCCGACCGGGTGATCGACGCCTCGGGGCTCGTCGTGGCGCCGGGCTTCATCGACCTGCACACCCACTACGACGCCCAGGTGTTCTGGGACCCCTACCTCACCACCTCCGGCTGGCACGGCGTCACCTCCGTGGTCACCGGCAACTGCGGGTTCGGCTTCGCGCCGGTGCAGCCGGAACTGCGGGAGCGGTCGATGCTCTCGATGACCGCCGTCGAGGCGATCCCCACCGAGACCCTGCGTGAGGGCCTCCCCTGGGACTGGGTCACGTTCCCTGAATACCTCGACGCCATCGAGCGCACCCCGCTCGCACTGAACGTCCTCCCCTACCTGCCGCTCAACCCGCTGCTCGTCTGGGTGCTCGGCATCGAGGGGGCCAAGGCGGGCCGCAGGCCCACCGACGACGAGCACCGCGAGATGGCCCGCCTGCTCGACGAGGCGCTCACCGCGGGGGCCTGCGGGTGGTCGGCCCAGTGCCTCGGCCG
Organism: Acidimicrobiales bacterium; assembly: GCA_040382135.1. Taxonomy (GTDB): domain Bacteria; phylum Actinomycetota; class Acidimicrobiia; order Acidimicrobiales; family JBEIGA01; genus JBEIGA01. The sequence goes on from JBEIGA010000111.1 coordinate 911, forward strand.
TCCCGGCGAGCCCGACGGCCGCTTCCCGCAGGGCGACTTCGACGGCACCCCGATGCCCACGGACATCATGTGGCCCGAGACCCGCCGGGTGCTCGCCGAGGTGCTCGGCGCCCGGGGCACCGGCTTCATGCAGGCCTCGGGCATCCCCGACGCCGAAGTCGAGGAGCTCGTCGAGATCAGCGGCCGTCCGTTCATCTGGCAGGCCGTCGTCGCCAACGCCCTCACGAAGTACTACAAGAGCCGCATCACCTGGCTGCGCGACTGCCAGGCGCGCGGCCTGCCGATCTACGGCCAGGCCATGACCGTCGACGCCCCGATCCACTTCGCACTCTCGAACGAGTCGATGCTCGACCGCAGCCCGATGGCACGGGTCCACGCCGCCCAGGGCACCGACGCCAAGCTCGAGGTCCTCGCCGACCCCGCCTTCCGGGCCGAGCTGCACGAGTTCCGCTCCACGGTCTTCAACGAGTTCGGCGAGATGCGCCTCCACGCCACCGCGAGCGAGCGCTTCGCCCCCTACGTCGGGATGAAGCTCGGCGAGATCGCCGAGAAGCTCGGCGGCCGCGCCGTCGACGTGCTCTGCGACGCGTCGATCGACGACCGCCTCACCGCCGTGTTCGAGACCCAGCAGTTCCAGACGAGCCTCGAGGCGCTGCAGGAGCTCGTGGACGAGCCCTACCTCATTCCCGGCCTCAGCGACGGCGGCGCCCACCTGAACTTCCTCACCTCCGGCTGCTACGGCACCGAGTACGTGGCCCGGTTCGTGCGTGACGAGGCGATCACCACCCTCGAGCAGGCCCACTGGCGCCTGAGCGGGCTCCCCGCCCACTGCGCCGGCTTCCGCGACCGCGGCATCCTGCGGGAGGGCGCCGCCGCGGACGTCATCGTCTACGACCTCGACGCCCTGGGTTACGGCGACACCGAGTTCGTCCACGACCTCCCGGCCGGGCAGATGCGGGCCATCGTGCGCGCGTCGGGCTACCGCCACACCATCGTGAACGGCGAGATCACCATCGAGGACGACCGCCAGACCGACACCATGGCCGGGCGGCTCCTCCGCCACGGCCGGGCCTGAGCGGGGCCCCCGTGCCACGGGTGATCCCACCGTCCGAGGATCCCGACGACGTCTGGTTCTGGCAGGGCGTCGCGGAGGGGCGGCTGCTGTTGCAGCAGTGCTCCGACTGCGGCACCCTCCGCCACCCGCCGGTCCCGATGTGCGGCGACTGCCACTCGCTCGCATGGCACGCCGAACCGTCGCCCGGCAACGGCAGCATCCACAGCTGGATCGTGTCACGGCACCCCACGCTGCCCGACGACGACCCCCGCATCGTGGTCCTCGTCGACCTCGACGAAGGCGTCCGGTTCGTGGCGAACCTCGTCGACGCCGACCCCGCGGGCGTGGCCAACGACCAGCGCGTCGAGCTCTGCTTCCGCACCTACGACGGCGTGACCCTCCCCCAGTTCCGTCCGGCGGAGGCATGAGCGTGCGCATGGCAGGCACCACCGTCATCGCCGGGATCGGACAGACCGAGTTCTCCAAGGAGTCGGGCCGCAGCGAGCTCCAGCTCGCCGCCGAGGCGTGCCTCGCCGCGATCCGTGACGCCGGCATGACCCCCGCCGACGTCGACGGCATGGTCACCTTCACCCAGGACTCGAACGACGAACTGCTCCTCGCCCGCTGCCTCGGCATCCCCGAGCTCCGGTTCTGGTCCCGCACCCCGCACGGCGGGTCCGGCGCCCACACCACCGTGCAGCACGCGTCGCTCGCCGTGCACGGCGGCTCGGCGAAGGCCGTCCTGGTGTACCGAGCGTTCAACGAGCGGTCGGGCCGACGCTTCGGCCAGCCCAACGCCAAGGTCACCCCACCGGGCTGGAACTGGTACCTCCCGTTCGGGCTCGACGTCCCGGCCAAGACCTACGCCCTCGGGTTCCAGCGCTACATGCACCGCTACGGCCTCACGAACGAGGACTTCGGGCGCTACTCGGTCGTGGCGCGCAAGCACGCCGCCACCAACCCGAACGCCTGGTTCTACGGTCGGCCCATCACCTTGGAGGACCACCAGAGCTCGCGCTGGATCGTGGAGCCGATCCTCCGCCTGCTCGACTGCTGCCAGGAGAGCGACGGCGGTGTGGCGATGGTGGTCACGAGCGCCGAGCGGGCCCGCGACCTCGACACCGTGCCGGTGAAGGTCGGCGCCGTGGCCGACGGCCACGTCCGCGACGGCAGCATCATGTTCAACTACTACCACGGGGATCTCGCCGAGTACCCCGAGGCGCAGCTCATGGGGCGCCAGCTGTACGAGGCCACCGGGCTCACCCCGGACGACATCGACGCGGTGATGCTCTACGAGAACTTCAGCCCGATCGTGTTCCTGCAGCTCGAGGCGCTCGGCTTCTGCGGTCCCGGCGAAGCGGCGGCGTTCATCGCCGAGGGGAACATCGAGCTCGGCGGTCGCCTGCCGGTCAACACCCACGGCGGCCTCCTCGGCGAGGCGTACATCCACGGGGTCAACAACATCCTCGAGGGCGTGCGCCAGATCCGGGGCACGGCCGCCAACCAGGTGGCGGGCGCGGAGCACGTGATGGTCGCCGGCGGCACGAGCGGGTTGATCCTGCAGCGGGCGGACTGACCCGCGTGGCCTCCGGTCCCGCTGCCGTCGTCGAGGCGTACTTCGCCTGCATGCGAGCGGGCGACGAGGGTGTCGCCGACCTCTTCCACGACGACGCCCGTCTGGTGGGGCTCGGCAGCGTGGTCGCCGGCCGGGACGCCATCCGGGCCTTCTACGCCGAGTCCATCCGCCGCGCCGGCCCCGCGCCGCGGCTGGTGGCCCCGTTCCTGGTGGAAGGCCCCCGCGTCGGCGCCGAGATCCTCATCGACCTGAACGACGGCTCCACCCTGCACGTCCTCGACCTGTTCGTGGTCGAGGACGGCCTGATCCGCTCGCTCACCTACTTCGTCGCCGACCACCCCGCCGACCCCTGACCCCAGCCCGACCCCACCCAACCTTCCGAACCGGCCGGGTCACAAGCACGTTTCCGTGCTCCCCACCCGGCCGGTTCGCACCGCCGTCCGAACCGGCCGGTCCACGAGCACGTCTTCGTGCTCCCCACCCGGCCAGTTCGGGGGGGTGCAGCGAGGGTCCGGGCTCAGGGGGTGTTCGGCGGCGGGTCGGGGACGTGGCCGATCAGGTGTCGGGTCTGGCCGGTGAGCACGAACCACGCCGTGAAGGCGAGCAGCGCCGCGCCGTTCAGACCCACCGTGGCGGGGACACCGAGCAGGGCGGCGAGCCCACCGCCGGCGAGCGCACCCAGGGGGATCATGCCGATCATCACCGTGCCGTAGAGACCGAGCACCCGGCCCCGGAAGGCGTCCACGCTCGCCTCGGTGATCATCGATGCCACGACGGCGTTCTGCAGGAAGTAGCCGAAGCCGTACATCGTGAGCACCGCCGCCGACAGGGGCACCACACGCGAGAGGGCCAGCGCCACCAGCACGGCGCCGATCACCCCGGTGCCGAGCACAATCGCGCGGCGTCGGAGCCGGTCGCCCACCAGCCGACCGGCGAAGAACGCCCCCGCCACCGCGCCGATGCCGGGCGCGGCGGCCAGGACCGCGTAGGTGTTCACGTCGCCGTCGAGCACGTCCCGGGCGATCACCGGCATGAGGGCGGCGTGCATCGTGAAGAACCCGGCCACCAGGGCCACGAGGAGGAGCCGGGACACCGTGGGGTTCGCCCGCGCGTAGCGCAGGCCGGCACGGAACCGGTCGAGGAAGGGCTCCACCTGTCCCACCGGCGGACGGACGGCCCGGGTGATGAGCGCGCATGCCAGGACCACGGCGACGAAGCTGAGCGCGTTGGCGTAGAAGCTCCAGGCCAGCCCCCAGGCGCTGATCAGGAGCCCGCCGAGCCCAGGGCCCACGATGCGGGTCAGGTTCACGAAACCGCTGTTCGCGGCGATGGCCTGCTGGAGCTCGGCCGGAGGGACCAGGGCCGGGGTCAGCGCCATCTGCGCGGGCTGGGTGACGGCGAACGCCACACCGCCGGCGAAGACCAGACCCACGAGCGCAGGCACCGTGAGGTGGTCGGTGTGGGCGAGCAGGCCGATCACTGCGGGGGGCACCGCCATGGCCAGGTTGCCGAACAGCACGAGCCGGCGCCGGTCGTAGCGGTCGGCGACCACGCCCGCCACCGGCGAGAGCAACAGCGTGGGCACGAAGGGCGCGGCGAAGGCCAGGGTGACGACGACGGTGGAGTCCGAGAGGTCCCGGGCCGCCCACCCGACACCGACGTACTGCGCCCAGGTCCCGAGCTGGGACACCACGGCGCCGAGCAGCATGAGCCGGAAGTCGCGGTGGCGCAGGACGGCGAACGTCCCGGGACGCCGCAGCGCCTCGGGGCCGGGCCCGGCCTCCGGGTCGGGCCCGCCGACGACCGCCGCGCCGCTCAGACCCGGTGCTCGCCGAGGTGGTCCCGGCCGAACGCCTCGACGAAGGCGAGGGTCTCGGCTTCGGTGGAGAAGTCGAACGCGAACGACACCCAGGTGCACCCGGCCTCGGCCATGCGGCCGAAGGCGTCACGGTGCCGTTCCACGTCGGTGCCGTCGAGGATCGAGGTGTCGGTGTAGAGCATCAGGAAGTCGAGCTCGGCGGCACGATCGCCGGCCAGCTCCTTGATCTCGACGATCTTGGCGGCGACGTCGTCCATGCCCTCGAGGTGGACCGTGCGGGTGGTGGTGGCCACCTCGGCCGGCGCGATCATCGGCATCCAGCCCTGGGCCTTCTCGGCGACCCGCCGCCGGGTGATCCTGGCGTTGCCACCGATCCAGATCGGGATCTGCTGCTTGGGCGAGGGGCGGGCGACGATGTCGCGGGCGTTGAAGTGCTTGCCCTCGTAGCTGAAGCGCTCACCGCTCCAGTGGAGCCGCAGCACCTCGAGCGCCTCGTCGAAGAGCTCGTTGCGCTCGTCGAAGTCGGCGCCGAGGGCGAAGAACTCACCCTTCAGGTAGCCCGTGCCGACCCCGAGGATGAACCGGCCCCCCGAGATCATGTCGACCGTGGCGGCGGCCTTCGCCAGCAGCAGCGGGTTCCGGTACGGCACGACGGCGAGGTAGGTGAGCAGCTTGATCCGCTCGGTCACCGCCGCCACCGCGCCGAGGGCCACGAAGGGGTCGAGGGTCTGGTGGCCGCCGCCCTCGGCGAGCCAGCGGTACCCGGGGGCCGGGTGCTCGGTGTAGGCGATGCCGTCCCATCCCGCCGCCTCGACGGCCTTGGCCACCCGCACGACGTCGCCGGCCACGAACAGGTCGCGCTCGATGCCGATGGGCTCCGGGTGCTGGATCAGGTACTGCACGATGGTCCTCGGTGAGTCTGGGGCGGACGGGTCCCGTCAGCCTCGCATGGCCCGGATCTCCTCTTCGATGCGGAGCGCCTCCGCACCGGCGAGGTCGTAGCGGATGGGCGCGTCGTTGCGCTCCGGGCCCGGCCAGTCGGGCAGGAGGCCGAGCCGGTGGCAGACCCACTGGGCCTCGACCGTGCTGCCGTCGAGGGGCACCTCGTCGGGCTGCTCCACCATCCAGCGCACCACCGCGCCCATCACGTCGACGGGCGCACCGCCCACGATCCCGAACTCGCCCATGTCGGCGGCGATGCGCTCCGTGGCGATGAGGTTGGGCTGCACGTTCCAGGCGCGCACGCCGTCCTTGCCGTGCTCGGCGTTCAGGAACCCGGCGATGCGGTGCATCGCCGCCTTCGACATCCCGTAGCCGAGCCCCCAGCCGCCCGAACCGGCCGGCGCCAGCGGGTCGGCGTAGGCCGAGCCCGAGGTGACGTTGATGACGAGGCCGCCGCCCCGGGCGATCATGCCCGGCAGCACCAGCTTGCAGAGCACGACGATGGCGAGCACGTTCGCCTGCAACTGCTTCTCGAGGAGGTCCACTGGCGTCTCGAGGATGAGGTCCATGTGCCCGGGCCCGATGTAGCGGCCGTTGTTGACGAGGACGTCGATGCCGCCCCACCGCTCCTCGATGCGGGCGACCGCAGCGCCGAGCGATGCGAAGTCGGTGAGGTCGGCCGGGACCATCAGTGCCTGGCGGCCCTCGGCCTCGATCAGCGCGGCGGTGGCGGCGAGCGACCCCGGCAGCGGCGAGGTGTTCGACTTCTTCAGCGTGGACGAGTGCTCCCGCGCCTCGCCCTCCTGCACGGTGCGCGCGGTGACGGCCACGTCGTAGCCGGCCTTCGCCAGCCACTGCGCCACCGACTTGCCGATGCCACGGCTCGCGCCGGTCACCAGCGCGACCTTGCGATCGTCCCCCACGACGGTCCCCTCCCCCGGTCCGATCCCCCTCGGGTGTCTAGCATGCGGCCGGGTGGACAGGACCAAGGGGGGCCTCCATGACCGATCCGACACCGCGACCCGCGCCACCGGTGCCCACCAGCGTGAGCGCCGAGGCGCAGGCGTACCTCGCGGCGGGTTCCGCGTACGGCGACGCGTCCTCCGGGGGTTCGCCCACCGACCTCGAGGGCTGGCTCCGCTACGTCGAGGAGCGTGACGCCATGCTGCGCGCCGCGATCGAGCCGCGTCTGCCCGCCGGCCTCCCTCTCGACCGGTCCCTGATCGACGTCGACGGTGTCCCCACCTACGTGCTGCGCCCCCACGACGTCCCCGACGCGGACGACACCCCGGTCTACCTCGACATCCACGGCGGGGCGCTCGTGATGGGCGGCGGCGACCTCGCTGCGTTGATGGCCACGGGGCGGGCGCTCGGCACCGGGATGATCACCTGGTCCGTCGACTACCGCATGCCTCCGCACCACCCGTACCCGGCGGGTCTCGACGACTGCCTCACCGTCTACCGCCGCGTCCTCGAGCTGCGCGACCCGGCCGACGTGTTCGTGGGCGGCGCCTCAGCCGGTGGCAACCTGGCCGCGGCGCTCATGCTGCGGGCCAGGGACGAGGGCCTCCCCATGCCCGCCGGTCTGGTGCTGCTCACCCCCGAGGTCGACCTCACCGAGTCCGGCGACAGCTTCACCACCAACCTCGGCATCGACACCGTGCTCGGGCTGCTCATGCCGGTGAACCTGCTCTACGCCGACGGGCACGACCTCGCGCACCCGTACCTGTCGCCCCTCTTCGGCGACCTCGCCGGCCTCCCGCCCACCTTCCTGCAGACCGGTACCCGCGACCTGTTCCTCTCCAACACCGTGCGGATGCACCGCAGGTTGCGGGACGCCGGGGTGGATGCCGAGTTGCACGTCTGGGAGGCCATGCCCCACGGCGGCTTCGGCGGCGCCCCGGAGGACGTGGAGATCGCGGTCGAGCTGCGCGCCTTCCTCGACCGTCACCGCCGAGCACCCGGAGGAGCCCGATGAGCCCCGCGATCGAGTCGGCCTGGCCCAGGTACCCGGACTACCGGATCGACGTCGAACCCAGCGCCTACCGCGGCCGCGTCTGGGCCGGCGACGTCCTGGTGGCCGAGAGCGACCGCTGCCTGCTGGTCACGGAGACCGACCACGTCGACCGCCTGTACTTCCCGCACGCCGACGTGCGCTGGGAGCACTTCGAGGCGAGCGTCGCCCACACGATCTGCCCGTTCAAGGGACAGGCCGACTACTGGCACTGCACCGCCACCGATCCCGTCGAGACCAACGTGGTGTGGGCGTACCCCGACCCGTTCCCCGAGGTCGCCGGGATCGCCGGGCACGTGTGCTTCTACCACGAGCGCCTGCGCGTGGAGCTGGTGGAGGACTGGCCCGACGGCACCGAGGCGGCATCGGGCTTCCCGTCATGGGGCGACGCCGCCGAGCTGCTGCGCCTGATCGACGTGGAGCCCGCCGGCGACGGGCGCTACGTCAGCCCGGCCTACGGCGACACCGAGCGCAACGTGGTGGAGGGCGGGCAGCTCCTCGCCGAGGCGATCGTCGCCGCCTCGAAGTCCGTGCCGGGTCAGCGGGTCACCTCCGCATCGATGATCTTCTCGAAGGCCGCGGCCTTCACCTCGACCGTGGAGCTCGACGTGGAGGTGCTGCGCGGCGGCCGGACCTTCTCGACGATCGAGGTGCGGGCGAGCCAGGACGGCAGCCTCCGGGGCGCCGCCCTGCTGCTCACCGACGCCGGCGTGCCCGACCTCATCCACCACGCGGCACCGATGCCGGACGTCCCCGGCCCGTCGGAGGCGGAGCCGCACGGCTTCGGCGTCACCGGCCGGGAGATCCGCGTCGTGGGCGGCATGTACACCGGGGACCCGGACCGCATCGGCCCGCCCGAGCTGTACGTGTGGGCCCGGTTCCGGCGGGCGCCGTCCGAGGCGTACCTCCACCAGGCGCTCCTGGCCCAGTCGATCACCCACTGGACCATCGCCGCGGCGATGCTGCCCCATCCGGGCTACGGCGAGGCCGACGCCCACATCAGCCTGTCGACCGGGATCATGCAGGCCGCGATCGCCTTCCACGACGAGGCCGACGTGACCGACTGGCACCTCTACGCCAACCCCGCCATCTGGGCCGGGCGCGGCCTCTGCCAGGGCGAGGGCCGGGTGTACGCCCAGGACGGCCGCCTGGTGGCGTCGTACAGCGTGCAGGCCATGGTGCGCGGCTTCGCCGGCGACGCCCAGGCCATGGGCGGCTACAAGTCCGCCATGTGACCCCGGCGCCCAACTGGCAGCTCAGTCCACGGGGGTGGCGGCGAGGATGCGGCCGATGGTGCGCAGGTGCTCGCTCGCGCCGCCCATCGCCAGCTGCAGCCACTTCGCCCAGAGGTAGTAGCGGTGCAGGGGGTAGTCGCGATCGACGCCGATGCCGCCGTGCAGGTGCTGCGCCGCGGCCGCCACGCGCTGGCCGCCGTCGGCGAGCCAGAACTTGGCGATCGCCACCTCGGTGGTGGCCGGGAGGCCCTGCTCCAGCCGCCACGCCGCCTGCCAGGTGGTGAGCCGGATCGCCTCGGTGTCGATGAAGGCGTCGGCGGCGCGCTGGCCGACCGCCTGGAAGGCGGCCAGCGGCTTGTCGAACTGCTTGCGGGTGCTCGTGTACTCGGCGGTCATCCGGAGCTCGCGGTCGAACACCCCGAGGCCGATGGCGCACAGGGCGGTGAGGGCGTGCTCGATCACCCGGTCGAGGGCGTCCTGGCCCAGGACCAGCAGCTCCGCCGGGGCGCCGTCGAGCTCGACCCGCGCCTCGGGGATGCCGGTGGTGGTGTCCTGGCGGGTGACGGTGACCCCGGATGCCGCCGGGTCGAGGAGGACCAGGCCCACCCCGTCTGCGGTCCTGGCCGACACGACCATGCGGGCGGCGTCGATACCGGCGGGCACGAACTCCTTGCGGCCGCTGAGGGTCCAGCCGTCGCCCGACGGCGAGGCCGTGGTGTACGGGACGTTCGGCGCCGTGCCGAACTCCTGGTAGGCGCCGGTCAGGATCGTCGAGCCGTCGATCACGCCCGGGAGCAGCGCCTGCCGCTGGGCCTCGCTGCCGTACCAGGCGAGCGGCAGCGCACCGAGCACCACCGACGCGTAGTACGGCACCGGCGCCACGTGGCGGCCGATCTGCTCGAGCACGAGCGTCACCGCAACGAAGCCCTGGTCGGAGCCGCCGTCGGCCTCGGGCAGGCCGATGCCGAGCAGGCCGGCGTCGGCGAGGCGCTGCCAGGCCAGCCGGTCGACGTGCTCACCCGCCGCCCGCTGCTCCTTGAGCCGCTCGTGGGTGACCGTGTCACCGAGGATCTGCGCAGCGAGGTCCGAGACGGCCTGCTGCTCGTCGCTGAACGAGAAGTTCACGTCGCTCCCCTTACCGCATCGACCGCGGCATGCCGAGGCCGAAGATCGAGATGAGGTCGCGCTGGACCTCGTTGACCCCACCGCCGAAGGTGAGGATGGTCATCGACCGGTAGGAGAACTCCAGCCGGCCCTTGAGGATGGCGCCGGGCGAGCCCTCGGGCAGGTAGCCCGCCTCGCCCATGATCTCCGACAGCAGCCGGATGGCGGTCATGCCGAACTCGGTGCCGTGGACCTTGATGGCCGAGGCGTCGGACACCGCGAGGATGTCCTCGTTGGCGGTCCAGGCGACCTTCCAGTTCAGGAGCCGCAGGTACTCCACGTTGGCCTTCACCCGGGCCAGGTTCATCTGGACCCACTCCTGGTCGACGACCCGGGAGCCGTCGGGCAGGAGGGTGGCCTGTGCCCAGGCGAGCACGCCGTTCATCATCCCCTCGAGCAGCCCCGAGGACACCAGGGTGACCCGCTCGTGGTTGAGCTGGCCGGTGATGAGCTCCCAGCCGCGGTCGATGCCGAGCACCACGTTCGAGAGCGGCACCCGCACGTCGTCGTAGAAGACGGCGTTGATGTCGTGCTCGCCGAGCAGGTGCAGCGGCCGCACCTCGATGCCGGGCGTGCGGTTGCCGTGCTCGTCCTTCAGCGGCACCAGGACCACGGAGATGCCCTTGTGCTTCTTCGCCTCCTGGTTCGTGCGGACGGCGAGCCACACCCAGTCGGCGTCGGAGGCGAGCGAGGTCCAGAGCTTCTGGCCGTTGATGACCAGCTCCTCACCGTCGACGTCGGCGCGGGTCTTCAGGTTGGCGAGGTCGGTGCCGGCCTCGGGCTCGGAGTAGCCGATGGCGAAGTGGATGTCGCCGTTCAGGATCCTCGGGAGGAAGTAGTCCTTCTGCTCCTGGGTGCCGAACTTCTGCAGGGTGGGGCCGACCGTGTTGATCGTGAGCGACGGCACCGGGGCGCCGGCGCGCTGGGACTCGTCGAAGAAGATGAACTGCTCGACCGGCGTGCGGTCCTGGCCGCCGTACTCCTTGGGCCAGCCGATGCCCGCCCAGCCGTCGGCGCACATCTGCTTCCACACCCGGCGCATGTCGGGTCCCACACCGTGGGCCTGCGACAGCTGCTCCTTCACCTCGGGCGTGAGCAGCCGGGCGTAGTAGTCCCGGAGCTCCTGGCGCAGCGCCTGCTGCTCCTCGTTCAACCCCACGTCCACGTGACGCCTCCCGTCCCGCACGACGCCGGCGCCGCGCGCCCCGCGACGATGCCCCGCGACGGCCCCCCATGCCGAACCGGCCGGGCGGCGAGCACATTTCCGTGCTCCGCGCCCGGCCAGTTCGAGCGAGGTGCCGAACCGGGCCGGCGGCGCGCCCCGTTACGGGGGGCGCGCCCGGCCGGGGGGCGCGCGG
>JBEIGA010000112.1:0-12035 GCA_040382135.1 Acidimicrobiales bacterium
CCGCTCTTCCTCTCTCGGACTTGCGGTGCTCGAGCCCGGGGGTGGGGCATACGAGCCCGTGCTCGCCCGCTTCGGCGACGGGGTGCGCGGCGCCGACGGCCGGATCGACCGGGCCGCGCTCGCCGCGATCGTCTTCACGGACCCCGGCGCGCTCGCCGACCTCGAGGACATCTCGCACCCGGCGATCAACGCCGAGCTCGACCGCCGGCTCGCCGCGCTCCCCGACGACGCCCTCGTGGTGCTCGACATGGCGATCCTGCTCGGCTCCCGGCTCGGCCGGGACCTGCCGTCGGGCCGCGGCTACGACACGGTCGTGGTGGTCGAGGCGCCCGTCGAGGTGCGGGTGCGGCGGCTGGTCGAGCTCCGCGGCATGGCGCAGGCCGACGCGCACAACCGCATCGCCTCGCAGCCGACCGACGACGAGCGTCGGGCCGTGGCCGACCACGTCGTGGTGAACGACGGCGACCTCGACACGCTCACGGCCCGGGTGGAGGCGCTGGACGCCGCCCTGGCCGCGGGGCGCTAGAACGGGCTAGGACGGCGCTGCGGGCCGGCGCTGGGTGCCGACGAGCAGGTCGCGGAACGGGACGTCGCGATCCACCGCCGGCTCCCGCGGCAGGCCGAGCACCCGCTCGCCGACGATGGACCGCTGCACCTCGCTGGTGCCGCCGGCGATGCCGAGCCCCATCGAACCGACCGCCTCGAAGGCCCAGCCCTCCGCGTCGTCGTCGGCGGGGTCCCACGCCTGGCCGGCGGCACCGCGGATCCGCATGGCGAGGTCGCGGGCGCGGTGGGCGATGGTGGTGGCGGTGAGCTTCGCGATGGAGCCGGCGGGGCCGGGGTCGCGCCCGGCGGCCGTGGCGGCACGGATCCGCAGGCCGACGTAGCGCTGGATCTGCTCGCGCGCGTAGAGGTCGGCCAGCGCCTGCCGGGTGACGGGGTCCGAGCGGAGCCCGGCGGCCCCCGCTGCGCCGAGCATGCGCTCGAACCGGCTCGTGGTCATGGGGCCGCTGCCGCCGGTGCCGAGCGCCGATCGTTCGTACATGAGCATCGCCACCGCCGCCTGCCAGCCGCAGTGCAGCTCGCCCACGAGGTTCCCGGCCGGGATCCGGGCCCCGGTCAGGAACACCTCGTTGAAGCCGGCGCTCCCGTTCGCCTGCCGCAGCGGCCGGACCTCGACGCCGGGCGCGTCGGTCGGCACGATGAACATCGAGATGCCCTGGTGCTTCGGGACCGACGGGTCGGTGCGGGCGAGGCACAGCCCGAACTGCGAGTAGTGGGCGCCCGAGGTCCACACCTTCTGCCCGTCGAGCACCCACTCGTCGCCGTCGCGGACGGCCCGCGTCTGGAGGCTCGCCACGTCCGAACCGGCGCCCGGCTCGGAGAACATCTGGCACCAGATGTCGTCGCCGGCGATCATCCGACGGAGGTGGGTGGTCTGCTGTTCGGGCGTCCCGAACCGGGCGAGCATGGGCAGGCACATGCCCAGGGTGATGGTGAGGATCGCCGTGGGGAGCCGGAACGCCGCCGCTTCGGCATCGAACAGCTCCTGGTGCCGCTTCGTGAGGCCGGCCCCGCCGTGCTCGACCGGGTAGGTGAGGCCCGCAAGCCCGGCGGCGGCGAGCGCCCGCTGGAACGCACGGGTCTCGGCCACGCGGGCGGGCGAGCCCGGCTCGCCCGTCGGGGGCGGCGCATCGATGGGTGAGCAGTGCGCCTCGAGGAACGCCCGGACCCGTGCGCGGAACGCGACCTCGTCGATCAGGTCGTCGAGCGGCTCGGTCCCTTCCCCCGTCATGGCGTCCGGCCCGTCAGTGGTTCGAGGCCTCGTTGTCGAGCAGGTGGACGAACCGTTCGCGGTGCTCCGCCTTGCGGGTGGGGACGTGGGCGGACGGCCAGCCCTCGACCGGCGTGAACCGCTTCATCTCGCGGTTCGCCACGAAGGACTTGTGGACCTCGTCGGCGCCGTCGGCGATGCGCATCTGCCGGGCGAGCACGTACATCTCCGACAGGGGCAGGTCGGTGGTCCAGCCCAGGGCGCCGTGCACCTGGATCGACCGGTCGATGACGTCGTGGAGCACCTGGGCGCCCCAGTACTTCAGCTGGGCGATCTCCTTGCGGGTCTTCGACGCGCCCTGCGTGTCCCACAGCCACGCGGTCTCGAGGGCCAGCAGGCGCAGCAACCGCAGCTCCACCGACGACTGGGCGATCATGTCCTGGATCATCTGCTTCTCGCCGAGCAGCTGACCCTTGCTGGTGCGGGACACGGCCCGCTCGCACATCATCTCGAAGGCCCGGGTGCACTGGCCGACCCAGCGCATGGCGTGGTGGATGCGGCCGCCGGAGAGGCGCTTCTGGGCGAGGACGAAGCCGTCGCCCTCCTCGCCGATGCGGTTCGCCACCGGGACCCGGCAGTCCTCGAGCACGATCTCGGCGTGCCCGCCGGAGCGGTAGTGGCCGGGGTACGGGTGGTGCATGTTGTAGACGTCGCGGACGATGCGCAAGCCGGGCGTGCCCTTCGGGATGATCACGAAGGAGGCGGCCTTGTGGGGCGGGTTCTCCGGGTTCGTGACCACGGCCATCAGCACGAAGTCGGCCTTGGATGCGTTGGACGCGAACCACTTGTGGCCGTTGATCACGTACTCGTCGCCGTCCCGGACGGCCATCGTGCGGATCATCGTGGGGTCCGAGCCGGAGAAGTGCGGCTCGGTGAGCGAGAACGAGCTGGTGAGCTCCCCGGCGAGGAGGGGCTCGAGCCACTGCTTGCGCTGCTCCTCGTTCGCGCCGATGGCGATCAGCTCGCTGTTGCCGGAGTCCGGGGCCTGGTTGCCGAAGATGTTCGGCGCGGTGCGGCAGCGGCCGAGGATCTCGTGCATCAGGGCGAGCTTCACCTGCCCGTAGCCCTGCCCGCCGAGCTCCGGGTCGAGGTGGCACGCCCACAGGCCGCGGCGCTTGACCTCCTCCTTGAGCGGTGCGGTGGCGATCTTCCAGTTGGCGTCGGTCATGTCGTCGTAGAAGAGCTCGAGCGGCTCGATCTCGGTGTCGACGAACTCCCGCATCCAATCCAGTTGCTCCTGGAACTCGGGATCGGTGGAGAACTCCCAGCCCACGGCGAACCTCCCCTTCGGTGCCGACCGGACCGTAGCAACCCCTCCAACAACCGGCCGTCCCGGCCGACCAGACTGGGAGCACCCCCACCCCCGGGAAAGCGAGCAGGCATGACCGTCGTGCGCAGGGAAGTGCGAAAGCGGGCACTGGGTGCCCTCGTCCTGACCGCAGCGCTCGCCATCGGCGCTGCGGCGTGCGGCGACGACGGTGGTGGCCTCGAGGAGCTCGTCGAGTCGCAGGTGGACGAGCCGTCCGGCAGCGGTGCGGGCCCGGAGGAACCGGCCGGTTCGTCGATCCCGACGCCGTCGAGCGCTGCCGCCGAGGCCGAGGACACCAGCGTCTTCACCCTCGAGCTCGGTCAGTGCTTCGACGACGAGGTGATCGAGGGCGAGGTGCAGGAGGTGCCCATCGTCCCCTGCGACCAGCCCCACGACAACGAGGTCTACGCGCTCTTCGATCTCGCGGGCAGCGGCGCATACCCGGGTGACGACGTCGTGCAGCAGCAGGCCGGTGAGGGCTGCCTCGCCGAGTTCGAACCGTTCGTGGGCCTCGACTACCAGTCGTCGGTGCTCGACGCCTCCTTCCTGTCGCCGACGGAGCAGGGCTGGGTGGAGCTCGGCGACCGGGAGGTCGTGTGCTACGTCTTCCGCCTCGACCTCCAGAAGGTGACGGGGACCCTTCGAGGGACCGCCCAGTGAGGCGGCTCGCGGTCGTCGCGGCGCTCACCCTCGGGTTCGTGGTCGTCGGCTGTTCCGACGGCGGCGACCTCGAGGACCTCGTGGCCGAGGCCGGTGGCTCCGCCGCCCCGTCCTCGTCGTCGTCGCCCTCATCCGGGTCTTCGTCGTCCAGTACGACGTCCTCTGCGCCGTCGTCCTCCACGACCGGCAGCACGACCACGAGCACCTCGACCACGAACCCCGTGGACGGGGAGGTCGAGGTGAGCGTGCTCGACCTCCAGGTCGGTCAGTGCTTCGAGGAGCCCACCGCAGGGGACGAGGTCGAGACCGTGCTCGTCGTACCGTGCACCACCGCCCACGCGTACGAGGTGTTCGCGGTCTGGGAGCTCGGCGGGGGCCCGTCCTACCCCGGCGACGCAGTGGTCCTCGAGCAGGCCGACGCAGGGTGCCTCGAGCGCTTCGCCCCCTACGTCGGTGGCGACTACGCAACGTCGGCGCTGACCTACGCGTTCTTCTACCCGCTCGAGCGTGAGTGGACCTCGGTCGGCGACCGCGGGGTCGCGTGCTTCGCCTACCGCACCGACGAGGCGCCCCTCACCGCCACCATCGCCGGCTCCGGGCTCTGACTCGGGAAGGGCCTGACCTCGGAGCGGACGGCGCGTCCTGGCTAGTGTCACGCCCGTCACACGAACGGGGGAGCACGACATGGGCCGGTTCAGCCGAGAGGAGATCGAGGAGGCGTTCGCCGAGTTCCGGCGGCGCGGGGAGCAGGGGCACGACTGGGACGGGTGGGCGGACCTGTTCACCGACGACGCCCTCTACGAGGAGCACCACCTCGGCACCTTCCGCGGGAAGGCCGCGATCGCCGAGTGGATCCGGGACACGATGGCCGAGTACCCGGCCATGACCCTCTGGGTCGACTGGTACCAGATCGAGGACGACCGGGTCTGGTTCTACATCTGGAACAACCTGCCCGACCCCACCGGCGAGGGCCGCAGCTTCCAGTTCCCCAACACCACCATCCTCGAGTACGCCGGCGACGGGAAGTGGACGTGGGAGGCCGACTTCTACAACCCCCACGACGCCGAGAAGGTCTTCAAGGAGTGGATCCTCGCCGGGGGGCGCAAGCACACCCCGCAGGACCGCTCCCTCCGGGGAGTCGACGACTGGGCGCCCGAGCCGGTGGCCACCGCCCACTCCCGTGAGGAGGTGGAGCGCGAGTTCGAGGCGTACCGCGAGCGGGGCCGGATCGCCGTCGCCACCGGTGACTGGAACCAGTGGGCGGACCAGTTCACCGAGGACGCCCGCTACCTCGAGCACCACTTCGGCCGGTTCTCCGGCCAGTCCGGGATCCGCGAGTGGATCAACGGCGTGATGCAGCCCTTCCCGACGATGGAGTTCCCGGTCACCGCCCGGGCCATCGACGGGAACCGGATCACCGCGCTGATCCCGAACGTCCTGCCGGATCCGAAGGGCGGCGACGAGCACTACGGCTTCGACGTGTTCGTCATCCTCCACTACGCGGGCGACGGGAAGTGGTCCTACGAGGAGGACGTCTACAACCCGCGTGAGGCCGACGAGATGGTGAAGCGCTGGCTCGCCGCAGGTGGCACCATTCCCTCCTCGTGAGGGACCCCGACCACCTGTTCGTCTACGGCACCCTGCTCCCGGGTGAGGTGCGCTGGCGGTTCCTGGCCCCGTACGTGACGGGGCCGGGGCCGAGCGACACCGTGCCCGGACGGCTCTACGACACCCGCTACGGCTACCCGGCGGCCGTGTTCACCGGCAGCGCCCGCATCCGCGGCCGCGTGTACCGGCTGCGGGACGACAACCGGGAACGGGCGCTCGCCCACCTCGACGAGGTCGAGTCGGTGGAGGAGTGCGAGTACCGCCGGGTGATCGTCACCACCGGTTCCGGGGTGCGGGCCTGGGCCTACGAGTTCCTCGATCGGATCGACCCGCGGTTCCGCCTCCTGCCCGGAGGGAACTGGCTCACCCGACGGTGATCACGGATCATCGTATCATTTCATGAGGAAGTGATACGATAGATCCCCTGTGGCATCGCTTCCGGCATCCGGCTGGCCCCCCGTGGCAGTGGAATCCCTCCCCTGGGACCTTCCCGAGGGGGGCCCGGTCTCGCGCACGGCGCGCCGCCGCCACCGCGGTCCCTACGGGGCGGCGCTCGTCCCGCCGATCGCCACGCAGACACTGCTCCTGCCGGCCGAGACCCTGGCCGAGATCGACGAGGCGGGTGCCGAGATCGCCCGCTTCGATGCCGAGCTCGGCGCCGAGATCGCACCGTTCGCCGCCGTGCTGCTCCGCTCCGAATCCGCAGCATCCTCGAAGATCGAGAACCTGACCGCCTCGGCGCGGGCCATCGCCGAGGCCGAGTTGCGCCCCGGACGCACCGGGAACGCGCCCCTCGTCCTCGCCAACGTCGCAGCCATGACCGCAGCGGTCGCCCTCGCCGAGCGGATCGACGCCGACGCCGTCCTCGCCATGCACGACGCCCTCCTCCGTCCCTCGCGCCCCGAGATCGCCGGCCGCTGGCGGACCCAGCAGGTGTGGATCGGCGGCGGTGACCACGGCCCGCACGGGGCCGCCTTCGTCCCGCCCCACCATCGCCACGTGCCCGACGCCATCGAGGACCTGGTGGCCTTCATCGAGCGCGACGACGTGCCCGTGGTCGCCCACGCGGCCATCGCCCACGCCCAGTTCGAGACCATCCACCCGGTCCCCGACGGCAACGGCCGCACCGGCCGCGCCCTCCTGCACGCCCACCTGCGCAACAAGGGCCTCACCCGGCACGTGACGGTGCCCGTGTCCGCGGGTCTGCTCGCCGACACCGCGGGCTACTTCGACGCGCTCACCCGCTACCGGGCCGGTGACCCCGTCCCGATCGTGGAGCGGCTCGCCCGGGCCGGTTTCGCAGCCATCGCCAACGGTCGTCGGCTCGTCGCCGACCTGCGGGAGGTCCGAGGCGGCTGGGACGACCGCATCGGGGCCAGGCGGGGTGCCACCGCCTGGCGCATCGCCGACCTGCTGCTGCGCCACCCGGTGGTGAACGCCCCGTTCCTGGCCGGCGAGCTGGGGATCGCCGGCCCGAACGTCTACCGGTCGGTCGCGCCCCTGGTGGACGCCGGGGTCCTGGTGCCCTTCTCGGACACGAAGCGCAACCAGCTCTGGCGCTCGCCCGAGGTGCTCGACGCGCTCGACGCGTTCGCCGCGCGCGCCGGCCGTCGCACCCGCGGTTGAGCCCGGCCCGCGCCCGCTCCGGCCAGGTCAGCCCGGCGCTCGGGCGGTCAGCGAGTACATCAGCGGCACCAGGTCCCGCTGGGGCTCGGGGAGCCGCCAGACCCCGTCGTCGCCGAGCTCCATGTGCGGGTGCGCCGGCCACTCCACGAAGCGGTGCTCCTCGAGCGAGGTGAGCACCAGGCCGGCACGGAGCAGGGCGGTGACCACCTCGCCGATGCCGTGCTGCCACTCGTGGGTGGTGCGGTGCTCGACGTGGGCGTCGGGGTCGGTGTAGGTGCCCGGCTCGTCGAACACGAGCGGCTCGTCGGTCTCGAAGTAGGGGTAGCGCACGACGAGCTCCGGGGCACGGTGCTCGTCGAGGGACCCGAGCACCGGGTGGCCCTCCCGCAGGTACAGGAGGCCGCCGGGGGCCAGCAGGGCGGCGACGACCCGGGCCCACGCACCGACGTCGGGCAGCCAGTTGAGCGCCCCGACGCCGGTGTACACGACGTCGAAGCGCTCACCGTCGAGCGCCGCCACCGCGTCGTGCACCTCCGCCTGCACGAAACGACCGGGCGTGCCGGTGTCGGCGAACAGACGCCGCGCGTGCTCGAGGGAGACCGCCGAGAGGTCGAGTCCGGTCACCTCGGCACCGAGGCGCGCCCAGGAGATCGTGTCGGTGCCGATGTGGCACTGCAGGTGCAGCAGACGGCTCCCGGTCACGTCACCGACGGCGGTGCGGTCGAAGCCCACGACGCCGCTGAGGTGGTCGGGGTCCGCCTGGAACGCGTCGACCCCGTACATCGCCGAGGCGAAGTGGATCGGCGCCCGCTCGTCCCAGTTGGCCCGGTTCAGCTCGAGCGACCGCCGGTCCACGACCCCTCAGCGACCCTGGAAGTTCGGCTTGCGCTTCTCGGCGAAGGCGCGGGGGCCCTCCTTGGAGTCCTCGGTCTCGAACACGGCACGGCCGTACTCGAACTCGTGCGCGAGGGCCTCCTCCTCGGTCATCCCGTCGGTCTCGTGGAGGGTCCGCAGGATGGCCTGCACGGCGATGGGCCCGTTCTCGCAGATGGTCGCGGCGATCTCCTTGGCCTTGGCCAGGGCCTGCCCGTCGTCGACGACGTGACCGATCAGGCCGATGCGCCAGGCCTCGTCGGCAGTGATGTGCTTGCCGGTCAGGAGGATCTCCGCCGCGAGGGTGTAGGGGATCTGACGGCGCAGCCGGACGGCCGAGCCGCCCATCGGGTAGAGCGACCAGCGGGCCTCCGACACGCCGAAGCGCGCTGAACGCCCGGCCACGCGGATGTCCATGGCCTGGAGGATCTCGGTGCCGCCGGCGATCGCCACGCCCTCCACTGCGGCGATGATCGGCACCGTCGGCCGGTAGCTGCGCAGCAGCGCCTTCCACGGGAGGTCCGGGTCCTCGGCGTTGCGCCGCTTGACCTCGTCGGGGGTGATGTCCGGATCGTCGTCGTCCGAGTCGCCGGCCATGGCCCGCAGGTCGGCGCCGGAGCAGAACTCGCCGCCCGCACCGGTGACGATGAGGCAGCGGATCCCCGGATCCTCCGACGCCTCGACGTACGCGTCGTACATGCGCAGCAGCATCTGGCCCGACAGGGCGTTCTTCCGGCGCGGCCGGTTCATGGTGACGACCATGAGGGGGCCGTCTCGCTCGACGATCGCATGGGGTTCGCTCATGCTCCCGACCGTACTGCGCTCCGGGAGGACGGCGCTCGGGGACCGGCGGGCCGGCCGGTAGGGTCGCCGCATGCAGCTGCGCATCTTCATCGAGCCCCAGCAGGGCACCACCTACGACGCCATCCTCCGACTCGCCACGACGGCGGAGCGGACCGGCTTCGACGGCTTCTTCTCGTCGGACCACTACCTGCACATGGGCGACCACGTTAGCGGGCTGCCCGGGCCGACCGATGCGTGGACCACCCTGGCCGGTCTCGCCCGTGACACCAGCCGGCTCCGGCTCGGCACCCTCGTCACCCCGATCACCTTCCGGCACCCCGGGCCCTTCGCGATCGCGGTCGCACAGATCGACGCGATGAGCGGCGGGCGCGTGGAGCCGGGCATCGGGGCCGGCTGGTACCAGGCCGAGCACGACGCCTACGCCATCCCGTTCCCGGAGCTCGGCGAGCGCTTCCGGCGGCTCGAGGAGTACCTGGCCGTGGTCACCGGCCTGTGGGGGACGCCGGTGGGGGAGCGGTTCGGGTACCAAGGCCGGTTCTACTCGGTCACCGACAGCCCCGGGCTGCCGAAGCCGGCGCAGCACCCGGCGCCCCCCATCGTGATGGGCGGCGCCGGCGCCAAGCGGACGCCGCGCCTCGCCGCCCGCTACGCGGCCGAGTTCAACAACCCGTTCCGGGCCATCGAGAAGATGCAGGCCCAGAACGACCTGGTGCGCGCCGCGTGCGAGGCCGTCGACCGCGACCCCGCCTCCATGGTGTTCTCGGCGGCGCTGGTCTGCGTGGTGGGCGGGACCGAGGACGAGTTCCGCCGCCGGGCCGACGTCGTCGGCCGGGCGCCGGAGGAGCTCCGTGAGAACGGCGCCTGCGGGGTCACCGAGGAGGTCGTCGAGAAGCTGCGCGCCTACCGGGAGGCCGGTGCGTCGCGGATCTACCTCCAGCACCTCGACGTCGACGACACCGACCAGGTCGAGCTGGTCGCCGCAGCCGTCGCCCCCCACCTCTGAGGCGCCTCCTACTCGTTCTGGCGTTGTTCCTGTACCGCTGCGGTACCGGACCAACGCCGAATCGGGGTGGGGACGGAGCGATCGGCCTCAGGCCTGCTCGTACGCCTCCAGCGGGAGGCAGGAGCAGACGAGGTGCTTGTCGCCGTAGGCCGCGTCGATGCGGCTGACCGGCGGCCAGTACTTCGCACGGCGCAGCTCCGGCACCGGGTACGCGGCGAGCTCGCGCCCGTACGGGTGGTCCCAGACGTCCGACACGATGTCCTCGGCCGTGTGGGGCGCGTTGACGAGTGGGTTGTCCGCCGGGTCCCAGGCGCCCGTTGCCACCTGCTCGATCTCGGCGCGGATGGCGATCATGGCGTCGCAGAAGCGGTCGAGCTCGGCGAGGTCCTCGGACTCGGTGGGCTCGATCATCAGGGTGCCCGCCACGGGGAACGACACCGTCGGGGCGTGGAAGCCGTAGTCGACGAGGCGCTTGCAGATGTCGTCGACGGTGATGCCCGTGGCGTCCTTGATGGGCCTGGTGTCGATGATGCACTCGTGGGCCACGAGGCCGTGGTCGCCCGTGTAGAGCACCGGGTAGTGGGGGGCGAGGCGCTTGGCCATGTAGTTGGCGTTGGCCAGCGCCACCTGCGTGGCCCGCCGGAGGCCGTCGGCGCCCATCAGCGCGATGTACGCCCACGGGATCTGCAGGATCCCCGCCGAGCCCCACGGCGCCGCCGAGATGGGGCCGACGCCGGTGGCCGGACCGGCCTCCTCCACGAGGGGGTGGTTCGGCAGGAAGGGGGCGAGGTGGGAGCGGACCGCCACCGGCCCGACACCCGGACCGCCGCCACCGTGGGGGATGCAGAACGTCTTGTGCAGGTTCAGGTGCGAGACGTCCGCCCCGAACCGCCCGGGCTTGGCCACACCGACCATGGCGTTGAGGTTCGCCCCGTCGAGGTACACCTGCCCCCCGTGCTCGTGGACGATGTCGCAGATCTGGACGATCGCCTCCTCGAACACGCCGTGGGTGGAGGGGTAGGTGACCATCAGGGCCGCCAGCTCGTCGCTGTGCTGCACGGCCTTGGTCTTGAGGTCGTCCACGTCGACGTTGCCGTCGTCGTCGCACGCCACGACCACCACCCGCATCCCGGCCATCACCGCCGAGGCGGCGTTCGTGCCGTGCGCGGACGCCGGGATGAGGCACACGGTCCGCTCCGGCTGCCCGTTCGCCCGGTGCCAGGCCCGGATGGCGAGCAGGCCGGCGAACTCGCCCTGCGAGCCGGCGTTCGGCTGGAGCGACACGGCGTCGTAGCCGGTGACCTCGACGAGGGCGGCCTCGAGCTCGCGGATCATGCGACGGGAGCCGCGGGTCTGCTCCGCCGGGGCGAAGGGGTGGAGCCGGGCGAACTCCGGCCAGCTCACCGCCTCCATCTCCGTGGTGGCGTTGAGCTTCATGGTGCACGAGCCCAGCGGGATCATCGACCGGTCGAGGGCGATGTCGCGGTCCGCGAGTCGCCGCAGGTAGCGGAGCATGGCGGTCTCGGAGTGGTAGGAGCCGAAGACCGGGTGGGTGAGGAACGGGCTCGTCCGGCGGAGGCCCTCGGGGAGTGCGTCGGGGGCGACGGGCTCGACGTCGGCGACGCGGGCGTCGATCCCGAACGCCGCCCACACCGCCTCGACGACCTGGGGGGTGGTGGTCTCGTCGAGGGTGAGGTTGAGGGTGTCCGCGTCGACCTGCCAGAGGTTGATGCGGCGGGCGCGGGCGGCCGCTGCGATCTCGCCCGCCCGTCCGGCGACCGACACCCGGAGCGTGTCGAAGAACGCCGTGGTGGTGACGTCGACCCCGCCGGCGCGGAGGCCGGCGGCGAGCGTTGCGGTGAGGCGGTGCACGCGGGTGGCGATGCGGCGGAGGCCGTCGGGGCCGTGGTAGGCGGCGTAGAGGCCGGCGACGACGGCGAGCAGCACCTGGGCGGTGCAGATGTTGCTCGTGGCCTTCTCCCGGCGGATGTGCTGTTCCCGGGTCTGGAGCGCGAGGCGCAGCGCCGGGCGGCCGGCGGTGTCGACCGACGCGCCGACGAGCCGGCCGGGGAGCGATCGCTTGTGCTCCTCGCGGGTGGCCATGTAGCCGGCGTGCGGGCCGCCGAAGAACATCGGGACGCCGAAGCGCTGGGTGCTGCCGACCACCACATCGGCGCCGAGCTCGCCCGGGGGCGTGAGCACGACCAGGGCGAGGATGTCGGCGGCGACGGCGGTGAGCACGCCGACGTCGCGGGCGTGGGCGAGCAGGGCGCCGAGGTCGCGGACCTGGCCCGACGCCCCCGGGTACTGGAGCAGCA
>JBEIGA010000113.1:0-11920 GCA_040382135.1 Acidimicrobiales bacterium
CCGTCGGCGGCATCCTGCAGTTCCTGGTCCAGGTCCCCTCCGTGCGCCGGCTCGCGCCGGACCTCCGCATCTCGGTGTCGACCCGGGTGGCCCACACCGGTGAGGTGCTCCGGCGCTTCGGCCCAGCGCTCCTCGGGCGCGGCGTCACCCAGCTCTCCGCCTTCGTCGACCTGACCCTCGTGAGCCTCGCCGCAGCGGGTGGGCTCGCCGCGATCGGCACCGCGCAGGTGCTGTTCCTCCTGCCGATCAGCCTCTTCGCCATGAGCGTCGCCGCCGCCGAGCTCCCGGAGCTCTCCCGGCTCGCCACCCGCAGCCGGGAACAGGTGGCGATCGAGAGCCAGCGGGCGATGGCCCGGATCATGTTCTTCATCGTCCTCTCGTCGGCGATCTACCTCGCCCTCGGCGACCTGGTCGTGGACCTGCTCTACGAGCGGGGGAAGTTCGGCAACGACGAGTCGATCCTCGTGTGGCTCGTGCTCGCCGCCTACTCGCTCGGCATGCCCGCCAACGCCGGCTCCCGGATGCTGCAGAACACCTTGTTCGCCGTGGGCGACACGAAGGGCCCGGCCCGCATCGCCGTCGTCCGCATCAGCTTCGACGCAGCGCTGACGCTGCTGCTCATGTTCAACCTCGACCGCGTCGAGCTGCTGAACGGGACCTTCACCGGATGGGGCCAACTCCCCGGCATCTTCGGACCTCTGCCTGCGGAGGTCCGGACCGCCGAGGACGTCCTGCGCCTCGGCGCCGTCGGCTGCGCCCTCGGATCGGCCATCGCCGCCTGGGTGGAACTGGTCCTCCTCCGCCGACTCGCCCGCCGGGAGCTCGGCGCCGACGTCGACCCCATCACCCCGATCGCACGGCTCGGCGTTGCCGCAGCACTCGCCTTCGCCGTCGGCGCTGCTCTCAAGCTCTTGTGCGAGCCCCTGCCGGACATCCTCCGGGGCCCGGTCGTCATCGGCGGCGCTGCGTTCGTCTACGTCGTCGCCGCGTTCCGCACCGGCGTCCCCGAGTCGGCGCTCGTGCTCCGACCGGCCCGCCGGATCCTGTGGGGACGGGTGCTGCGAGGCCGCTGACCGGTCGGGACTAGGCTCGTTGCATGCTCTCGTACCTCAAGAAGCGCTGGAACTACCTGACCGCGAAGCTGACGGGCCGCTTCGAGGAGAAGGCGGACCCGAAGGTCCAGCTCGAACAGGCGATCACCGCGGCGCAGGACCAGCACCGCCGGCTCAAGGAGCAGGCGGCCAACGTCATCGCCCACCAGAAGCAGACCGAGATGCGGCTCAGCCGCACGCTCGAGGAGCTCGAGCGGGTGAACACCAACGCCCGCCAGGCCCTGCGCATGGCCGACGAGGCCGAGAAGGCCGGCGACGCCACCAAGGCCACGCAGTACACGCAGGCCGCCGAGACCTTCGCCACCAAGCTGATCGCCGTCGAGCAGGAGATCGAGGACCTCAAGGCCCTGCACCTGCAGTCCACCGAGGCGGCCAACAACGCGAAGCAGGCGGTCCAGCAGAACTCCGCTGCGCTGCAGCAGAAGCTGTCGGAGCGCCAGAAGCTCCTCAGCCAGCTCGACCAGGCCAAGATGGCCGAGCAGATGAACTCGGCCATGGCGTCGCTCACCGAGACCGTCGGCCAGGACGTCCCCACCTTCGACGAGGTCCGCCAGAAGATCGAGGCCCGCTACGCGAAGGCCAAGGCCGCCGGCGAGCTCACCGAGACCTCGGTCGAGAGCCGCATGCTCGAGATCGAGGAGGCGTCCCGCAACGTGGAGGCCCGCTCACGCCTCGACAGCCTCCGCGCCGAGCTCGGCATCGGTGGCCCGGCCGCCGCCCTCGGCGAGGCCGACGCCGCCCCGGCGGCGTCGCCGGTCGAGCGTCAGGACGAACAGCCCGCCTGACCCGAGAGCCGCCGTCAGGGGAGCAGCACGAGGTCGTCGCGGTGGATGACCTCGGCGGGGAGGTCCGGGCGGAGCTCTGCGGTGCGCAACCCGGCGGACGTGGCGAGATCGGTGACGCCGTAGCGCACGAGCCCCTTGGCGAAGACGGTGCCGGCGGGATCGACGAGCTCCACCGCGTCGCCGGCGGCGAACTCCCCCGACACCGCGGTCACGCCGGCGGGGAGCAGGGACACCGAGCGCGCCTCGAGCGCTGCTCGGGCCCCGGCGTCGACGCTGACCCGCCCGGTCGCTCCCACGGCGAACGCGATCCACAGCTTCCGGGCGCTCAACCGCGTCGGTCGGGGCCGGAACACCGTGCCCACGCCCGGCACGCCCGCCACCGCGTCGGGTCGCACGTTCGGACGGGCGGCCCCGGCGATCACCGCCGGGAGCCCGGACCATGTGGCGATCTTGGCGGCGGCGAGCTTGGAGGCCATGCCACCACTGCCCCGGGCGGTGCCGCCACCGCCGGCCACGGTCTCGAGCTCGTGGTCGATCTCGACGATCTCCTCGATCAGCGAGGCGGAGCCGTCGCGGCGCGGGTCGGCGGTGAACACCCCGGCGGCGTCGGTCAGGAGCACGAGGATCTCGGCCTCGACGAGGTGGGCCACCAGCGCGGCCAGGCGGTCGTTGTCACCGAAGCGGATCTCGTCGTCCGCGACGGCGTCGTTCTCGTTCACCACCGGGACCACGCCCAGCTCGAGCAGGCGGGTGAGCGTGCCCCGGGCGTGGAGGTACTGGGTCCGCACGAGGAAGTCGAGCGGCGTGAGCAGGACCTGACCGCAGACGAGCCCGTGGCGGGACAGCTCCGCCTTGTAGGTGGCCATCAGGTTGACCTGGCCGATCGCCGAGACCGCCTGCAGGGTCACCGGGTCACGCGGGCGTGCGGCGCCGCCGAGGCCGAGCTCCGGGAGGCCCGCGGCGATGGCGGCCGAGGTCACGACCACGACCTGCCGTCCCTGCGCCCGGAGCACCGCGACCTCGTCGCAGAGCTTGGCGACGGCAGCGGGGAGGATCGCCCCCTCGTCGTCGGTCAGCGAGGAGGTGCCGATCTTGACGACGACGGGGCGGCTCACTCGTCCTCCTCGTACTCGAACTCGAATCGGCCGATGCGGACGGTATCGCCCTGGACCGCTCCGGCCCGAGCAAGCGCCTTGTCGACACCGAGCTTCTTGAGCCGGCTCTGCAGGTACTCGAGCGCCTCGATGTTGGTGAGGTCGTTGAGCGCCACGGCACGCTCGGCGGGACGTCCGAGCACCACGAGGGTGCCGTCGTCCTCGCGCACGATCCGGAAGCCGACCGGCTCAGGTCGGTGGATGACGAAGGGCTCGTCCGCGTCGACCGCGGCGTCCTCGCGGGCGGCGCGGACCGCAGCGGCGAGACGACCGACCACGGGTGCCGTGCCGGTACGGGTCACCGCGGACATCACGAGCGGGCCCGGGTCGGCGGTGCGCTCCCACTCGGGCGGGGCGTCGACGAGCAGCCGCTCCCGGACCGGTGCGAGCAGGACGTCCGGGTCACCGGCGGCGATGTCGGCGCGGGAGCCCACCACCACCCGCGGCCGGTCGAGCAGGTCCGGCTGGTACTCGCCGAGCTCGTGCAGCAGGACGTCGAGCTGGTGCTCCGGGGGTGCCGCGTCGCCGAGCGCCAGATCCAGCAGCACGAGCAGCACCCGGGCACGCTCGATGTGGCGGAGGAAGCGGTGGCCGAGACCCTTGCCCTCGCTCGCGCCTTCGATCAGCCCGGGGATGTCGGCCAGCACCATCTCGAAACCGTCGTCGAGGCGGACGACGCCGAGGTTCGGCTCCAGCGTGGTGAAGGGGTAGTCGGCGATCTTCGGCTTCGCCGCCGACACCGCGGCGATGAAGGTGCTCTTGCCCACGTTCGGGAAGCCCACGATGGCGACGTCGGCCAGGAGCTTGAGCTCGAGCCGCAGCCAGCGCTCCTCCCCAACCTCGCCCTGCTCGGCGAAGTTCGGCACCCGGCGTCGGTTCGAGAGGAAGCGGGCGTTGCCCTTGCCACCGACCCCGCCGCGGGCCACGAGGATGCGATCGCCGTGGGTGCGGAGGTCGGCGAGCACCTCGCCGTCACGGTCGAGCACGACCGTGCCCTCGGGAACGGTCACGATGCAGTCGGCACCGGCCTTGCCGTGACGGTCCTTGCCCGAGCCGTGGGTGCCGTCGCCGGCCCGACGGTGCGGGTGGTCGCGGAAGGCGAGCAACGACGCCACGTTGTGGTCCGCCACGAGCCAGACATGACCGCCGCCCCCACCGTCCCCACCGTCGGGGCCACCCTTGGGCACGTAGGCCTCACGACGGTAGGAGACACACCCTGCGCCCCCGTCCCCGCCGCGGACGTTGACCTGGCACTCATCCACGAACTGCGACACCCCGCCAGCCTAGGGAGCAGGCCGGCGGAGGGAGCACGATCGTCGGGGGGGCAGGACCGACGCGGCGTCAGCGCACCAGCTTGATGGGGTCGCCGCGGACGCTCACCCGCACGGTGATGCGGTCCGAGGGGGTCGAGGCGCCGGGGAACTCATAGCGGACCTTCCACCAGCACCCGGTCCCCGCCGGCGGCGTGCAGGCGTAGTCCGTGGGGATGGGGATCCGGAAGCTGAGCCACTGCCCGTTGAACAGCGACACGCCGCTGTTCGAGGTCTGGAGCCGACACGGTGACGCCGTCCCGCTGGTGCCGTTCGTGGACGACCAGGTGCAGCTCGTGTACGGCGAGTTCGTCCGCGGGTCGATCATCGACATGAAGTAGTTGCCCGACGAGCCGTCGCCCGGGTCGTAGAGCTCGATGGCGAGCTCCTTGCCCCGGGCCTGTTCGTTCACCTCCGCCACGAAGAACTCCGACGTCGAACCGCCACCTGGGTTCAGGAAGATGGAGAAGTCGCCCAGCCCGTAGAGCCGGGGCTGCACCCCCGGCGGGCAGATCGTGGCGCCGCACTCGGCCCGCACGCGGAGGCTGTAGTTGGCGGTCGCCGAACCGGTGGCGGCCACCCCTCCGGCGAGGTCGCTGGTGCGCACGTTCACCGGGAAGAAGACTGGCTCCGTCACGATGATCCGGCACACCCGGTGCCACGTGTTCCGATAGGTCGCGGTGTCGGTACCGGCCGCGATCGTGCGGCGGCAGGCGCCTCCCGACCACGACGGGTTGTCCGTGTGGTCCAGCGGGGTGTTGTCGTTGCGGTACACCTCCACCTGGAAGCCAGGCTGGGTGGTCGACCCGTCGATGGCGAAGTCGCCCGTCTCGGTGAACGGGTTGGGGCGGTTGTAGAAGCCCGCGTCGTAGATCTCGATGTTCACCGGCACCGCGCCGCCGAAGAAGTCGATGAGCGACTGCGACACCTCGACCTGGTACCAGTAGCCCGCGGGTCGGTACTCCGGGTTCACGGTGCTGCAGGACGTCCCCGGCGCGTCGATCTCGATACAGCTCGTCGCGTACGGGTCGCCGTGTGCCTTCTTGGTGAACGGGGCCTGGATGGCGGCCCAGAAGTTCGGCCGGCACGAGGCGAGGGCACAGGAGAGGTCCTGGCCGAAGCTGTTCAGCGGACTGCCGAGCGGGAGCGGCTTCAGGTACTCGGCCACCGCGGCCCGCTGGATCTGCATCTCGTCGAGCACCAGCGACGAGAAGAACAGGTCGGCGTTGGTGTCGAGGATCACGACCTGCAGGCGTGCCGGCCCGACGCGGGTCACCTCGACCTCGAAGCGGTCACCGGACAGGTCGAAGCCGTTCTTCTCGACGGCCGTCCGCGCCGCATCCTCCGCGGCGTCGAGATCCGGCATCCAGACCACCCCGGCGAGCGCAGCGGCGTCGGCCGCACGCTGCAGCTTCGACCCCTGCACGTACCAGCTGCCCACGTCGGTCGCGAACCCGACGACGGCCATCAGCGGCAGCATCAGGAGGCCCATCATCACGAGGATGTACCCCCCCTCGCGGCGGGTGCTCCGATCGGCGGGCGCGGCAGGACGCACGGTGCCGCTCATGCCGTCGGGTCCGGTTCGATCCGCATGACGGCGTGCTGGCGCAACGTCATCTCCCCCTCGGGGAAGATGCCCGTGACCATGTCGCGCCGGACCTCGACGTAGACCCCCAGCCAGTCCGCGCTCGACTGGGTCCGCACCCGGCTCGTCGGGCACCACAGCCGATCGCGCTTGGCCGAGGTGCACCCGTCCCCGAACCAGTACGTCTGGATGCCGTCGATGTCCTCGGGTCCGTAGACGTTGCAGACCCCGGAGAGCCCGCCGGTACCGACCGCGCTGGGCGCGAGACACGTGGCCGGGGGCCGGCCGTCGGCCTCGTTCGCCTCGTAGACGATGACCTTGACGAGGCTGCTCCCGGACTCGAGATCGTTGAGCGCGGCCTCCACCGCCACCAGGACCTGGTAGTCGGTCATGGGGTCGTCCGCGTGGTTCGCCCCCACCCGGGCGCCGGCGCGGGCCGCCCCGGACAGGGTGACCCCGTCGCGGAAGGCGAACCCGTACTCCACGAGCCCGAAGCACAACGCCATGAGCACGGGCACGAAGAGAGCGAACTCGACGATGACCGCGCCCCGGTCGCCCCTACCCCGCGACCGGCTCATGGCAGGGTCTCCGTCGGGTCGGGCGGATCGGGCTCGAAGCGCACGACCGCCTGCTCCTCGAGCACCGTCGTGCTCCCGAACAGCCCCGTCGCCTGGCTGTGGCGGGTCTTGACGTACACCCCCACGTACCCGGGGGGCTGGGACCGGGTCAACCGGTCCATCGGGCAGTACCACTTGTCGAGCGGTTGGCTCGGCTGGCAGCCGAAGTTCGACTCGCGCCACAACGTCGCGTTGGTCCACTCGGCCGGCGTGTAGACGTTGCAGGCGTTGGTGCCGGCGTTGCTGTTCCCGTTCAGGCACGATGGCCCGGGGACGTCGTCCGGACCTGATGCCAGGAAGATGACGATGAACTCGATCTCGTCGTCGTCGAGCGCCGCGCCGGCGTCGAGGACGGTGTCCACGATCATCTTGTCGCTGGCGAACTCCTGGCCGAAGGCGGCGGCGGCCCGCGCGCCCTGCTGGGCCATGTTCGAGGTGGTCAGGTGCGAGCGGAACAGCAGCGAGAACTCGAAGATCCCGAACACGAGCGCGAGGACGATGGGGCTGACCATGGCAGCCTCCACAAGGGCGGCGCCGCGCTGGCCCCGCCCCCATCGTCTCGTCCGTCGCTCAGACACGTCCGACTCCTCGACCCCACCTGGGCTCCTTCCTATCGGCACGAACGTCGGCCGACTGGATGGGTAGCCCGGCCCAGGCCGGTCGGGCCGGATCCCGGATCGCACCGGACGGCCATAGGGTGGTCCACATGCGGGAACGCACGGACCGGCAGCGCGCATGGGCCTCGACCATGCAGGGTACGGGGCACGATCTCGGCATCGTGCTCGCCCATCGGGACCAACCCCCTCCCCCGCTCGGCCCCCGTCCGATCCCGCGTGAGGCACGGGAGGCGCAGGAGGCGGCGGGCCTGGCCGCAGGGGCCACGCGCGCAGTCGGCGCCGGCGAGCGTGCGGTCCCGGAGGAGCCCGACCCCTACCGCACCTGCTTCGAACGGGACCGCGACCGCATCCTGCACGCAACAGCCTTCCGCCGGCTCGCCGGCAAGACGCAGGTGTTCGTCTTCCCGGCCGACCACCAACGGACCCGGCTCACCCACGCGCTCGAGGTCGCGCAGGTGGCCACCTCGATCGCCCGTGCCGTCGGCGCCAACGTGGCGCTCACCGAGGCCATCGCCCTGGGCCACGACTGCGGCCACGGGCCCGGCGGTCACGCCAGCGAGGACGCCTTCGACCACTACCTCCCCGGCGGCTACCACCACGCCGTCTGGGGCGCCGACGTCGTGCTCCGCCCGCTGAACCTCTGCACCCAGACCCTCGACGGGATCCGCAACCACTCCTGGTCGTTGCCCACGCCGGCGACGCCGGAGGGGGCGATCGTCAGCTGGGCCGACCGCATCGCCTATTGCGCCCACGACCTCGAGGACGCCGTGAGCGCCGGCATCGTGACCGCCGGTGACCTGCCCCCGACCGTGGTCGACCTCCTGGGCCGGACCCGACGGGAGCAGCTGCACGCCCTCATCGGGGCGGTGGTCGGCTGCATCGGCCGCACCGGGACGGTCGGGATGGACGAGGACCACGCCGCCGCGCTCGCCGCGCTCCGGGCGTTCAACTACGAGCGGATCTACACCCGTCCGGCGTCGGTGGAGCAGGCCGACCGGGTGATCTCCCTGCTCCGTGCGCTCGTCGAGCACTTCGCGGAGCACCCGGAGCAGCTCACCGACGAGGCCGCGGAGCAGGACCCCGTGCGCGCCGCCGTGGCCTACGTGGCAGGTATGACGGACCGCTTCGCGTTCACCACTGCGGTGGAACGCATCGGCTGGTCACCGGAGCTCCTGCCCCGGGGGATCGACAGCGGCCGGACCTGAGAGGGTCCGGGTGCCGGGCCTCCGGCCTCAGTCGCCAGCGGGGAGGATGTCGACGAGCTTGCGGCCCTTGCGGCTGCCGAACTTCACGACACCGTCGGAGAGGGCGAAGAGGGTGTCGTCGCCACCACGGCCGACGTTCTCACCGGGGTGGAACTTGGTGCCCCGCTGGCGGACGATGATCGAGCCGGCGGTGACCTTGGTGCCGTCGAACACCTTCACGCCGAGTCGCTGGGCGTTGGAGTCACGCCCGTTCCTGGTGGAGCCGCCGCCCTTGGTCTTCGACATCGTTCAGCCCCTCGTGATCCCGGTGATCTCGATCTCCGCCAGCTTCTGGCGGTGACCCCAGCGCTTGCGCTGGTTGGCCTTCGGCTTGTAGGTGAAGCCGTTGATCTTCGGCCCCTTGGCGTCGCCGACGACCCGGGCCGTGACCTTGGCACCCTGCAGCTGCGCGGGGGTGGCGAGCACGGTCTCGCCGTCGACGAGGAGGATCGGGGTGAGCTCGACGGTCTCTGCGGCGCCCAGGCGCTCCACGCAGACCCGCTGCCCTTCCTCGACCCGGTACTGCTTGCCACCGGTTGCGATCACTGCGTACATAGCTGTGACACGTTAGCGCTGGCATCCGCCGATGCCACCACCCGAACCCCGATCAGAGCGAGATCGTGGTGGTGGTCGTCGTCGTGGTGGTGGTCGTGGTCGGCGGCCGGGTCGTGGTCGTCGTCGGCGGCCGCGTCGTGCTCGTCGTCGGCGGCCGCGTCGTGCTCGTCGTACTCGTGGTGGTCCCGCCCGGCCGGGTGGTCGTGGTGGTCGAGGGCGGCCGGGTCGTGGTCGTCGTCGTGGTGGGCGGACGCGTCGTCGTGGTCGTGGTCGTCGGGACCGTCATGCTGCTCTTCAGCATGCACGTGCTCCTGGCGGCACCGTCCCACCCGTCGTAGCAGCCGGCCGGACCGGTCACGTTCGCCAGTTCGAAGCAGACCTGGGTCACCGACGGGGAGATGGCGTAGCGGAAGATCTCGCACCAGCCATCGGCGTTCGTCGTGCACGTCGCCGTCTCGGTCGGGGCGGTCGTGAAGGTCCACCGGCCCGTGACGGTCAGGCCGCCGACGGGCCAGCCGAACGGGTTGACGACACGGAACCTCGCCTTCGCGTTCCACGAGAGGAGGTTGTGGTCGGTCCACCAGCCGAAGAGGCTCATGCTGGTCGCGGTCACGATCCCGGAGGTGACCTTGACCTGGGCGACGTCGCTGCCGGTCAGGTAGCCGTCGCTGGCCGAGAGGGTGAGCCAGTAGGTACCAGGACGCTCGGCCCGGAAGTCGATGCTCGTGTCGCCGCTGACGTGGGTGCGGTTGGTCGTCACCAGGTGACCGGAGCTGCTGGCCCACGAGACGTCGAGGAGGCCGCCCGGCGTGTCGGAGTCGAACACCGTGCCCGCCTGGGTGGTCCAGACCGTCCGCGAGGGCGAGACCACCCGGTCCGGCCCGGCGTAGACCACCGGGATCTCGTTGTCGTCCGCCAGGCCGTCGTCGGCGCCGGCGTCGTCACCGGCGTCCGCACCATCACCGGCATCGCCGGCATCGCCGGCGTCGCCGGCATCGCCGGCGTCGTCGCTGCCGGGCAACGTCGATCCCGGGATGCCACCGATGTCGTAGGCGGTCTCGGAGGCGTCCTCCTCGACCTCCTCGTTGATGAGGTCGAGCGAGTACACGACGGCGACGACGAACACCGACAGGAGGAGGATGTACTCGACGAGCGCCGCGCCGCGGCCACTGCGCCCTCGACGGGCGGCTCGGGCCGACGGTTGCGGTCGTGACCGGGACATGGCTCCTCCGAGGCGCCGGCGGCGCCTTCGGAAGAGCTTCGGCCACGATCCCCTCGCACTTGACGGGAAAGGGCCGGGAGGCCCAGAACGGGAGCGTCAGGAGCGCAGGATCGGCGAGTCGATCGTCAGCCCCCGGCCCTCGCACGCCGGGCACGTCCGGGTCATGGACTCCAGGAGCCCCTCGCCGATGCGCTTGCGGGTCATCTCCACCAGGCCGAGCTCGGAGATGTCGAAGACCTGGGTGCGCGTCTTGTCGCGGGCCAGGGCATCGCGGAACACGCGCACCACCTCGTCGCGATTCCTCCGCTCGTCCATGTCGACGAAGTCGATGACGATGATGCCGCCGATGTCGCGCAACCGGAGCTGCCGGGCGATCTCCTCGGCCGCCTCGAGGTTGTTGGCGAACACCGTGGCCTCGAGGCTCGACGCACCGACGTTCTTGCCCGTGTTGACGTCGATCACGGTGAGCGCCTCGGTGTGCTCGATGATCAGCGAGCCGCCCGACGGCAGCCAGACCTTGCGGTCGATCGCCCGGTGCAGCTGCTCGTGCACGTGGTGGCGCTCGAACAGGGGCAGCGGCTCGACCGCAGGGTCGTAGTACTGCACCCGGTCCGAGAGGGCGGGCGAGATGCTGGTGACGTACCCCTTGACGTCCTCGAAGAGCTCGAGGTCGTCGATCACGATCGAGCGGTAGTCCTTGTTGAACTCCTCCCGGATCACCCGCAGCGCCATGTCCGGCTCGCGGTAGAGCAGCGTGGGACCGCTGGCCTTCTTGGCCAGGGCCTCGATCTCGCGCCACTGGTGGAGGAGGCGGAGCATGTCGCGCTCGATCTCCTCGGAGGTGACGTTCTCGGCCGCGGTGCGGACGATCACGCCGTGCTCGGGGGGCCGCACCTTGTCGAGGATCTGGCGGAGGCGCTTGCGCTCGTTGTCGGGGAGGCGCTTGGAGATGCCGTAGGTCTTCGAGTTCGGGACCAGCACCACGAAGCGGCCGGGCAGCGACACCTCCTGGGTGAGGCGCGCGCCCTTGTGGGCGATGGGGTTCTTGGTGACCTGGCAGAGGATCATCTGCCGCGCCTTCAGCAGCTGCTCGATCCGGGGCTGCTGAGCCCGTTCGACGATGTCCTCCGGGTCGTACTGGACGTCACCGCGGTACAGCACGGCGTTCTTGGGCGTGCCGATGTCGATGAACGCCGCCTCCATCCCGGGCAGCACGTTCTGCACCCGGCCGAGGTAGATGTTCCCGTGGATCTGGGCGACGTCGTCGGACGGCCGCGAGACGTAGTGCTCGATGAGCTGTCGACCCTCGAGCACCGAGATGTGGGTGGCGTCGGCCCCGCGGCTGACGCACATCATGTAGCGGCCGACCGGACGGCCCTTGCGCTCCCGGCCGCGCCGGCGCTTCATCGTCTTCTCGTCGAGCTCCACAGGGTCGTCGTCGACCACGGCCTCGACGGGCTGGACCTCGGGGGCGCGGGCCCGGCCGCCGCCACCCTGCCCCTGGCCGCGACCGCCCTGACCGCGACCACCGCCCTGGCCCCGGCCCTGGCCCCGGCTCTGGCCCTGGCCCTGGCCCTGGCCCCGACCACCCTGGCCACGACCGCCCCCGGTTGGGGGGGCGTCGCCGTCGTCGCCGTCCTCGCCGTCCTCGGCGACGTCGCCGCCGGCCGTTCCGACCTGTCCCTGGCCTCCGCCGCCCTTGCCGCGTCGGCCCCGACC
>JBEIGA010000114.1:0-11880 GCA_040382135.1 Acidimicrobiales bacterium
CACCCCCCCCCTCCTCTGTTCGGGGGGGGGGGCGTGGGTTTCTCGGGTCATCCCCGCGCGGGGGGGGCGGGGGGGTGGGGGGCGGGGGGGGGGGGGGGTTCGGGGGGGGGTGCCGGGGGGGGGGGCCGGGGGTGAGGTCGAGGGTCGGTTGCGCCACCGGCGGCTCGGCCGCGGCGGGGGCACCCTCGGCGGCCCCTGCCGGCACCCCGGCGGCGGCGAGGATCATGTCGACGATGTCGCTCTTCTTCGCCCGGGCACCGGGCGAGGCGCCGAGCGCGGTGGCGATCGTCTTGAGCTCGTCGCGGTCCTTGCGCTCGAGCGTCGAGCGGTGGAGATCCGTGGCGTCCCCGGGCACAACGTTTCGGAAATCAACGACCCCGTCACCGGCGGGTGCTCGCCCCCGGTGACGGCGGTTGGGAGCGCTCCGGGCACGCACACGCTCCGGAGCATGTCGCCGCAGGTGGACCCCGTCTCGGACGACGCCGCCACTGTAACGACGCGCTCCGGGCGCGACAACCGTCCTGCTCGACCCGATCCGGTGCCATGGTGGAGGGGTGGACCCCACGACGGTGCTCGCCATCGCCTTCGGCATCGCCGTGCTGGTCGCGGGCGCCGAACTGCTCGTCCGCGGCGCGTCGGCGATCGCCGGTCGGCTCGGCGTGGCCCCGGTGGTGATCGGCCTCACGGTGGTCGCCCTGGGGACCAGTGCCCCTGAGCTCGCGATCGGGGTGCGTGCGGCGGCAGGCGGCGACACGGAGGTGGCGTTCGGCAACGTCCTGGGCAGCAACATCGCCAACGTGCTCCTGATCCTCGGGTCCGCCGCGGTCATCAGCAGCCTCGCCGTGGCCCAGCGCATCGTGCGGCTCGACGTCCCGATCGTGATCGCCGTGTCGGTGGCGGTGTTCCTGCTCGCCGTGGACGGCAACGTGGGCCGGATCGACGGCGCGCTGCTGCTCCTGGCGCTGGTCGTGTACCTGGGCTGGCTCGTGCGCGACGCCCGGCGCGAGTCGCCGGAGGTGCTCGCCGAGTACCTCGACGTCGTCGACGACGTCGAGGGGGCGACCGCCGATCGGCCGCTGCCCGTCCAGGGCGTCCTGATCCTCGCCGGCCTCGCCGGGCTCGTGGTCGGCGGGGAGCTCCTCGTCGACGGGGCGGTGGAGGTCGCCGCCGAGATCGGGGTGAGCGACCTCGTCATCGGGCTCACCGTGGTGGCCATCGGCACGTCGCTGCCGGAGCTGGCCACCTCGGTCCTCGCCGCCCTCCGCGGCCAGCGCGACATGGCGGTGGGCAACGTGATCGGCTCGAACGTGCTCAACCTCACCGCCGTGCTCGGTGCCACGAGCGTGGTGTCCGCCGACGGTGTCCCCGTCGGCGATGCCGCCCTGCGGGTCGACCTGCCGGTGATGCTGCTCGCCACCGCCCTGCTGGTGCCCGTCCTCTGGAACGGGTTCGTGATCACCCGCAACGAGGGTGCCGTGCTCCTCGCCGCCTACGGGACCTACCTCGCCTACGTGGTGCTCGATGCCGGCGACCACCGGGCCGCCACCACCGTGGAGCTCGCCGCCTTCGTCCTCGTCCCCCTTGCCTTCGCCGGGTTCGGACTGGCCGGCTTCCGAGGGTGGCGGCAGAGCCGTCACGACGCGGGCACCGGCAACGGGCACCGGTAGCGTGCCCCGCTCGTGAACCCCGCTCCCGCCGGCCGCGCCCCGCTGACCGCCGCCGTCGCCGCCATGGTCCTGTGGGCCGCGGGCAACGTCATCGTGAAGCGCATCGACCTGCCGGGGCTGGAGGTCGCCGCGTGGCGCGTCACGGGCGGGATGCTCCTCTACCTGGCGGTCCTCCGCGTGGTCGGGCCGCGCCAGGGCGGCACCGGCCGGCTGAGCCGACGCGCGCTCCGCGTCGCGGTGCCCACCGGGCTCGCCTACGGCCTGCAGACCGGGATCTTCTTCGTGGCCATCAAGGCGACCACGGTCGCCAACGCCACGGTCATCACGGCGCTGCAACCGGTGCTCGTCGCCGTGGTCGCCTCCCGACGCTTCGGCGAGAAGGTCGACGCCCGCTTCCTCGTCCTGGTGGCCGTGGCGCTCTCCGGGGTCACCCTCGTGGTCTTCGGCAGCGCCGGCACGCCCGTGTGGAGCCTCCGCGGCGACCTGCTCGCGGCCGCCTCCTGCGTCCTGTGGGCCTGGTACTTCGTCGCCGTGAAGCGGGCACGGGAGCAACTCGGGACCATCGAGCTGCAGGCCGCCTCCCTGGTGACCGCCGCCGCCGTGCTGGTCCCGGTGTCGATCGTCGTGACGGGCGGGATCGACGTGCCCGACGCCGGGTCGCTCGCCGGCCTGGCCGTGATGGTGCTCGTCCCCGGCACCGGCCACCTGCTGATGAACTGGGCCCAGGCCCACCTACGGCTCACGCTGTCGTCGACGCTCACGCTCGCCCTCCCGGTCCTGTCCACTGTCGGCGCGGCGCTCTTCCTCGACGAGCCGATCGTGGCGCTGCAGGTGCTCGGCATGGCGGTCGTGCTGGCAGCCCTGGCGGTGCTGGTCCGCCGCGACGCCCGTCTCCCGGCCTGAGATCCCGGGCCGGGAGACGGGTCCGTTCGCGTCAGTGGTTGAACGAGATCCGGGGCAGGACCCGGTCGAGCCACTTCGGCACGTACCAGCCCTTGTGGCCGAGCAGCGCCATCGTGGCGGGCACCAGCAGCATCCGGACGACGGTGGCGTCGAGGAACACGGCCACGGCCAGGGTGATGCCGAGCTCGGTCGGCGGGATCGGGCCGGTCACCCCGAAGGCGATGAAGACCACGATCATGATCATCGCCGCGTCGGTGATGGCCCGGCCCGTCCGGGAGATGCCCTCGCGGACGGCCCGGATCGGGTCGCCGGTGGCCTCCTGGCGCTCCCGGATCGCCGCCAGCAGGAAGAGCTGGTAGTCCATCGAGAGGCCGAACAGCAGGGCGAAGAAGAACAGCGGGGCCCAGGCGTCGATGAACCCCTGGTGCTCGATGCCGATCAGGCCCGCACCGATGCCGTGCTGGAACACGAGGGTGGCGAAGCCGAAGGCGGCACCCACGGTGAGCAGGTTCATGAGCACCGACGTGATCGCCACGGCGAGGCTGCGGAACACCAGCAGCAGCAGGCCGAACGCCACGATCAGGATCAGGGCGATGGCCACCGGCGCCGTGCCGGTCAGCACCGCGGTGAGGTCGTGGTTCTGCGCCGCCGGGCCGCCCACGAGGGCGCTCGGCGCCGTCGTCTCCAGCTCGGTCCGCAGGGTCTCGACCATCGTGGAGGTCTCGGGCTGGTCGACGCCCGTGGAACCGGTCACCCGGACGACGGTGCGGCCCGATTCGGCGGGCTCGATGACCGGTCGGGCGTCCACGACACCGTCGACGGTGAGGGCGGTGGCGACGACGGCTTCGGCCTCGGCGGCGTTCACCGTCACGTAGGCGGGAGCGGCGGCGCCCTCGCCGAAGGACTGGGCGACGAGCTCGTAGCCGTCCCGGCTGGAGCGGCCCTCGTCGACGACCCGCGGGCCGGGCATGCCCAGGCGCATCCCGAGCGCCGGCAGGGCGAGGGCGGCGAGGATCACGATGCCGAGGGCGAGGGTGGCCTTCGGCCGCTGCAGCGCCATCGAGGTCCACTGGGCCCAGCGGCCCTCGGCGGCGGCCTCGGGGTCGTGGGTGCGGCGGCTCTTCACGGCCTTGTCGCCCAGCAGGTAGAGCACCGCCGGCAGCAGGGTCAGCGAGGCGGTGGCGGTGGCGACGACGGCCAGGATCATGCCGAGCGCCATCGACCGGAAGACCATGATCGGCACCAGGAAGATGGCGGCGAGCGAGATCACCACGGTGAGGGCCGAGAGGAACACGGCCTTGCCGGCGGTGCCGAGCGTGTTGCGCAGGGCGACGGCGGCGTCGTGGCCGTGGTGCCGCTCCTCGCGGTAGCGGGTGACGATGAAGAGGCTGTAGTCGATGCCGACCGCCAGGCCGATCATCATCGAGAAGTTCATCGACCAGACCGACAGCGGGGTGATGCCGCCGAGCAGGTTGAGGGCGGCGAAGGCGACGGCGATGCCCGACACGGCGAGCAGCAGGGGGATGCCGGCGGCGATCAGCGAGCCGAAGGCGACCACGAGCAGGATGAGGCTCGGGATGCCGCTCAGCAGCTCGGCCTTGTGCAGGGCCTCCTCGTTCGACTTGTTGAAGTCGGCCCAGACCGGCCACTCACCGGTGACCTCGGCCTGCGCGCCCTCGGGGACCTCCATGCCGCGGACGGCCTTGGAGAGCTCCGCTGCGGACTCGGGCAGGTCGGCGTCGACCTCGCCGGCGAGGACGACGGGCACCAGGGCCGTCACCCCGTCCTGGGAGATGAGCCCGGCCTCGGGCGGCATGGACAGCGGGTCGGTGACCCGCTCCGCCACCTCGACCGTGCCGAGCTCGGCGACCAGCGCCTGCAACCCGGACGGGTCCTCGGCGATGGGGGTGGTCTGGCGGTAGACGACCATCGCGGCCTCGGCGCCGAGGGCGGCGAAGTCGCTGCGCAGCTCGTTGCGGACCTGCTGGGCCTCGGAGCCCTGGGCGTCCCAGCCGGCGCCGGAGAGGGCGCCGGTCAGACCGATGGCGAGCGGCGCCGCCAGGATCACGAGCACGAGCCACAGGGTGAGGACGGGCTTCGACCGCCGGGTGGTGAACCCGGCCAGACGCTCGAACACCCCACGTGCCGGTGCGGGTTCCAACTCCTTCGGTGCCGTCTGTGGACGGTCCTCGGTCATCGCCATGGCGCGGTCTCCCTCTCGATACCCCGTGCGGTATCCAGACCATATACCCCCAGGGGTATCCGCGCAACCCTCCCGGGCCCTCCCTTCGGAGTGCGGGCTCAGCTCCGGGCGCGGGCCTCGACGTAGGCCTCGACGGCGGCGAGGTCGTTGGGGAGGACGTCGTAGCGCTCGGTGCGATCGAAGAGGTCGGCGAGGTGCGGCGGCAGCGCGGGCCGCACCCCGGTGGCCTTCTCGACCGCGTCCGGGAACTTCGCCGGGTGCGCCGTGGCGAGCACGACCATGGGCACGTCCGGGTCGCCCCGGTGGGCCCGGGCCGCGCCGATGCCGACGGCGGTGTGCGGGTCGACCAGCATCCCGGTCTTCGCGTGGACGTCGGCGATGATCGCCAACGTCTCCTCGTCGTCGACCCGAGCGCCGGCCCAGTGCTCCGACAGCGGGGCGACCGAGTCCTCCTCGAAGGTGACCTCGCCCTCGTCCCGGAAGCGGGTGAGGAGGTCGGCCACCTTCAGGCCGTCACGGCCGACGAGCTCGAACAGGAGGCGCTCGAAGTTGGACGACACCTGGATGTCCATGCTCGGCGAGAGCGTGGGGACCACGCCCTCCATGCGCATGGTGCCGGTCTCGAAGAACCGGGTGAGGATGTCGTTGCGGTTCGAGCCGACGACGAAGCGGTCGATGGGCAGGCCCATCCGACGGGCGACCTCGCCGGCGAACACGTTGCCGAAGTTCCCGGTGGGCACCGAGAACGACACCGGCGACCGGCGACCCGTGAGCCGCTCGGCGGCGACCACGTAGTACACGATCTGCGCCATCACCCGGGCCCAGTTGATGGAGTTGACCGCGGACAGGTTGAGCCGGTCGCGGAACGCCTCGTCGGCGAACATCGCCTTCACGAGGTCCTGGCAGTCGTCGAAGGTGCCCTCGACCGCCACGTTGTGCACGTTGGCCGAGTCGACGGTGGTCATCTGCCGGCGCTGCACCTCGGACACGCGGCCGTGGGGGTGGAGGATCACGATGTCGACCGCGTCACGGTCGCGGCAGGCCTCGATGGCGGCCGAGCCGGTGTCACCCGAGGTGGCACCGACGATCATGACCCGCTCACCGCGGCGCTGGAGCTCGTGGTCGAAGAGGCGGCCGACGAGCTGCAGGGCCACGTCCTTGAACGCGAGCGTGGGGCCCCAGAACAGCTCGAGCACCTGGAGGCCGTCGTCGAGCTCGACGAGCGGCGTGACGTCGGGGTGGCTGAAGGTGGCGTAGGTGTCGGCGACGATCGCGGCGAAGTCAGGGGCGTCGATGGCGCCCTCCACGAAGGGGGTCATCACCTCGATGGCGGTGGCCTCGTAGCTGCGGGGCCCGGCGGGAGGCGGGCCCAGCTGGGGCCACCGCTCGGGCACGTAGAGGCCGCCGTCGCGGGCGAGCCCGGCGAGGAGCACGTCGCCGAACCCGAGCACGGGCGCCTGCCCGCGTGTGCTGACGTAGTGCATCGGCGCGTCGTTGGTGGCGGCCATGTCAGTCCCCGATCACGCGCAGGACGCTGCCCACGCTGCGCACGGTGTCGAGCTCCCGCAGCCCGTGCAGGGTGGCCTGCACGTCGCGTTCGAGCGCCCGGTGGGTGATGAAGATGAGGCGGGCCTCGTGGTCGAGCCCCTCCTGCTCCATGGAGCGGATGGACACGCCCCGCTCGCCGAACACCGAGGCCACCTGGGCGAGCACGCCCGGCTGATCGGCGACGTCGAGGCTCAGGTAGTACGCGGACTCGAGGTCGTCGATCGTGCGGATGCGGGCACGGGTGAGCGCACCGATGGCGGCGCTCGTCCCCCGCTGCAGGTTGCCGGCGGCGTCGATCACGTCGCCGAGCACGGCGCTCGCCGTGGGGAGCCCGCCCGCGCCCCGGCCGTAGAGCCTGAGGTCGCCCACCGCGTCGCCCTCGACGAACACGGCGTTGAAGCTGAGCCGCACCGCGGCGAGCGGGTGCGACAGGGGCACCATCGCCGGGTGGACCCGCACGGAGATCTCCGGGGCGCCGTCCTCGCCGACGTGCTGCTCGGCCACCCCGAGGAGTTTGATGCAGTAGCCCATGCGGCGGGCGAAGGCGATGTCGGTGGCGGTGATCCGGGAGATGCCTTCGTGGTACACGTCGCCGGCCACGACCTTCGCGCCGAAGGCGATCATGGCGATGATCGCGACCTTCGCCCCGGCGTCGAAGCCCTCGACGTCGGCGGTGGGATCCCGCTCGGCGTACCCGAGCTGCTGGGCCTCGGCGAGGGCGTCGGCGTAGCTCGAGCCCTCCTCGGACATGCGGGTGAGGATGTAGTTGGTGGTCCCGTTGACGATGCCCATGACCCGGGTGATGGGCTCACCCACCAGCGACTCGCGCAGCGGCCGGATGAGCGGGATGCCGCCGGCCACCGCGGCCTCGAACAGCAGGTCGACGCCGGCGGCCTCGGCCGCGGCGAAGAGCTCGGCACCGTGGTTCGCGAGCAGTTCCTTGTTGGCCGTCACCACCGGCTTGCCCGCCGCGAGCGCCGTGCGGATCAGCTCACCCGCCGGCTCGATGCCGCCCAGCACCTCGACCAGCAGGTCCACCTCCGGGTCCGCGACGACGGCTGCGGCATCGGTGGTGAAGACCTCGGGCGGGAGGGGGACGTCACGGTCGCGGGAGGTGCTGCGGACGGCGACGCGGGTGATGCGCAGCTCGAGGCCGGTGCGGGCGGCGATCTCGGCACGCTGACGCTCGATCAACTGGGCGAGCGCGGCACCGACGTTGCCGCAGCCGAGCAGCCCGATGCGCACGGTGGTGGTCTTGGGCGGGGTCACACGGCGAGGTTAGGCCGCGCCACCCCTCCCCCGACCACGTTTCCCGCCCTCACGATCACGGCTGTCGTACCCGGGGCGTACGCTCAGCGCACCTTCCCCCTCCTGTTGTGCCCGACCGCCATCGGAGGGACAATGCCCATCGACGAACGCACCCGCCTGCGCCTGCGCCAGTGGTTCCTCGAACACATGGGGGACGAGCTGGCCGACGCCGTCATGGAGGCCCTGCCACCCGTGGAGTGGAACCAGCTCGCCACCAAGGACGATCTACGCCAACTCGAGGAGCGCCTCGACCTGCGCACCGCTGCGCTGGACGCTCGATGGGACGCCCGCTTCGCGAGCGAACTGAGCTCTTTGCGGCTCACCATCGCGCTGAGCGCAATAGGGACCGCCTTCTCCAGCTGGGGCCTGCTGCTCGCCGCGCTTGCTCTCGGCTGACATGCCGGCACGGCTGGGGCCGGCGGCCTCAGCCGACGTCGAGGCGGAGCAGGTCGTCGATCGTCTCGCGGCGGACCACCAGGCGGGCGTCGCCGTCGCGCACGAACACCACGGCGGGGCGGGGCACCTTGTTGTAGTTGGAGCCCATGCTGTGGCCGTAGGCGCCGGTGACCGGGGTGCACAGCAGGTCGCCCACGCCGAGGTCGTAGGGCACGAACCCTTCGCGCACGAGGATGTCGCCGGACTCGCAGTGCTTGCCCACCAGGCGGATCGGCCGGGGCCGGGGATCGGTCACGGCGCGGGGCAGGAAGGTCTCGTAGCCGCTGCCGTACATGACCGGCCGCGGGTTGTCGCTCATGCCGCCGTCGACCGACACGTAGGTGCGGATGCCGGGCAGGTCCTTGACGGTGCCCACCCGGTACAGGGTGACCGCGGCCGCGGCGGCGATGGAGCGGCCCGGCTCGGCGAGGATCCGGGCGGTGATCCCGGCATCGGCGCACGCGGCCTTCACGGTGGCGCCCCACTCGGTGATGGTCGGCGCGGTCTCGCCCTCCACGTAGGGCACCCCGAGCCCACCGCCGACGGAGAGCTCCGGCAGCCCGAGCGGGTTGGCGAACTCGCCGAGCACCGCCACCGACTCGCGGAACGACTCGATGCGGAACACCTGCGACCCGATGTGGGCGTGGACGCCGAGCAGCTCCACCGCCGGCGTGTCCTGCGCGAGCGCCACGGCCCGGGCGGCGAGCCCCGAGCTGACCGTGAAGCCGAACTTGGAGTCGTCCTGCCCGGTGGCGATGTAGGCGTGGGTGTGGGCCTCGACGCCGGGCGTGACCCGCAGGAGCACCTTGGCGACCACGCCGGTCTCGGCGTGCAGCTGCTGCAGGCGGGCGAGCTCGTCGAACGAGTCGACCACGATCCGGCCGACCCCGGCCTGAAGGGCGGCCCGCAACTCGGCGTCGGACTTGTTGTTGCCGTGGAGCACCAGCCGGTCCCCCGGCACGCCGGCGTGCAGGGCCACGGCCAGCTCGCCGCCGGTGGCGACATCGAGGTGCATGCCCTCCTCGTACGCCAGGCGCGCCATGGCGGTGCAGAGGAACGCCTTGGTGGCGTAGGCGACGCCGTCGCCGAACGCGTCGACGGCCTCCCGGCACCGGTTGCGGAGGTGCTGCTCGTCGTAGACGAACAGGGGCGTGCCGATCTCGGCGGCGACGTCGCGCAGGTCGCAGCCGCCGATCAGCAGCCCGCCGTCGGGGGCGACCGTCGAGTGCTCGGGGAGCAGGCTCAGGGGGACGGGTCCGGCCACGACCGGCTCACATGCTCTCGGGCGCCGAGACGCCGAGCAGGT
The DNA here is from genome assembly GCA_040382135.1 of Acidimicrobiales bacterium. Taxonomy (GTDB): domain Bacteria; phylum Actinomycetota; class Acidimicrobiia; order Acidimicrobiales; family JBEIGA01; genus JBEIGA01. The sequence continues at coordinate 9,371 of JBEIGA010000114.1, forward strand.
CGAGCCCGATGGCGAGGCCCACCCGCACCGACTCCACGAGCCAGAGGCGGGCCTGGGTGAGCTCGGCGGGCACCTCGGGGTGGATCACGTAGTGGTCGTGGTAGAAGCCGTGGAACGCCGCGGCCAGCTCCCGCACCCACGTGGCGATCTTGTGCGGCGCACGGTCGGCGGTGGCGATGCGCACGATGTCGGGGAGCTCGTGCAGGACCCGCAGCAGGTCGAGCTCGCGCTCCTCCGCCAGCAGCCCGAGGTCGACGTCGGCGAGCGGCAGCCGCTCCACCCCCGACTCCGTGGCCCGCCTGCCGATGGAGGCGATGCGGGCGTGGGCGTACTGGACGTAGAAGACCGGGTTCTCGGACGACTGCTGCGTGACGACCTCGAGGTCGATGTTCTGCTTCGTGTCGATCGACTGCAGCAGGTAGGTGAGGCGGGCGGCGTCGGGGCCGACCTCGTCGACGAGGTCCCGGGTCTCGATCATGGTGCCGGCCCGCTTCGACAGCCGGACCTCCTGCCCGCCGCGCAGCAGGGTGACGTTCTGCCCGATCAGCACCTCGAACGTGCCCGCCTCGTGGCCGAGGGCCTGGAGCGCCGCCTTCATCCGGGGGACGTAGCCGTGGTGGTCGGCGCCCCAGATGTCGATGAGCAGGTCCCAGCCGCGGGCGAACTTGTCGCGGTGGTAGGCGATGTCGGGGAGGAAGTAGGTGGGCTCGCCGTCGGACTTGACCAGGACCCGGTCCTTGTCGTCGCCGAAGTCGGTGGTGCGCAGCCACACCGCGCCCTCCCGGTCCTCGACGAAACCGCGCGCCCGCAGCTCGGCGAGCGTGCCCTCCATGGCGCCGGTGGCGACGAGCGCCTTCTCAGACGCCCAGGTGTCGAACTCGACGTGCATGCCGGCGAGGGTCTCGGCCTGGTCCTGGCGGGCCCGCTCGAGCCCCCACTCGACGGGGTCGGCGTCGTCGGGCATCTCCGCCGCCCACTCGGCCACGTACTGACCCTGGTAGCCGTCCTCCGGCACCGGCTCCCCGGCCTTGCGGGCGGCGAGCGAGCGGCCGTAGTTCACGGTCTGGACGCCCCGGTCGTTCACGTAGAACTCCCGGTGCACCAGGTGCCCCGTGCGCTCGAAGAGCCGGGCGAGCGAATCGCCGTAGGCGGCCCATCGGCCGTGGCCGGCGTGCAGCGGCCCGGTGGGGTTGGCGCTGACGAACTCGATGTTGACCCGCATGCCGCCGCCGAGGTCCGGGCGGGCGTAGCCGTCCTCCCCCGCCGCCACCACGTCACGCAGGACGTCGTGCAGCCAGGTGGGGCCGAGGCGGAAGTTCACGAACCCGGGCCCGGCGATCTCGACGGCCACCACGTGGGCCGGGGGGTTCGCCGACAGGTGGTCGACGAGCGCCTGGCCCAGTTCCCTGGGGTTGCGGCCCGCAGCCTTGGCCGTGGCGAGGGCGACGTTCGAGGACCAGTCGCCGTGCTCCTTTCGCGCCGGCCGCTCCAGCCCGATCGTGTCGGGGGGCGTGACCCCCAGAGCGCCGAGGGCGTCGGCGATGGCTTCGACGAGGGTCTGGCGGATGTCCATGGGCGGTGCGGCGGCCTCCGGATGGGGAACGGGCCGAGGTTACCGGCCCCCCACACCCGGCCCGAAGCGGGAATCCCCGGCGGGCGCCGCTGCCCGCGGCGAGGCGTCCCGGAGGGACCGCGCTACCATGCCGTTCCTGTCCCGCCCTCGTATCTCAGGGGATAGAGCATCGGCCTCCGTAGCCGTGTGCGCAGGTTCGAATCCTGCCGAGGTCACCAGCGAAAACCGGCCCCGACAAGGCGAGAAGCCCTTGTCGGGGCCTTGTGCTTTCCTGCCACTGCTCATCCCCTTTCTGCCGTTATCTGCCGCTGTTCCCTACCGTCGCCCTACCAGCGCCCGACGGGCGCCCTACCGGAGGGCGACTCGGACCCCGATCCGGTCCGGGCGCCCGCTCGGCGGCACGCAGGTGGTCGATGAGGGGTCGTTCGATGCCGAACGTGTCGACGTTCTTGCCCCGCATCGCGTGGCACCGTCACCACGCCGTTGGCGACGGGTGCCGGCACGGCGAGACCGCGTCATCGTTGGCTGCGGCGGCGACCGGCTGGTCCGCGGACCAGGTCCCGCAAGTAGCGCACGCGGACCGCCGGGGACTCCTCGAGTGCGCGGGCGACGATGCCGAGGACCGAGGCCAGGTGGCCGACGTCGACCTCGGGCCGGTCGTCGATGTCGAGGACCTGAGCGATGGTCCGGCCGTCGAGCTCGTCGTGGCGTCGGCGGAGGAAGGCGCCGATCCGCCGGGTGCTGTAGCCGGCGTCGCCCAGGGTGGTGCGGGTTCACCGATCAGCAGCAGTCCGACGGCACCTGGAGTTGGCACCGTCCGGACGGCAGCCGGTTGGACTGACCGACACACGACCGTGAATGGGCCGTTCGGCCCATTCCCACCCACGCCCGTGATGCCGATCTGTACGTCATGTCGTCTGTCGCGCGCGTTCGTCGC
>JBEIGA010000115.1:0-11835 GCA_040382135.1 Acidimicrobiales bacterium
CAACGCCGAATCCGGGGGTGGGGGGTCAGGGGTGGTGGTACTCGCGCTGGACGACCGCGACGCGGACCGAGTAGCGCTCGTAGAAGAACTCCCTACCGAGGGCCTGGGCCGCCTGGTGCTCCACGACCTGCTTCCAGGCGAGGGCGTCGGCCTCCGTCTTCCAGTACGACACCGTGACCCCGAACCGCGAAGCCGGCTCGCGGGCGGACTCGAACCCGAGGTGGCCCGGCTGCCGGGCGGCGAGCCGCTCCATGACCGCGGCGGTCTCGGCGTACTCCGCGTCGTGCTCGACGGTCCGGGTGCTGGAGAAGATCACGGCGACATACGGCTCGTCCATGAGGGCTACCATGCCGCCTCGGAGCCGCCGGGGGAAGCGCGGCCGTGAGGGGAGGCACCGGGTGAAGCCGGCACCGTTCAGCTACCACGCGCCGGCCTCGGTCGCCGATGCGGTGGGCCTGCTCGCCGAGCACGGCGACGAGGCCAAGCCCATCGCCGGCGGCCAGAGCCTCGTGCCCCTGCTCGCCATGCGTCTGGCCCGGTTCGAGCACCTCGTCGACCTCAACGGCGTCGACGGGCTCACCGGGATCCGCCGCGTCAACGGGCACGTGGAGGTCGGGGCCATGACCCGCCAGCGCGCCGCCGAGCACGACGCCACGGTCGCCGCCGACGTGCCCCTGCTCGCCGAGGCCCTGCCCTGGATCGGCCACTTCCAGATCCGCAACCGGGGCACGATCGGTGGATCGATCGCCCACGCCGATCCGGCGTCGGAGCTGCCGGCCGTGGCGCTGGCCCTCGACGCCGAGCTCGAGATCGCCTCGGCGGACGGCAGCCGCACCGTGGCCGCCGCCGACTTCTTCGAGGGCACGTTCATGACCACGATCGCCGACGGCGAGCTCCTCACCGCCGTCCGCTTCCCGGTCTGGGGGCCGGGATCGGGCTTCTCGGTCAAGGAGTTCGCCCGTCGCAGCGGGGACTTCGCGGTGGCCGGCGTGGTCGCCGGGGTCCAGGCCTCGGGCGGCACCGTCACCCGGGCCGCCGTCGCCTTCCTCGGGATGGGCCCCACCCCCGTGCGGGGCCGCAGCGCCGAGGCAGGCCTCGTCGGCGCCGCCCTGGCCGACCTCTCCCCCGGGTCGTCCACCCTCGCCGACGCGGCCGCAGCAGCCGTCGCCGACACCGACCCCGGCGACGACATCCACGCCGGCGCCGCCCACCGGCGCCGCATCGCCACCCATCTCGCGGCCCAGGCCATCGCCGAGGCCGCCGCACGCGCAGGAGCAGGCGCATGAGCACCGACGAGCACCCCGTCACCCTCACCGTCAACGGTCGTCGCCACCGGGTCCGGGTGGAGTCCCGCAAGACCCTCGCCGACGCCCTCCGGGAGGACTGCACCACCACCGGCGTGCACCTCGCCTGCGAGCACGGCGTCTGCGGGGCCTGCACGGTCCTGCTCGACGGCGAGGCCGTGCGCTCCTGTCTGGTGTTCGCGGTCCAGGCCGACGGGGCCGACATCGTCACCGCCGAGGGCCTCGCCCACCCCGACGGTTCGCTCGGCCCCGTGCAGGAGGCGTTCCGGGCGTGTCACGGCCTCCAGTGCGGGTTCTGCACCCCCGGCTTCGTCGTGACGGTCACCGCGATGCTCCGGGAGAACCCGGACCCCACCGACGACGAGATCCGCGAGGGCCTCGGCGGCAACCTCTGCCGGTGCACCGGCTACCAGGGCATCATCGCCGCGGTGAAGCACGCGGTCGCGAACGGAGGCGTCCAGTGAGCACCACGGAGTTCCACACCGAGCCCGAGGCCAAGCACCTCGCCGCCGCGCCCCGCTTCGAGAACAAGGCGGGCCGCTTCATCGGTCAGAAGGTCGTCCGCAAGGAGGACGCCCGGCTCGTCACCGGCCACGGCACCTACGTCGACGACGTGGTGCTCCCGGGCATGCTCCACGCCCACTTCCTCCGGTCCGACTTCGCCCACGCGCGCATCCTCTCGATCGACGTCAGCGCCGCCCTCGAGCTCGACGGGGTGGTGGCGGTGCTCACCGGCGCGGACTTCGCCGTGCCCGAGGGCTCGCTGCAGGCGTCGATGATGAAGCTGCTCGCCGCCGGCGCCCCCCGCCCCAAGGACAACCCGCTCGCGCTGGACGACGTCCGCTTCGTCGGCGACCCGGTGGCGATGATCGTCGCCGAGAGCCGCTACGTCGCCGAGGACGCGGCCGAGCTCGTCGTGGTCGACTACGAACCCCTCGACCCGGTGGTCGACTACGAGACCGCCGCCGAGGCGTCGAGCCTCGTGCACCCGGAGCTCGGCTCCAACGTCGCCGGCGAGATCGCCCTGCCCTTCGACGATCACGTCAACGGGCTGCTCGAGGGTGCCGCCCACCGCATCGAGGCCACCTTCCGCCAGCACCGCCACACCAACGTGCCCATGGAGACCCGCGGCATCGTGGCGGCGTTCGACCGCTACTCCGGCGAGCTCACCATCCACGTGTCGTCGCAGAACCCGCACGAGTGGCGGCGGCGCGCCGCCGAGCTGACGGGGCTCGACACCACCGCGGTCCGCGCCGTGCAGAAGGACGTCGGCGGCGGGTTCGGGCAGAAGATGTTCATGCTCCGCGAGGAGGCCGCCGTCATCTGCGCCGCGCACCGTCTCGGGGCCGCGGTGAAGTGGATCGAGGACCGCCGCGAGAACCTGATGGCGGGCAACATCGCCCGCATCGAGAAGGGCACGGTCACCTTCGCCCTCGACGCCGACGCCCGCATCACGGCGGCCACCCTCGACCACCTCGACGACGCCGGCTCCTACGGCTCCTCCGGCGGCGCCATGGTGGGCATGCTGCTGACCGGCCCGTACAAGGTCATGCGCAACGTCTGGAAGACCCGGACCGTCTACACGAACACCGTCGGCCGGGCCGCCTACCGAGGGCCCTGGCAGTTCGAGACGGTGCTGCGCGAGCAGATGATGGATCACGTCGCCCGGCAGCTCGGGATCGATCCCGTCGAGCTGCGGCGTCGCAACGTGGTGCAGTGGGAGGACCTGCCCTTCACCAACCCGATGGGCATGACCTACGACATCGTCACGCCGAGCGAGTGCCTCGAGCAGGCCGTCGAGATGATCGGCTACGACGCCTTCCGGGCCGAGCAGCGCCGGGCCTTCGCCGAGGAGGGCCGACTCCTCGGGATCGGGCTGGGCCTCTACGTGGAGCCGTCGGCGCAGAACGTCGCCACGCTCAACACCGAGGGCGCCACCGTCCGGGTCTCGGCCACGGGCAAGGTCGACGTCTACCTCGGCACCGGCAGCCACGGCCAGAGCATCGAGACCACGATGGCGCAGATCGTCGCCGACGAGCTCGGCGTCGACCTCGACGACGTGGTCGTGCACCAGGGCGACACCGGCCAGACCCCCTTCGGCGGCGGCACCGGCGGGTCCCGCACGGCCAACATCGTCGGCGGCGCCAGCGCCATGGCCGCGCAGGAGGTCCGGGCCAAGGTGTGCGCGATCGCCGCCCACCTGCTCGAGGCCAGCCCCGAGGACATCGAGGTGAGCGGCGGCAACGCCTCGGTGCGGGGCACGCCGGCCAAGGCCGTGACCCTCGCCCAGATCGCGGTGGCCGCCCACGACGGCGTGCAGTCGCTGCCGGCGGAGCTCGACGTCGCGCTCGAGGCGAGCGTCCGCTACCGCCACCCGGACGTCACCTGGTCGAACGCCTGCCACGCCTCCACCGTCGAGGTGGACCCCGCCACCGGCGCCGTGAAGATCCTGCGCTACGTGGTCTCCGAGGACTGCGGCAAGATGATCAACCCGATGATCGTCGAGGGTCAGGTCGCCGGCGGCGTGGTCCAGGGCATCGGCGGCGTGCTCTACGAGCACCAGCAGTACAACGACGATGGCATCCCGCTCACCACCACGTTCATGGACTACCTGGTGCCCACCGCGTGCGAGGTGCCCGACATCGAGTACGGGCACATCGAGACCCCGTCGAACACGCCCGGCGGGTTCAAGGGGATGGGCGAGGGCGGCGCCATCGGGGCGCCCCCGTGCGTGTTCAACGCGGTGGCCGACGCGCTCGCGCTGGTCGGCGCCGAGGTGTTCGACCAGCCGCTCGGTCCGCGGCAGGTCCTGGACGCACTGATCGCCGCCGGCCGCTAGGGCCAGCGGGGTACGACAGCTCGGCCAGAGGGCGGGGACACCCTCGTCGGGCGATCAGTGCCGGGGGGTCAGGCGAAGCAGCCCTCGAACACCGAGACCATCTCCTGCGGGAAGACGCCGGTTGCGACGTACTCCTGCTCGAGCGTGGTGAACTCCTCCAGGGTGTAGGCGCCCTGGATGGCGTCGATGGCGCACCGGCAGTCCTCGGCCGTCTGGCCGGTGGCGCAGGCGTTCACGAAGTTGTCGACGACCTGCTGCGGGTAGGCCGTGGCGGCGCCCTCGGTCGACGCACCGTCGGTCGCCTCGGTGCCCTCGTCGATCGTGGCCGACCCATCGGCGGGGACGGTGGTGGGCGCCGCCGGATCGGGGACGGAGGTCGGCGCGGCCGGATCGGGCACCGTGGTGGGCGCAGCGGGGTCGTTCGCCGAGATCCCCGGCTCCACCACACCCTCACCGGCGACGGTCTCGTCGCCGCCGAGGAGGAACATCGCTGCCGCAGCGATCACCACGATGGCGGCGACCGCAGCCAGGATCAGCGTGCGGCGCGGGATCGCCACCCGGCCACCGGCGCCGATCGGCGACGGGTCGATCTGGACGGGAGGCGCGACCGGCGGGAGGCCGCCTGGGAAACCCTGCCTCGGTGCCTGTGCCCCGAACGGGGTCAGGGCCTGCGGAGCCGCCCCGGCGAAGGGGTCAGCGGCGGGGGCCTGCTGGTAGCCGGCGAAGGGGTCGGCGGCGGGGGCCTGCTGGTAGCCGGCGAAGGGGTCGGCGGCGGGGACCGCTGCCGCGGTGGTCACGGTGGCGACCGGGGTCACGGGAGCTGCGGGTGCGGCGGACTCGGAGGAGACCACACCGCCGTTGGCGACCTGCTCCGACCAGTCGGCGCCGGTCCAGTACCGGAGCTCGTGACGGCCGGACGGGTCCGGATACCAACCCGCCGGGGTCGTCATGGCTGACATCGGATGCCTCCTGTCGGGAACTGTCGACATCCCCCTGTCGGCGCGATGGGTCCCGATCCTTAGGTTTCCGACGCGGTCCCCCCGACGACCGTGTGGTCGGCGTCCTCGACGTCCTCCCGGCGGACGCCCAGGAGGAACAGGATCGCGTCGAGGTAGGGCACGTTGAGCGAGGTGGAGGCCGCCTCCCGCACCGCCGGCTTGGCGTTGAACGCCACGCCCAGACCGGCCGCGGCGAGCATGTCGAGGTCGTTCGCGCCATCGCCCACGGCGACCACCTGGTCGAGCGGGACGCCCTCGGAGGCGGCGACGGCACGGAGGATCTCGGCCTTGCCCGCCCGGTCCACGATCCGACCGACAAGGCGACCGGTGAGACGTCCGTCGACGACCTCGAGCGTGTTCGCGTAGGCGTGGTCGAGTCCGAGGAGCGCCTGGAGGTGATCGGTGACCTGGGTGAAGCCGCCGCTCACCACGGCGGTGCGGTAGCCGAGGCGGTGCAGCGTGCGCACGAAGGTCTGGGCGCCGGGCGTGAGCCGGACCGCGGCCTTGACGCGGTCGAAGCACCCCTCGTCGAGCCCTTCGAGCAGCGCGACCCGTTGTCGGAGCGATGCCTCGAAGTCGAGCTCGCCGCGCATGGCCGCCTCGGTCACGGCGGCGACCTCAGCCTCGCAGCCGGCCTCCGCCGCCAGCAGGTCGATGACCTCGTCCTGGATGAGCGTCGAGTCGACGTCCATCACCACGAGTCGGGTGGCCCGGCGGTGGAGCCCTTCGCGTTGGACGGCGACGTCGATGGCGTGGCGCTGCGACGCGCCGAGGAGCTCGTGGCGGATGACCGCTTCGTCGCCACCGGTCACCTGGAGCTCGTAGCTGAAGACCGGGTAGCGGGCGAGGCGGATGATGCGCTCGATGTTCCCGTCACCGGCGGCGATGGCGCCTGCCACGGCGCCGAGCTCCTCCGGCCCCATCCGGCGGCCGAGCGCGGTGACCACGAGGCCGGGGCGCTGCGGGGTGTGGGACCCCTCGACCACGTCGAAGGTGATGGTGACGCCCTGTTCCCAGCCGTAGAAGAGCAGCTCCTTCAGCAGGTCGTTCCCACCGGGAGCGGTGACGACGAGGTTCAGGTCCAGGTAGCCCCGGATCGTGATCTGCTCGATGTCCTGGACCTCGGAGCCGCCGCGGGCCATGAGCGCGAGCGCACCGGCGAGGAGGCCGGGCCGGTCGGGTCCGGTGATCCGCACGAGGAGGGTCTCGGTCTGCACGGGGCCGACGGTAGCGGGCGGACGCCGGTGCGAAGGCGGACGCGGTCAGCCTTCGTGGTCGTAGTACTGCCCGAACCGCTCCTGGTACGTGGCGAAGCGCTCGTTGATGGCGCCCCGCGACAGGCCGAGCCCTTCGAAGGTGTAGCTGTGCCGGCCGAAGCGGTTCTGGCGGTGCTCCTGCGTGTGGGCGGCCATCGCAGCCTCTGCCTCGGGCGTGAGCTCCTCGCCGAGGTCGGCGTAGAGACGTCGGACGGCGCCGACCGGGTCGGTCACGAGGTCGCGGTAGGCGACGTCGACGAAGCGGTCGTCGCCGTAGCGGTCACGCGCCGCCATCGTGCGCTCGCACATCGTGACGAGCATGTCCGTGAAGAGGGGGCGGATGGAGTCGAGGTGGTCGACGCCGGTGAAGGTGGACTGCAGGATCCGCACGAGGCTGATGGTGGACGCCACCACCACCGCCGGGTCGCGGTGGGTGACGATGAACCGGGCGTCGGGGTAGCGGGCGATCAGGTCGTCGAGGGCGAGCGGGTGGTGCGGCGACTTGAGCTGCCAGCGGCCACGGACGCCGCCGGACTGCAGCAGCTTCAGGACCCGTTCGTGCCAGGCGTAGGCGCCGGCGTGGTCGGCGTCGATCACCCACCGCTGGTACGAGGGCAGGAACATCATGGTGGGGAGGCTCAGGCTGACGAAGTGCTGGGCCATCACCACGAGGCACTCGACCGGCATGTCGGGCGGATCGTGATGGGCGGTGCGGAACTCCGGGTTGCGCTCCCCCAGCGCGCCGAAGGGGTCCTCCATCGCCTTCAGGAAGCGCGGGTCGGTGCGGTACGTCTCCGGCGACGGGGGCGGGACGGGCTGGCTGCCCTCCCAGTTGAGGAGCGACCGGTTCCCGGGATCGGCCGAGAGCAGGTGGCTGAGCGCCGTGGTGCCGGTGCGGGAGAGCCCGATCGTGAAGATCGGCCGCTCGATGCGCTCGTCGGCGATCTGCGGGTTGGCGCCGTACCAGGCCTCGACGGCGAGGCGGTTGCACAGCAGGCCGAGGACCGTGCCCTCGGACGCCATGGTGCCGAAGTCGTCGAAGTCGGCCTCGTCCATCGAGGCGGCGAGCACGTCGAGGCCGACACGGAAATCGGGGTCGCCGAAGTCCTCGAGGCCGGTGAGCTGACGGGCCTGGGCGAGCAGGCGTTCGGTGTCGAGCGGCATCGGGCCAGACTACGGTGCCGCCGATGAGCGTGCCCGAGGACGGACGTGTGGGGTTGCTGGAGGGAAGGGTCGCCCTGGTGAGCGGGGCGGCTGCGGGCATCGGAGCGGCGGTCGCCCGCCGGTTCGCCGCGGAAGGCGCCGTGCTGTGGCTGAACGACCTGCGGGCCGAGCCGCTCGAGGGGCTGGTCGCGTCGCTTCGGTCTGACGGCGTCGACGCCACCGGTACCGCCGGGGACATGGGTGACCCGGGGTTCGTCCGGTCGTGGGTCGATGCCGCGGCCGACGCCCACGGGCGCGTCGACGTCCTCTACAACAACGTCGGGGTGTCCCGGCCGGGTCTGGTGGCCGACATCACCGACGAGGACTGGCGCTTCCAGCAGCGCACCACCCTCGACAGCGTGTTCTTCGCCACCCGGGCCGTGCTGCCCCACATGGTCCGGCAGGGCGGCGGGTCGATCGTGAGCATGTCGTCGGGTGCAGGGATCGGCGGGAACTACAACATCGGCGGGTATGCCGCGGCGAAGGCGGCCGTGATCAACCTGATGGAGACCGTGGCCACCGAGTACGGGGTCCACGGCATCCGCGCCAACGCCGTGACGCCCGGTCCCACCGACACCGCACCGCTGCGCGCCTACCTCGAGACGAGGCCCGGCGGTATCGCCGCCCACGTCTCGGACCTCGACCTGGCCCGCCTCAGCCGTCCCGAAGAGGTCGCCAACACGGTGCTCTTCCTCGCGTCGGACCAGTCGTCGAACATCACCGGGATCTGCATCCGGAGCAACATCCGCGCCGCCAGTCGGCGGCCCGCGGTCGGGGACGCCTGACCCCCGCAACCGAGGAGGGGACGGCTGTCAGGCGCGGAGGATGCCGCCCCCGTCGACGCCGATGGTCTGGCCGGTCACGTACCGGCTGGCGTCCGAGAGCAGGAACGCCACAACGGGGGCGATGTCGTCCTCGGGGTCGCCGTCGCGGCCGAGGGGGTGGTCGCGGTACATGGCCTGGAACGCCGCAGCGCGCTCCGGGTCGGCGTCGCCGGGGGGCATGCGGTGGGCGGCGGAGGCGGGCAGCACACAGTTCACGGTGATGCCGTCGCGGCCCCACTCGCGGGCCGCGGTCCGGGTGAGCGACCGGATCGCCTCCTTCGATGCCGCGTAGGGGCCGTAGCCCGGTGGGCCGGTGAGCCCCATGTGGGAGCCCATCGTGACGATGCGACCCCGGCCCTGCGCCGCCATGTGGGGGTGCACCGCCTGCATGAGCCAGAGCGTGCCCTTGGGGCCGGTGTCGAACAGGAGGTCCATGTCGGCCACGGAGACGTCGAGCAGCGGCGTGATCGGCCGGAAGGTCTGTGCGTTCGCCACCAGGCCGTCGATCCGACCGAAGTGCGCGACCGCTGCCTCGGCCAGGGCGAAGGCGCCGTCGCGGTCGGCGACGTTCCCCGGTACGGCGAGGTGGTCGTAGCCCTCGGCGGCCAGGGCCGCTGACAGGCGCTCGACCCGTTCGGGCTTCCGTCCGGTGACCACGAGGAGGGCGCCGAGCCCGGCCAGGTGGTGGGCGATGCCCAGACCGATGCCCTTGGTGGCGCCCGTGAGGACGACGACCTGGCCGGCGAGGTCGGTGGGCGGGGTGGTGGGGCCGGGTTGCGCGGGTGGGGCGGACTGCATATCGGCGAGCGTAGTGTCCGCCCATGACCTGGAACCCGGGACCCCGAGCCGCATGGGTCGAGGCGGTCAACGCCGGCGACATCCTCCCGATCACCGCCGAGGCCGCCGAGCCGCTGACCCGGGACGGCCTGATCCGCGAGGCGCTCGCGCGCCACGGGCGGGCCGACGGTGGTGTCCCCGACCTGCTCGCCCCCGGCCCCGGCACCGGCGAGGACTTCCTCGAAGGGCTCGACCTCGCCGTGCGCGCCCTCGAGGAGGAGGCCGACCTGCACCTCCTCGGACGCTGGATCACCCGGCGGTTCGTGGTGCGGATGCTCGAGGTCCGCCTGCAGGTCTGCGACCACGTGAAGGCCGACCCTGGTGTCCGGGACGAGCGGATCGTCGAGCCCCTGTTCGTGGTGGGCGCCCCCCGGACCGGCACCACGATCCTCCACGCGCTCCTGGCCTCCGACACCCGCCATCGTGTGCCGGAGGGTTGGGAACTGCTCCGCCCGGTCCCGCCGCCCGAGCCCGCGACCTTCGCCACCGATCCGCGCATCGCCCTGGCCGACGTGGAGCTGCGGCTCCCCCAGCTGGTCACGAACGGCATCGTCGCCATCCACGAGTACGGCGGCCGGATGCACAAGGAGTGCCTGTCGGCGATGTCGCTCGCCTTCCGCTCCGAGGAGTTCGTGAGCCGCTACGCGACGCCCTCGTACATCCACTGGCTGTTCGCCTGCGACATGACCCCGGCGTACGAGATGCACCGGCTCGTGCTGCAGATCCTCCAGCGGCGCATGCCGACGCATCGCTGGGTGCTGAAGTCGCCGGTGCACCTGCACAACCTGCCGGTGCTGCTCGACGTGTACCCCGACGCGCGGCTTGCGGTCACGCACCGCGACCCGCTCGCCATCCTCGGGTCGGTGTCGAGCCTGATCGCCAACCTGCGGTGGTCGCACAGCGACCAGGTCGACCTCGCCGAGATCGGTCGCTACCACGCGTGGCTCTACCACAAGGACCTCGACGGTCTCGTCGACGCCGTCGACGCCGGCAGGCTGCCCGCCGACCGCACCGTCCACGGGCACTTCGCCGCCTTCCAGGAGGACGGGCTCGCCGTCGTGCGGCGCATGTACGAGGAGCTCGGCTGGGTGTTGCCGCTCGACATCGAGCGTCGCATGGCCGAGGAGCTCGCCGGCCGGCCGAAGGAGCGCCACGGCGGCCACCGCTGGTCGTTCGACGACCTCGGCCTCGACGCCTCGGAGCAGCGGGCGCGCTTCGCCCGCTACACCGAGCGCTTCGGCGTCCCGGAGGAGGTCCGGTGAGCGCGGCGGGCCCGGGGCCCGACCATCCCGTGCGGGACCTCCTCGCCCGCTACTCCGAGGCCGTGCGCACGGCCGACCCGGCCGTCTTCGCCTCCTGCTGGGCCGACGACGCCGTCTGGGACCTCGCCGGCACCGAGGTGGCCGGGGCCGGGGCGATCACCGGCCACTTCGCCGTCGCCCGGGCCAACGTCCGGGCCTGCACGCAGGACGTCCTCGCCGGACGGCTCGAGGTGGCACCCGCGGGTGACCGGGCGAGGGGGCGATGGCTCGTGCGGGAGGACCAGGTCCGCGACACCGGCCCGGGCCTCGTGGTCGGCGTCTACACCGATGAGGCGGTGCGCACCTCCGAGGGCTGGCGGTTCTCCCGTCGCAGCTTCGACCTGCTGTGGCGCGGTGTCGACCGCACGCCGGCGCCGCTGGGCCCGGACTCGCTGGTCCTGTGCAGCGGGACGCTGGGGTCGACGCCGTTCGTCCGCAAGGCGATGGCGGCGGCGTCGGCCGGCTTCGACGGGATCTCGTTCTACGTGCGCGAGCTCGACGCGGCCCGCGCCGAGGGCTGGTCCGACGACGAGCTGCGGGCGTTCCTCGCCGCGCTCGGCCTCTCGGTCGCGGAGGCCGACGGTGGGTTCGGCTGGCTCGGCTCCTCGCACGACCCGCCCCGACCGGTGGCCGACCTGCTGGCCGCCGGTGCGGCCCTCGGTGCTCGCTCCGCCACGATCCACGTGCCGCCCGGCGCATCGGTGGCCACGGAGTCCGAGCGGGACGCGGCGGCACGCGCCCTCGGCGCCACCGCCGAGGCCGCCGCCGCGCACGGCCTGCTGCTCCACCTCGAGCCGTACCCGTGGTCCGGCCTCCGCGACCTGGGAACGGCGTACGACCTCTGCCGTCGTGCCGGCACCCCCGGCACGGGGATCATGCTCGACACCTGGCACCTCGCCGTTGGACCGGACAAGGGCCGGCTCCCGGCCGACCTGCCGGGCGCGGCGGTGATCGGCATCCAGCTGGGTGAGGCGGCGGACACGGACCCTGCCGACGTCGCCCAGGCCGGCATGCACGAGCGTCTCCTCCCCTGCGGCAGCCCTGCGCCGATCTCGGCCCGGGTCCTCGCCGAGCTCCGCGCGCGCGGCTGCACCGCCCCCGTCGGCGTGGAGGTCTTCTCCGACGCCCTCCACGCCGAGAAGCCCCGCACCGCCGCCCAACAGGCCGCCACCGCCCTCCACGCCGCGCTTCCCCCGCCCACCCCCTCGGTTCGTTGAAGCGAAAGGTCGCTTCGTGCGACCAGACGCCTCGAAGAACGGGGAGGCGGAGGGGG
>JBEIGA010000116.1:0-11828 GCA_040382135.1 Acidimicrobiales bacterium
GATGTGGCTGCCGGTCATGACCGGCGCCAGCCCGGGCTCCGTGCCGGCGAGCGTGCCGACGACGTTGCCCACACCGTCGACGGTGACCGCCATGCCGAGGTCGCGCATCCACGTCACGACGAGGTCCCGGCCGGCGCGGTCGGCGTCGGTGCAGGCCAGGCGGCAGACGCCGCCGTCACCGGTGTCGCCGACCGAAGCGAGGTCCGCCAGGCGCCGAAGGAGCCGCTCCCCGTCGATGCGGGGGCGCGATCGGGTCCCGCCGGGGACGCGCTCCGTAGACTCGCCGTGTGCTTCGGCCATGGGTGGATGATCCCGTCGCTTTTACAAAGTGTCAAGCACCCTACGTGAACGCTGCGCGAACGGGTGCACGGTGAGCCGGCCGGGACACGTCACGGCGGAGTTCCTGGTGGAGCCCTTCGTCGAGGGATCGCCCGGCCCCCACGTCACCGCTGCCGTCGCCGCGGTGGAGCGACACGGCCTCGTGCCCGTGGTCGGCCCGTTCGGCACGACCGTCGAGGGCCCCGCCGACCTGCTCGCCGACGCGCTCCGTGACGTCGTCGCCGCCGCCATGGCCGCCGGGGCGAGCCGGGTCCAGGTGCAGGTCGTCCCCGAGGGCGAGTCCACCGCCGCGGTGCGGCTCGACACCCTGCACGACGCCCTGGGGCGGCTCATCCACGGCGTCGAGCACGAGCTCGGCGACCGGCTCGACGTCCTCCCCCGCGAAGGCAAGCAGGCTGCGGTCCGCCTGCTCAACGAACGGGGCGCGTTCCTGCTGCGCCGCGGCGTCGAGGACGTGGCCGAGGCCATGGGCGTCAGCCGCATCACGATCTACAACTACCTCAACGCCATCGAACGCTGAGCGCGGGATCAGCGAGGGCGACTCCACGCCCTGATCACCGCCCGACGTCACGGAAGCTCACCGCGCGAAACCCGAGGACGCCTGCTGGCGTCGGGCGGCTCGTTGTTGGTGGGGCGGGCGTTTTGGTAATGCGTGTAGCGTCGGCGTGCATGCGGTGGGCGCGTGGGGTGTGGTGGGCCGGTTTCGTGCTCGTGGGGTTGTCGTGCTCGGGTTCGGACGAAGCCACACCCGTGACCACATCGACGGTTCCCGCGTCGACGACCTCGGCTCCACCGACCGCCGAGCAGGACGTGCTCGCCGCGGTCGCCGCGCTGACACCCGGCGACCCCGCCGGGTTCACCCCTGAAGCGCTGGCCGGCGTCGAGGACCTCTCCCTGGTCCTCCCCGCCGGCGCACGGGTCGAACCCGTCGACGCCACCATCGACATCACCGGCGACCTCGCCTCCGTCGACGCCGTGGTCCGCGTCGCCGGACAACCCGAGCAGCGCTACTGGGTGTTCATGCAACAACGCGACGGGCAGTGGCTCGTCTCCATGACCATCCCACTGGAACCATGACCCGCCCCACCGCCACCGCCACCCTCGCCCTCTGCGCCGGCCTGCTCGCCGCCCTCCTGGCCCCCACCCTCCACGTCCCCGCCGCCGCCCAACCCCTCACGCAAGGCGGATGGGTCTGCGACGCCTACGACCAGTCCGCCGAACGAGGCCGGATCCCGCAACCCGACGCCGCAGGACACACGTTCCCGATCCTGACCATCCACGGCATCACCGGCACCGACGCCGACTTCGCCGGGACCATCGACCTGTCCTACAGCGGCACAACGCCCTCACCGCCCCGATCACTGCTCGACGCGCTCGCCGGCATCGAAGGCCAGGACACACCCCCCGGACTGCCCCACGCCCACGTCTACTCGTTCTCCTACACCGACGACTCGCTCCGCTGGCTCACCGACGACCGCATCGCCGGACGGCTCGCCGCCACCATCGACTGCCTCCACCAGCAACACGGCGTCCCCGTCTCCGTCGTCGCCCACTCCATGGGCGGCCTCGTCACCCGCTACGTCGCCAACACCACCGACCCCCAAGGCGTCCCCCGCGCCACCAAGCTCGGACAGGTCGTCACCCTCGGCACCCCCTACCTCGGCTCCGACCTCGCCGCCGCCGCCGGTGCCTACACCGACGCCGCCACCAGACCCCCCGGCGTCCCCGGACTCACCTACCTCCCCGCCCTCGACCTCCTCCTTCACATCTGCGGCAACCGAGGCACCGACACCGGCGACAGCAACTGCTGGCGCATCCCCCAACTCGCCGCCCTCGAAAGCGACGCCGGCCGAGCACTCCGCGCCGGATCCCCCCAACTCGCCGAACTCGGAGCCTGGCCCGCCACCAACACCCTCGCCATCGCCGCCAGCACCCAGCTCCGCGTCACCCTCTTCGGCGCACCCCTCACCACCGACCTCGGCGACATCGTCGTCAGCACCCCCTCCGCCACCGCCGACGCCACCCGCACCGCCACCATCACCTGCACCTACGACCTCTACGACACCAACGCACCCTTCGACCGACTCCGCCGAACCTGGAACAACGGCGAAACCCCCCAAGAACGCAACGCACAACTCCGCAACCTCCTCCTCAACCCCACCAACGCGCCCTGCTACCACGGCAACCTCATGCGCAACACCGAGATCACCACCGAAACCCTCGGCACCCTCAACGACTGGATCACCACCAACGCCACCACGACCGGTCAGCCGCCGCAGTCGGGGCGGGGCGTCGGCTGTGTCCGCTCCGACATCGAGTTCGCGGCGGTCCGGAACCGCCCCACCCCCGACGGCGACGAACTGGGCCGCATCCCGGCCGGAACCTGCGGGGTGGAGATCTCGGGATCGCAGCCGGCGGCGAACCTGCCGGGCAGCGGTGCGGCCTGGTTCTCGGTCTCGTCGGGTGGGGTGAGCGGGCTCAGCGCCGCTCGCCTGTTCGACGTCGCCTCCCTCCCACGCGCCGCCGGACTCACCGCCGCGGTCTCCCAGATCGGGAACTTCCTCCGCGGCGGTGAGGGTGGACCCGTGGTGAACGCTTCGCTGCAGGAGGCCGAGCGGAGCCTTCCGGTGCTCGACGAGTGGAGCTTCTCCTCCTGCCGCCCCGAGGGTTCGATGACCGCGTGTTCATGGGACGGGTACTACGACGTCAACTCCCGCATCGATGTGTACCTCTCCCACGAGGACGGCACCGGGTGGACAATCGCGGATGTCTGGGCGCTCGAGTGCTCGGATTCCTGTGGGCGGATCCTCGTCCCTGTGCCGTCCCCGACCCCGGCGCTGCAGCCAGGTGTGTGCCCCACGACCGGTGACCTCGCAGCGCGGGGCGACCTCCAGGCCGAGACGGTCGAGATGGGCAGATGCTCCATCGGTGAGCGGATCATCGTCGCGTGGGGTACCGCCGACGGCATGCGCGAGATCATCCTGGTGCGGGATCGAGCCGGAGGCGACTGGCGCGTCCTCGCCGACGGTGAGTTCAAGCTGCAGGACGCGTGCGCGCTCGTCGCCGCCGAGGATCCCAGCTTCGGTCCCGACTGCGGAGGCAACCTGCCCAGCATCAGCCCCGGCCAGCAGTTCGGCTGACCCGCCGACGGCGCGGTGGTGCAAGGGCAGTGGGGAGCCTTCCCAACAGCGCCAGCCGAACGGTGGCAACGTCGAACCGCGTCGACCCGGTTTGCTCCAGCATGAGCACCCGTGCGGACCGGTCGCACATGGCGAGTGCTGGACCACAGCCCTCAGCCGGCGCTCGCCGGTGCCTTCTTCGCGGGCGCCTTCTTCGCGGGCGCCTTCTTCGCAGGCGCCTTCTTAGCGGGCGCAACCTTCTTCGCGGGCGCAGCCTTCTTCGCGGGCGCCTTCTTCGCCGGCGCAGCCTTCTTCGCGGGCGCAGCCTTCTTCGCCGGCGCAGCGGCAGCCGCCGCAGTGGGCGACGAGGGCTCCACCCGGTCGCCCATGCCCGCTGCGCTGACGAGGCCGCCACCCACCGCCTGGAGGCTGGTGCCGAGCCGGCTGAGCAGGTCGGGCAACTCGGTGGACAGCCGGCTCACGTCCTCGCCGTGGTCGGCGACGAAGCGGATCGCCTTGCCCATCGCCTCCCGCTGCTCCCACAGGGTGTCGACCACCTCGCAGAGCTTGGCCCGACGTTCCCAGAGCTCGTCGACGAGGTCGAGCACCTTGCGCGTCTCCGGGCCGCCCGTCATGCGCAGCAGATCGTCCAGTCCGGCCATGGTCCCTCCCGCGGGGTCAGGGGAGCCGACCCACGTGGGCCAGCGCACGACGGAGCAGCTTGTCCTGCCCACCGTTCATCTCCGAGCGCACTGCGAGGCTCGTGGCCTCCTCCGGTGTTACCCAGGCGATCTCGAGGAAGTCCTGCGACGGGGCGCACTCGCCGGTGATGGGCACCACGTAGGCGAGGCTCACCGCGTGCTGGCGCGGGTCGTAGAAGCCGGTGAGGTCGGGGTCGGGGAAGTACTCGACCACCGTGAACGGCACCGGGGACGGCGGCACGTGGGCGCCCGCCACGGGCCCGAGATCCTTGGTGAGGTGCCGGACCAGCGCCTGGCGCAGGGTCTCGCCGTAGAGCACCCGGCCGCTGACCACGGCCCGGCTGACCGTACCGTCGGGCATCATCCGCAGGAGCAGCCCCACCTGGAGCACCTGCCCGAACTCGTCGCAGCGCACCGGAACGGCCTCGACGTAGACGATCGGCACCTTATCGCGGACGTCCGCGATGTCCTCGGGGGCCAACCAGCTGGTCTTGGTGTCCGTCGGGTCGATCAGGCTCATGACGGTGCAGATCGTGACACATCCGCACCCGACGAACGAGCACCCGGACGAGCACCCGCCGGAATCCCGCCGGAGCCCTCGGACCCCGACGATAGGGTTCCCGCCGTGCATGCCGTCGAGGCAACGGGCCTCACCAAACGATTCGGATCCACCGAGGCCCTCCGCGGGGTCGACCTCGCGGTCCCGGAGGGATCCGTGCTCGGACTCCTCGGCCCCAATGGCGCCGGGAAGACCACCACCGTCCGGATCCTGACCACGCTCATCCGTCCCGACGGCGGCCGGGCCCTCGTCGACGGGATCGACGTCGTCGCCGAGCCCGCACGGGTGCGGGCACGCATCGGGCTCACCGGGCAGTACGCCGCGGTCGAGGAGCGGCTCACCGGCCGGGAGAACCTCGAGATGATCGGGCGCTACTTCCACATGCGCGGCGCCGACGCCAGGCGGCGGGCCACGGAGCTGCTGGAGCGCTTCGACCTCGTGGATGCCGCCGACCGCATCGCCAAGGGCTATTCGGGCGGGATGCGGCGGCGGCTCGACATCGCCATGAGCCTCATCGCCCGACCGTCGGTGCTCTTCCTCGACGAGCCCACCACCGGCCTCGACCCCCGCAGCCGCCTCGCCATGTGGGACCTCGTCGAGGAGCTCGGCAGCGAGGGCACCACGATCCTGCTCACCACGCAGTACCTCGAGGAGGCCGATCGCCTCGCGAACGAGATCGTGGTCATCGACCAGGGCGGGGTCATCGCCAAGGGCACCTCGGAGGAGCTGAAGGACCAGATCGGCGGCGACCGCGTGGCCGTCACCGTGGCGCGGGCCGACGACCTGCCGGTCGCGGCGACGGCGCTCCGCGGCGTGGTGCAGGGCGAGCCCGACCTACGACCGGAGCTCCACCTGCTGACCGCGCCCGTGCAGAGCGGCGGCGGCGTGCTGCCCGCCGCCATCCGCGCGCTCGACGCGGCCGCAGTGGAGGTCGTCGACATCGAGGTCCGCCGCCCCACCCTCGACGACGTGTTCCTCGTGCTCACGGGCCACCACGCCGAGGAGGGACCCGGCGCATGACCACCACCGGCACCCCCCGACCCGCGCCGCGCCACGAGGTCCCCACCGGCCCGATCTGGCTGGTCCGGGACTCGTGGACCGAGGCCACCCGCCACCTGCGGATCATCCCCCGCAACATCGAGCTGCTGATCTTCGCCGCGATCCAGCCGATCATGTTCCTGCTGCTGTTCGTCTACGTGTTCGGCGGCGAGATCGAGATCCCCGGGTACGAGTCCTACGAGCAGTACCTGATGCCCGGCATCTTCGCCCAGACCGTCGTGTTCGGCTCAGCGTTCACCGGGATCGGCCTCGCCGAGGACCTCCAGAAGGGCCTGATCGAGCGGTTCCGCTCGCTCCCCATGGCCCAGTCGGCGGTGCTCATCGGCCGCACGATCTCGGACCTGGTCCGCAACATCTTCACCTTCGTGGTGATGCTGGTGACCGCCTTCCTCGTCGGGTTCCGCTTCCAGGGGACCTTCGCCGAGTCGCTCGCCTCCATCCTCCTCCTGCTCCTCTTCAGCTACGCGCTGAGCTGGGTGCAGGCGCTCGTCGGCCTGTCCGTCGGCTCGGTGGAGGCGGCCAACTCGGCCGGCTTCATCTGGATGTTCCCGCTCACGTTCGTCTCGTCGGCGTTCGTGTCCACGGCGAGCATGCCCGACTGGCTCGGCGCCATCGCCGACGCCAACCCGTTCACGGTGGTCACCAACGCCGCCCGCTCCCTCTCCAACGGCAACCCCGTCGGCGACGACCTGTGGCTCTCCATCGTGTGGTCGTTCGGGATCATCGCGGTCTTCGCCGCCCTCTCGATCCGCAAGTTCACCCGCTCCACCGCCGCCCGCTGACCACGGCCGGCGCCGGTGCCCGGCGTCAGTCCTCCACCACGTGGCGGGCGTGCCGCTCCTGGGCGCTGCGCCACGCGGCGCGGTCGAACACGGGCCCGGGACGGAGCGCGTCGGCAGCGTCCCACCCCATCGCCATCACGTGGTGCAGGTTGTCGGGCACGAAGGTGCCCTGCCGGCCGAGCACCGTGACGGCGTCGAGGCCCTCGGTCCAGCCGAGCACCCGGGCGAGCGAGCGTCCGTACCCGGCCCGGTACACCGGGTAGACGCTCGGCAGGCGGCGGCTCTCCACGGCGACCGGCGCCACGGCGGGCAGGCCCGCCCGGGCGACGGCGTCGACGACGATCGCCCCGAGCTCGTCCGGGTCGGCGCGCCAGACCGGATCGCCGACCCAGCAGGGCAGTTCCGCGCACAGCACCGTCGAGCCCGCCGGGTCGGGGCCGTCCCGGTAGTTCTTCGGTTCCGACAGGCGGGCGATCGGGTTGTCGGCGTCCGGGATGTAGTGGGCGTCGAAGGTCGTCCACTGGGGCCGGTCGAGGACGAGGTACGCCAGCACCGCGCCCCGGTGGCGGAGCCGACCGAGCGCGTCCACCACCGGCGCCGGCGCCGCCGGACGGGCGGACCGGACGAGGCCGCTCAACGCTGCGGTCCACAGGACGTGCCCGGCGTCGAGCCGCCCTCCGTCGAGGTGGACCGTGGCGCCGTCGGCGCGGGGCTCGACGGCGGTGACCGCGGTCTGCAGGCGGATCTCGACCCCGGCGGCGACGGCGGCGTCGGCGAGCGCCTCCACGATCTGGCCGTACCCGAGCCGCGGGTAGAGGAAGGCCCGGCCGCGACCGGAACGGGCCAGGAGGCGTCGGGCGATCGCGGTGGGACCGTCGGCGGAGACGCGGCGCCGGGCCAGGTCGCCGTCGAGCTCGTGGGGCGCGGCGTCCCAGAGCTTGCGGGCGTAGGGCTCGTAGACGTGGCGGAGGACCGTCGGCCCCAGTCCGGCCCCGACGATCCCGCCGAACGTGTCGGGCGGGCGCCGGCGCACCGGTCGGAGGGCGAGGTCGCGGGCGAGGCGGGCCTTGAGCGGCGCGGGCAGCGTCCGCAGCAGGTCGTCCGGCCGCAACGGGAACGCCACCCAGCGGCCGTCGAAGCGGATCCGGCCGTTGCGGGCCCGGGTCTGGAGGTCGGCGCCGAGCAGCTGACGGAGCGCGCGCAGCACCTGTGGGGAGGCCGCCGGGTGGAGGCGGTGGCTCCCCAGGTCGACGCGCTGGCCGGCGACGGTGATGCTCGCCGCCATGCCCCCGACCGCCGGTGCCCGCTCGAGGAGGATCACCCGGTGGCCGGCCGTGGCCGCCTGCCAGGCCGCGGTGAGACCCGCAGGCCCCGCACCCACGACGACGATCTCGCTCGACTCCATGCCCCCGCCTCGTCCCACCGGTGTCCCGTCGCTCAACCGCCCGCGTCGCCGACCGACGGCCACGCCGGAGCGGGCGGCCCGGTGAACCGGACCGCGACGCGATCGTCCCGTCGGTGGGCCGGCGCGCCGGGCCTCCGGATCGCGAGCGAGGCTCCACCGGCGAGCCGGACGTCGTAGCGCGTGTCGTGCCCGTAGTACTCGACGACCTCGACCACGCCCTCGGCCGCCGGATCGTCACCGGTGCCGGCGGGCACGAGCAGCAGGTGCTCCGGGCGGCAGAGCACCGTCGCGGGACCGGACGCCGGCGTCCGCAGCGGCACGGACCCGAGCGGGGTGCGGGCGACGGCACCGTCCGCATCGCCGGCCAGCAGGTTCGCCTCTCCGACGAAGCCGGCGAGCCACGGCGACGCCGGCGTGGCGTAGAGGTCCGCCGGCGGTCCGACCTGCACCACGGCGCCGTCGTGCATCACGGCGACCTCGTCGCCTAGGACGAACGCCTCGCTCTGGTCGTGGGTGACGAGGATCGTGGTGATCCCGATCTCGACGAGCAGGCGGTGCACCTCGTGGCGGATCTGGACGCGCAGCGCGGTGTCGAGGCTGGAGAACGGTTCGTCGAGCAGGAGGACCGACGGACGCGGCGCGAGCGCCCGCGCCAGGGCCACGCGCTGCTGCTGGCCACCGGACAGGGTCGCCGGGCGACGGTCGCCGTAGCCCGCGAGGCCGACCATCTCGAGCAGCTCGTCGACCCGTGCGCCCTTGCGGTCCGCCCGCGGGAGCCCGTACCCGACGTTCTGGGCGACGGTCATGTGGGGGAACAGCGCCCCGTCCTGGAACACCATGCCGATGCCGCGACGTTCCGGCGGCTCCACGCGTCCGGGACGGGAGAGCTCCCGACCGCCGACGGAGATCACGCCCTCGAGCACGGGTTCGAGCCCGGCGATGCACCGCAGCAGCGTCGTCTTGCCGCAACCCGACGGCCCGAGCAGCACCAGCGATCGGCCCGCCGGGACGGCGAGGTCGATGCCACGCAGCACCGGCGCGCCCCCGTACCCCGCGACGACACCACGGATGGCGACGTCCTGTGCGTGGAGCGAGGTGCCGGGTGACGGGTCGACGGCGGTCACGGGACGGACGGTACCGGACGCGGTCGCACGACCGGCGGGACCGTCAGGCGAACAGCTCGGGGTGGAAGTGCTCGGCCATCCGCCGGATGCCCTCGCGCCAGCCGACCGTGCTCTCGCCGGCGATGGCACGCAGCCGGGAGGTGTCGACCGGGACCGGCTCGATGGTCAGGTCGGTCTCGACGAAGGTGACCTCCTTGCCGGCGAGCTCGCCCATGTACCGCGACCACGCCTCGATGGAGGTCTCCTCGGTGCCGCCCCAGTTCACCGTGATCGCGGGGACCGACGCAGCGGCGAGCAGCGCAGGGATGGAGGCGATGATGTCGTCCTCGTGGATGAGGTTGTACTGCGACCCGTCGGGGTGCAGGGCGATCGGCTGTCCGGCGAGCACCTGCTCGAGGTGGAGCCATGGCCACCCGCCGTTGTCGCCGTAGGGCACGTTGAGCCGGGCCACCACCGTGGGGATGCCGTACTCCCGGGCACCGAAGCGGGCCATGGCCTCGGCCGCCA
This sequence comes from Acidimicrobiales bacterium, assembly GCA_040382135.1. Classification (GTDB taxonomy): domain Bacteria; phylum Actinomycetota; class Acidimicrobiia; order Acidimicrobiales; family JBEIGA01; genus JBEIGA01. The sequence continues at coordinate 9,596 of JBEIGA010000116.1, forward strand.
CCTTGCAGAGGGTGTAGGTGGGGAACATGAGCCGGTGGTTGTTCTCGCCGAGCGGATCGTCCTCGGTGAACCGCCGGCCGGCCTTCGGCGCGTAGACGGCCGTGGACGAGCAGTGCAGGAAGGCCGAGGCGTTCCGGCAGTGGCTCATCAGCAACCCCGTGGCCTCGACGTTCGCCTTCAGGTCGTGGTCGAAGTCCTGGGTCTTCGCAACGGCCAGGTTGAGCACGACGTCGACGTCGGCGGGGACGGCGGAGAAGTCGCCCGAGGCGAGGTCGACCGGGATGCAGGTGACGCCGCCCGCCTCGAGCTCCGCACGGGCAGCGGCGTTGCCGAACCGGGCGATGCCGACGACCTCGTTGGCACGGGCGAGGGCGAGGGACACGGGCTTCGCGACCTGGCCCGTGGGCCCGGTGACGAGGATGCGCTTGCCTTCGAGGGGGGCGATGGATGCGGTCATGACGAGCTCCTGGGGGGACGAGGGGGATCAGCGGCTCTGGACGCCGCCGCCGTCGACGATCATCGCCTGGGCGTTGACCATCCGGGCGTGGGTGCCCGAGAGCCACACGGCGGCTTCGGCGATGTCCTCGGGGTCGATCAGGCGGCCGATGGGGGTGCTCGCCTCCATCATCCGGCGCAGCCCCTCGTCGTCGCCGATGAAGCCGAGCAGCATCGGGGTGGCGGTGGAGCCGGGGAGCACGGCGTTGACGCGGATCCCCTGGCGACCGAACTCGGCGGCCGCGGTGCGGGTCAGGCCGAGGACGCCGTGCTTGGCGGCGACGTAGTGGGGCAGGCCGGGGAAGCCGACCACGCCCGCGCCCGACGACGTGTTCACGATCGCGCCGGAACCCTGGGCCGCCATCTGGCGCAGCTCGTGCTTCAGGCAGAGGAACACGCTGGTCAGGTTGATGGCGATCATCCGGTTCCAGGCCTCGAGGCTGAGGTCGGTGAACGCGGTCATGGCGTCGGTGATGCCGGCGTTGTTGAACGCCACGTCGAGGCGGCCGTGGTCGGCGACGACGGCGGCCACCAGCCCCTCGACCTGCGCCTCGTCGGTGAGGTCGACGTGGTGGTACGACGCCGTGGCCCCTGCGGCCTCGACCATGGCGACGGTCTCGGCGCCCTCGGGGTCCTTGAGGTCGGCGATGGCGACGTGGGCGGCGCCCTCACGGGCGTAGATCACCGCGGCGGCACGCCCGATGCCGCCGCTGCCCCCCGTGACGAGGACGACCTTCCCCTCGACCATCCCTGCAGCCATGTGCACCCTCTCCCCTGCCGGACCAGACTCCGCAGTTGCTACCAGATCCCACCACCGACCGACCACGGAGGTCGACGATGCCCGACTACCCCGACGGCGCCCCGGACCCGCACGAGCTCGCCGGACCCGACGAGGCGTACCACCGGCTGCCCGGCACCGGGCCCTACCCCGTGCGCATCGGCTCCGCCCTCATCACGATGGTCGAACCCCACCCCGGCCACGAGCGGGCGTACAACCGCTGGTACGAGGACGACCACTTCTACTCGGGCGCCATGGCCATGCCCTGGATGTTCGCAGGCAGGCGTTGGGTGGCACCGCGCGAGCTGCAGCTGCTGCGGTACCCGGCGGATTCCGTGATCGCCCAGCCCGTGACCGCCGGCTGCTACCTGGCCACCTACTGGATCACCGAGGGTCGCTACGAGGACCACCTGCGCTGGTCGGTCGGCACCAACCAGCGCCTCCTGCCGGACGGGCGGATCTACCTCGACCGCACCCACGTCTTCACGTCGTTCCAGCGCTACCGGGGCGCCACCACGCCCCACGACGGTCCTCCCTGGGACTACCAGTCGCTCGACCACCCGTCGCAGGGCCTCGTGCTCGAGGTGATCGACGCCCCGCCCGGCGGCGACCGCGAGGACCTGATCGCCTGGCTGCACGCCGAGGACCTGCCGGCGCTCCAGGCGGGGGCGCCGATCCTGTTCTCCCACGTGTTCCAGCCGATCCCGCTCCCGGCGGACAAGATGGCCTACGTCGACGACATCCCCGGGATCGAGCGCCGGGTCACCGTGCTGCACGTGCTCTCGGTGCCGCCGCAGGACTGCTGGGCCGACGTCTTCGCCGACCGCGGCGACGCCGTCGCCGCCTCGGGCCGGGGCCGGGTCGAGCTCTGCGCCCCGTTCGTCCCGACGATCGTGGGCACCGACACCTACGTCGACCAACTCCGCTGATCCCGTTCGTGCAGTTCGTCGCGAAGAGCGC
>JBEIGA010000117.1:0-11824 GCA_040382135.1 Acidimicrobiales bacterium
CCGCTCGACTCGGAGTACGCCTTGGCCGCCACGAAGAGGCCGCCGCCGGAGCCGCCGGCCGCGTGGTACACGATGTCGGCGCCGCCCTCGTACATGGACAGGGCGATCTCCTTGCCGCGGTCCGGGGCGTTGAAGCCGTCGAAGTCCGGGGGCTCGGTGATGTACTCGGCCAGGATCTCGATGTCCGGGTTGATGTACTCGGCGCCCGCACGGAAGCCGGCCTCGAACTTCTGGATCAGCTCGGTGTTCACGCCGCCGATGAAGCCGACCGTGCCGGTCTCGCTCTTCAGCGCCGCCGCCGCGCCGACGAGGAACGAGCCCTCGTGCTCGGCGAACACCAGCATGGCCAGGTTCTCGGCAGCGTCACCGGCGGGGACGCCGTCGACCACCGCGAACTGCACGTCGGGGTTCTCCAGCGCGACCTCGTTGATGGCGTCGGCGAAGAGGAAGCCCACGCCGATCACGAGGTTGTTGGAGTCGGCCTGGAGCTGCAGGAGCTCGGCCCGGTTGGAGCCGTCGTCGTTCGGGGACGACTCGGCGAACTCGACGCCGAGCTCGGCCTTGGCCTGCTCGAGGCCGGCCGCTGCGGCGTCGTTGAACGACTGGTCGCCACGACCGCCGATGTCGTAGACCAGGCCCACGGTGATGTCGGAGGCCGGGACCTCGCCGCCGTCGGCCTCGCTGCCGCCGTCGGCGGCAGCCGTGGTTTCGGTGCTCTCGCTCTCGTCGTCGTCACCGCACGCCGCCGCCACCAGGGCGAACGGCAGCAGGACGCTCAACAGGAGCATCAATCGCTTCTTCATGAACCCTCCCTCGCGACATCCGGTCGGATGCCGTCACCGGTCGTCCGGCCCGGTGATCGCACCGGCCCGCCCTCCGAGGGCCGACGGTGGGGGTCGGGCGCGGGCGCGCCCGCCGTTCCCTCCGCCCGCGGAGTGCCCGCACGCTACCCCGCGGTCACCTGCAGGCGGTAGCAGAGGCCTTGTTCCTGCTTGTGCAGTTGCTCGCGGAAACCGCGATGAACAGCACAAACGGGAAGGGCTGTCGTAGGGGATCGGTAGCAATGGGGCGCATGGCAACCAGCGCCGACCGCTCGATCCTCGAGCTCGCCCGCCGACAGCGTGGCCTCGTCACCATCAGCCAGCTCCGCGACGCCGGCCTCTCGCCGCGTCAGGTGCTCACGCGGCGCACCTCGGGCTTGCTGCACCCGCTCCATCGTGGCGTGTACCTCGTCGGGGGCGGCGAACCGGACCACACCACGGTGGTCCTCGCCGCCGTCCTCGCCGCAGGACCGGGTGCCATTGCGTCCCATGCTTCGGCGGCGGCGCTCTGGGACCTTCCCGTCCCGGCAGGGGAACTGCCGGAGGTGACCGTTCCGCTCGGACGCCAACCGAGGCCGCCAGGGGTCACGGTCCACCGCAGCCGGCTGCTCGAGGCTCGGGATCGGCGGACGGTGGAGGGCATCCCGGTCACGAGCGTGCCCCGTCTGCTGTGCGACCTCGCCCGGCGCTGCACCGACGACGAGCTGTCCCGGCTGCTCGACGAGGCGTGGCGCCGACGCCTCACCACACCGAACGGTCTCGATGCCCGATCGGCGCGGTTGCCGATGGCGCCGGGACGGTCGCCAGCCCGGGTCGCCCGGGTCGTCGGTGAGCGCCGCAAGACCCGACGGGCGCAGGAGAGCGAGCTCGAACGGCGGATCTGGCGGTTGATCCGGGAGTCCGACCTACCGCTCCCGGTGGCGCAGCACGTGGTCGACCTGCCGAGCGGCCGACGCCGGCTGGACCTCGCATGGCCGCGGCAGTGGCTCGCGTACGAGTGCGACGGCTACGAGTGGCACAAGGGCCGCCAACGATTCGACGACGATCGGGTGCGTCGGAACGAGCTCGTGGCCGCCGGCTGGACGGTGCTCAACGCCACCGACGCGATGACCGACCAGGAGATCCTGGCCCCGCTCACCACCCGTTTGTGCCGTTGATCGCGCAAAGCGCGACGAACTGCACAAACGGAAAGGGGGAGGGATCAGCTGTTGCGGCCCAGGTTCGGCTTGCGGCCGTGGTTGGCCTTCTTGGTCCGGGCGTTCTTGCGCTTCTTCTGGGTCCGCTTCGACATAGGTGTCCCAGGCTAGGGGGAACCGACCCCCGGTGCCTACCCGCCCGTCCAGGCGAGGAGGTCGTCGGCCGCCCACGTGTTGAGGATCAGGTCTTCGGGGACCCCGCAGCGGACGGCCTTGTCGCACCCGTAGGCCTGCCACTCGAGCTGGCCGGGCGCGTGCGCGTCGGTGTCGACGACGATGTGGCACCCCCACTCGACCGCGAGGGCGAGCAGGTCCTCGGGCGGGTCCTGCCGCTCGGGCCGGCAGTTGATCTCGACGGCGGTGCCGAAGCGGGCGCAGGCGGCGAACACGAGGTCGGCGTCGAAGCTCGACGGCGCCCGCCCCGAACCGAGGACCTTCCGGTTCGTGATGTGGCCGATCACGTCGACGTGGGGGTTCGCCGCCGCGCGCACCAGGCGACGGGTCATCTCGTCGGCGGGCATCCGCATCTTCGAGTGGACGCTGGCGACCACGAGGTCGAGCCGGCCGAGCATCTCCTCGGACAGGTCGAGCGAGCCGTCCTCGAGGATGTCGACCTCCATCCCGGCGAGGATCCGGATGTCGTCGAGCGACGCGTCGAGAGCGGCGATCTCGTCGAGCTGCCGGCCGAGGCGGACCTCGTCGAGGCCGTGCGCCACGGTGAGCCGGGCGGAGTGGTCGGTCACGACCAGGTACTCGTGGCCGAGCGCCCGGGCGGTGGTGGCCATGGCGTGCACGGAGGCGCCGCCGTCGGACCACGTGGTGTGCAGGTGGCAGTCGCCGCGCAGCCGCTCCCGCAGCGCACCGCCCACCCCGAGGGGCACGCGGCTGCGCTCGTCGAGCCGGGCGAGGTAGCCGTCGGGCGGACCGAACGGGGGTGCGCTGAGCGCCTCTGCGATGACCTGGGCGGTGCTGGGACCGATGCCGTCGAGATCGGTGAGGGTGCCGGCGGTGGCCCACTGCACGAGCTCGTCGGGGTCGAGGCCGTCGACGAGGTCGGCCGCCCGTCGGAACGCCCGGATCTTCGAGCCCGGCGCGAGCTCCCGGTCGAGCAGGTGGACCGCCCGCTCCAGGGCGGCCGTCAGGATGGCGTGCACCCCGTCAGCCACACCGTCGCCGTCCACCCCGTCACCGTACCGGCGAGCCGCCCGGTAGCCTGCCCGACTCGTGGAACGCTTCGGGTTCGTGGGCCTCCCCAATGCGGGGAAGTCGTCGCTGTACAACGCGCTGGCCGGCGGAGGTGCGCTCGCCGCGCCGTACGCCTTCGCCACCACCGACCCGAACGTCGGGGTGGCCAAGGTGCCGGACAAGCGGATCGACGTGCTCGCGGCGATGTCCAAGTCCCGCAACGTGGTCCCGGCCAGCGTCCAGTTCACCGACATCGGCGGTCTGGTCGAGGGGGCGCACCAGGGTGAGGGCCTCGGCAACCGCTTCCTGGCCGGCATCCGCGAGGTGGACGCCATCGTGTTCGTGCTCCGGGCGTTCACCGACGGCGACGTCCCGGGCCCGACCGACCCGCTCGAGCACCTCGGCGTGCTGGAGATCGAGCTGCCCCTCGCCGACCTCGACAGCCTCGAGAAGCAGCTCGACAAGAAGCGCAAGGCCGCCAGGGCGGACAAGGCGCTCGCCCACGAGGTGGAGGTGCTCGACCGGGCCGTCGCGGTGCTCTCCGAGGGCACCCCGATCTACCGCAGCACCCTGTCGGCCGACGACCGCGAGGTCCTCCGCCCCTACTTCCTGCTCACCAACAAGCCGGTGCTCGCCGTGGTGAACGTGGGTGAGGACGACCTGGACCGCATCGACGGGATCATCGCCCCGGTGAAGGCGGCGCTCCCCGGCTCCGAGGTCATCGGCATGTGCGTCCAGCTCGAGGCCGAGGCCGCGATGATGGACACCGAGGAGGAGCGCGTCGAGATGCTCGAGGGCCTCGGGCTCGGCGAGGGTGCGCTGCCCAGGTTCGTGCGGGCGGCGTACCACGTGCTCGGCCTCCGCACGTACTTCACGACGGGCGAGAAGGAGACCCGGGCCTGGACCTTCAAGGCCGGTTGGAAGGCGCCGCAGTGCGCCGGGGTGATCCACACCGACTTCCAGCGGGGCTTCATCCGGGCCGAGACCTGCGCCTTCGACGATCTCGTGGCCGCCGGCTCCTGGGTGGCCGCCAAGGAACAGGGGAAGGTCCGGTCCGAGGGCAAGGAGTACGAGCCCCAGGACGGCGACGTCATGGAGTTCCGCTTCAACGTCTGATCCGGCCCCGCCCGTAGGATTGCGCTCGATGCCCTGGCTGGTCGCCGACGACAAGGTGCTCGCATCGGCCGAGGTGGCGGAGGGGTTCGTTCCACGCCTCCGTGGCCTGCTCGGTCGCGACGGGATCACGGGCGTGCTCGTGCTCGAACGCACCCGGAGCGTCCACACCTTCGGCATGCGCTTCCCGATCGACGTGGCGTTCTGCGACGCCGACGGGGTCGTGCTGCGGATCGTGACCATGCCCCGGCACCGGATGTGCCGCCCCTGCCGGCGGGCCCGCTGGGCGGTCGAGGCGGAGGCCGGGGCGTTCGGCCACTGGGGCGTGACCGTGGGCCGGCGTCTCGAGGTCCGCCGGTGATCGCCCGTGAGGGCGTGCTCGTCCTCGTCGCCACGCCGATCGGCAACCTCGCCGACCTGTCGCCGCGAGCCGTCCAGGAACTAGGCGCCGCCGATCTGGTCTGCTGCGAGGACACGCGGCGGACGGGTCGTCTGCTCGCCCACGCCGGCGTCGACCGGCCTCGCCTGCTGCGGGTCGACGACCACACCGAGGCCCGCGCCGTCGAGGAGGTGCTGCGGCGGCTGCACTCGGGCGAGCGCGTGGCGGTCGTGACCGACGCGGGGACTCCGGGGATCTCCGACCCCGGGGAGCGCCTCGTGCGGGCGGCGGTCCGTGAGGGTCTCCGGGTCGAGGTCGTCCCGGGGCCCTCGGCGGCGATCGCGGCGTTGGTGGTGTCCGGTCTGCCGACGGCTCGCTTCGTGTTCGAGGGGTTCCTGCCCCGCAAGGGGAGCGGTCGGACCGAGCGTCTGGCGGCGCTGCGCGGCGAGCAGCGCACGATGGTGCTGTTCGAGGCGCCGCACCGGGCCGCACGCACCCTGGCCGACCTCGCCGAGGTCCTCGGCGAGGAGCGTGGTGTGGCGGTGGCCCGGGAGCTGAGCAAGCTCCACGAGGAGGTGTTCCGCGGCACCCTGGCCGACGCCGCCGCCTGGGCGGAGGACGCGCGGGGCGAGATGGTGCTGGTGGTCGAGGGGGCCGAGCCGCCAGCGCCCGCCGGCGACGACGACGTGCGGGTGGCGCTGGCCGAGGCGCTGGCGTCGGGGACGAGCACCCGCGACGCCGTGGCGCAGGTGGCCGACGCCCTCGGGGTGCCGAAGCGGCTCGTCTACGCGATGGCCAACGAGCGGTCCTGAACGCCGGTCCCTACCGGCAGGCGGCGATGACCTGCTCGCCGAAGCGCTCGAGGCCCTCGGGCACGCCGAAGTCGGTCATCCAGCAGTAGATCCGCTCCACCCCCAGCGCCTGCAGCCCGCGCACGTGGTCGACCATCTCGTCCGCCGTGCCGACGAACAGACCGTGGCGGTAGTGGCCGAACCGCTTCATGGTGACGGCGGTGACCTCCTCCCGCTGTGCCTCCGACGGGATGAGGCACAGCATCTGCTGCACCGAGATGCGCGCGTTCCCGACCTGGGGCCGCAGCTCCTCGAGCTTGTGGATGCCGTAGAGCGGGAGGTTCCACCAGTCGGCGTGGGCGGCGACGAGGCGCAGGGTCCTGGGTCCGGCCCCCCCGATCACGATGGGGATCCGGCCGAGCGGCGGCGGGTTCTGCTGCGCGCCCTGCAGGTGGTGGTAGGTGCCCTCGTAGTCGACGGGCTGCCCGCTCCACAGCGCCCGGACGACCTCGAGCGTCTCCTGCAGGCGGGCCACGCGCTCCTTCGCGTCGGTCGAGAACACGCCGAAGCGGACGAACTCGTCGACCACCGAACCCCAGCCGATGCCGAGCTCGAACCGGCCGCCCGAGGCGTGGTCGAGCGTCACCGCCTCCTTCGCGAGCATCGCCGGGTGGCGGAACGAGTCACACAGCACCAGGTGGGACAGCACCAGCCGCTCGGTGGCGGCGAGGAGCCAGCCCGCCGTGAGCATCGAGTCCCACATGTCGTGGGCCTCCGCGAGCGGCGGGGCCAGGTGGTCCATCAGCGCCAGGCCCGTGAACCCGGCCGCCTCCGCGGCGCGGGCGCGCTCGACCATCACGTCCATCGGCATGCGCATCTGCGGGAGGAACAGGTGGAACTCGGGGGCGCCGGTCGTCTCGGTCATGCCGCCGAGTCTGGCACCCGGGCGACCAGCCGGGCCTCGTGGCGGCCCTCGGGGCCCTCGTGGGTCCAGTCCTCGACCCAGCGGACGATCTCGAGGCCCGGGACGAGGCCGGGGAGCTCGCCGGGTTCGAGCAGGAACCGGGCCGACGGGCGCGGGTGGCGCTCGAGGTTGCGACGGGTGGCGATGCACACGCACAGCAGCCCGCCCGGCGCGAGCAGGCCGCCGAGCCGGGGGAGAAGGGGGCGCTGCAGGTAGTGCCGGACGAGGACCACGTCCCACGGCCCCGCCGGTGGGGGCTCGGCCTCGAGGTCGAGGCGGACGGTCGACAGCGTGACGCCGTGGGCGGTGGCACGATCCCTGGCGAGGCGGAGCGCCTCGTCGCTCACGTCGAGGAGCGTCACCGCGAGCCCCCGCTCGGCGAGCAGGACGGCGTCCGCGCCTGCGCCGCCGGCGACGTCCAGGGCGCGGCCCGCGGACGGCAGCACGCCCTCGAGCCAGGCGACGAAGTCCGACGGCGCACCCTCGCCGGGTGCACGCCCCCGATACCGGTCGTTCCAGCGTTCGCGGTCGTCGTCCGCCACGGGTCGCAGGTTAGGTCGGCCGAGTCAGTCGACGGCGAGTACGTCCGAGCGGCCCGCCACCCACGCAAAGCATGCGACGGTCGGCTGGGGGTCGGTCGGCGCGGGCGGCACGTAGCCGTCCCGCCACGCGAGGTCCCACGCCGTGGCGGTCCGCAGGAACACCTGGAGCTCCTCGGCGCAACGTGCCTCGAAGGTGGCGAGTTCCTCGCCGCTGGGACCCGTCTGGGGGTTCACGGGGGAGGTGCGGATGGTCAGGAAGACCTGGGCGTCGTGGGGCTCGGAGCAGGGCACGACGACGGCGGCACCGCCGTCCCGGCGCGGCAGGACGGCGCACTGACCCGTCCGGCCGGGCCGCTCCGGGCTCACGTCCGCACCTCCGAGCCGGGCTGTGCACGCCCCCTCGGTGCCGGGAGAGACGCCGCCGCACCCGAGCGCGACCGCCTCGGCTTCGGACCCGATCGGCGCAACGCTCGCAAGGGCGGCGCAGGTCGCCCAGTCGCCACTGAGGCACCGGTCGGCCAGTGCGTCGATCACCGGCTCGTCGTCCCGGGCGAGGTCGGCGCGGCCGAAGGCGGGGTCCTTCCAGTCGTCGTTCGGGGTCGGGCTGAACCCGCCGCGGGAGCAGTCTGCAGGGAGCGGTCCGTCCTCGGCCCGGGCGAGCGCCGCCTCGACCGCAGCCGCGAGGGCAGCCGCCGGGATCCCGACACCGCTGTCGGACGCACCCACGAGGCTGACCATGGCGAGCAGGTCGCCCTCGGCGTCGAGCACGGCGCTGCCGGCATCGGTCGGGACGAAGTCGCGTTCGAAGGTGAGGGCGTGATGGTCCCCGGTGGTGCCGGCCCGGTGCCCGGTGACGATGGCGTCGACGGCGGCGAAATCGGCCGGCTCGCCCGGCCACCCGAGCACGGCGACCCGCTGCGCCGAGCTGGCGGTGATGCCGTGGTGCGGGTCGAGGACCGCGGGCAAGGGATCGGCGACCCGGAGCACGGCGACGTCGGGGCTCTGACCGATGTGGACGAGCTCGGCCTCGCGCTCGGTCCCGTCCGGTGCCCGGATCGAGGGTGTCGCATCGTGCACGACCAGCGGGAACGATGTGACGAGATGGTGGTCGTCGACGGCGACGGCCGCGCCGCTGCGCACGACGCCGCACCCGTCACCGACCACCTGCCAGACGGCGGGGCCGGCTTCGGCTGCGAGCGCCGCCGCGTCGGCGCCGGGTGGGACGGTGTCGCTCACGACGCTCACTGCGGTGGGAGCGGTGACGGGCTCGGCGTCCTCGCCGTCCGGCCGCAGACCGATCATGGTGGTGAGCCCGAGGAGGGCGACGGCAGCGACGAGGCCGATGAGGCGCACCCGACGGGAGGAGGGCTCGTCGCTCGGCCGAAGCCGCTCGACGGTCTCGTTGTAGGGCAGCGAGAACGGTCCGGGCGAGCCGTCGGCGCCGACGCCCCCTGCCACCGGGGCGACCACCCGGGTCACCGGGAGGGGGGCGTGGGGCGAGACCCCGGGGTGTGCGACCGGTCCTGGGGGCGCGAGCGGTCCGGTCCCCGAGAGGGGGCGGCCGCAGCGCGTGCATCCGGTGGATCCCGCCGGGTACGTCAGCCGACACGTCGTGCAATGGGGTGGTGGTCGCATGGGGTCTCTCCATGACCATCGGCCGTGCGCCGGGCGCCTTGAGCGACACCGCCTGGCGACCCGCCGCTGTGGCTGTCACACGGGGTCCGTAGGTTCCGGCCATGGATCCCGCCCTTTTCGTCCTGCTGCTGCTCGTCCTGCTGCTCGGCGCAGCGGTCGTCGCGCTCCTCGTCAGGGAGCGCCACGCCACGGTCGCGTCCGCCGTCGACGTGGCGGTGAAGGTGGCGGGCAGCCGCCTCGACGGCCAGCTCCAGGCGGGCACCCGGGAGATGGATCTTCGGTCGCGTTCGTTCGAACAGCAGATGGCGGGCATCACCGGCGAGCTGCGCCGGGTGGGCGAGCTCGTGACCGCGCTGCAGCGCGACCGGGCCCGACAGCACGGCGAGGTGGTCGAGGGGCTGACCCATGCGGCGCGCGCCACCGCCGACCTCGGCCGCACCGCCGACGCGCTGCGGGAGGCGCTCGCGAGCCCCAAGGCACGGGGCCAGTGGGGCGAGCGGATGGCGGACGACGTCCTGCGGCTGGCCGGGTTCCAGGAGGGGGTCAACTACCGGCGGCAGAAGGCCGACGCCAACGGGCGGATCCCGGACTTCACCTTCCTCCTGCCCCGTGGCCTCATGCTGCACATGGACGTCAAGTTCCCGATCGACAACTACCTCCGCTGGCTCGAGGCCGCCCACGACGCTGAGCGCGAGCGCCGCCGGCAGGACTTTGCGCGTGACGTGCGCGCTCGGGTGAAGGAGCTGACCACCCGGGAGTACGTGGACCCCGGTCGCACGGTCGACGCCGTCGTGCTGTTCATCCCCAACGAGGCCGTCTACGGCTTCATCCACGAGAACGACCCGCGGCTGCTCGACGACGCCCTGCGCCAGAAGGTGGTGCTGTGCTCCCCGGCCACCCTGTTCGCGGTCCTCGCGGTGGTCCGCCAGGCGGTCGACAACTTCGCCCTCGAGCGCAGGAGCGACGAGATCCTCACGTGCCTGGCGCGCTTCGGCACGCAGTGGACGCGATTCACCGAACAGCTCGACCGGGTGGACCGGTCGCTCCAAGCCGCGGGCAAGGCGTTCGAGGATCTGAACGGCACCCGTCGGCGACAGTTGGAGCGGGAGCTCGGCCGGGTCGAGGCGCTGCAGTCGGAGCGTGCCGACCCCGACGAGACGGCCGGCGCCGAGGCCGGGGAGGCGCCCGGGTCCGCTCGCCTCCCGGAGCACGCGCCCCTAGCCTGAGCGCGTGCCCGAGCGCTTCTACATGACCACGCCCATCTACTACGTGAACGACGCGCCCCACGTCGGGCACGCCTACACGACGCTGAACGGCGATGCCGTCACGCGGTGGCACCGGCTGCTGGGCGAGGAGGTCTTCTACCTGACCGGCACCGACGAGCACGGGCTCAAGGTGCAGCGGTCGGCGGAGGCCAACGGGCTCACCCCCCAGGAACAGGCCGATCGCACCAGCGTGCGCTTCCGGGAGGCGTGGGAGCTGCTCGACATCGCCCACGACGACTTCATCCGGACCACCGAGCCGCGGCACCACGCCGCGGTGCAGGCGCTCCTGCAGCGTGCCTACGACAACGGCTACATCGAGCAGGGCACCTACGAGGGCCCGTACTGCGTCTCGTGCGAGGCCTACTACACCGACGCCGACCTGCTGGACGGGCTGTGCCCGATCCACAAGCGGCCGGTCGAGCACATGGTGGAGGAGAACTACTTCTTCAAGCTCTCCGCCTTCACTGAGCGCCTGCTCGAGTGGTTCGAGCGCGAGCCGGCGAACATCACGCCCGAGGGGTACCGGAACGAGGCGCTCGGGCTGATCCGGAACGGCCTCGAGGACCTGTCCATCACCCGGACCTCCATCTCCTGGGGCGTGCCCGTGCCCTGGGCCCCCGGCCACGTCTTCTACGTCTGGTACGACGCGCTCATCAACTACGCCACCGCGGTGGGTTACGGCGCCGACCCGGAGCGGTTCGCCCAGTGGTGGCCCGCCACCCACCACCTGCTCGGCAAGGACATCGTCCGCTTCCACTGCGTCTACTGGCCGGCCATGCTGCTCGCCGCCGGTGTGGACCCCCTGCCCAAGCTGCACGTGCACGGGTTCCTGCTCGTCGGCGGCGAGAAGATGTCGAAGACGAGCTTGAACATGATCACGCCGGCCGAGATGGTCGAGTCCTTCGGTGTCGACGGCTTCCGCTACGCCATGCTGCGGGACAACCCGTTCGGACCCGACTCGGACTTCTCCTACGAGGCCCTGCTCGCCCGGTACAACGCCGATCTGGCCAACACGTTCGGGAACCTCCTGCAGCGGGTGACCACCATCGTCACGAAGTCGTGCGGTGGTGTGGGCCCGGCCCCCGATCCGGCCTCCCCGCTCGCGGCGGCGGCTGCGCAGGCCTACCGCGACGCCGCCACCGGCTGGGACCGCGTCCAGCCCTCGCACGCACTCGACGCCACGATGCGGCTCGTCCGGGACACGAACGAGTACCTCCAGCGGGAGGAGCCCTGGAAGCTCGAGCCCGGCCCGGCGCTCGACCGGGTCATGGGCGACGCCCTCGAGGTGCTGCGGATCAGCGCCGTGCTCCTGCACCCGGCCATCCCCAGGAGCGCCGCCGAGGTGTGGCGTCGCATCGGACTCGCCGGGACGCCGGCCGGGCAGCGCCTCCCGGATGCCGCGGCCTGGGGCGGCTACCCCGGTGGCCTGCCCATCACGATGGGCGACCCGCTCTTCCCCCGGCGCAAGGCCTGAGGCGGACGCGTGCGCTGGATCGACGACCACTGCCATCTTCCGGAGGACGTGGAGGCCGCGGACCTGCTCGTCGCCGAGGCCGCTGCGGCAGGTGTGGAACGGCTCCTCACCGTGGGCACCGACCTCGCCCACTCGCAACGGGCCATCGCCCAGGCAGAGCGGTACCCCACCGTCTGGGCCAGCGCAGGTGTGCACCCGCACGACGCCTCCGACGGGCTCGACGGCATCGAGCCGCTGCTGGCCCACCCGCGGGTCGTGGCTGTGGGGGAGGCCGGGCTCGACTTCCACTACGACCACTCGCCGCGGGACGTCCAGGCCGATGTGTTCCAGGCGCAGATCGCGCTGGCCGTCGCTCACGACCTCCCCCTGGTGGTCCACACGCGGTCGGCATGGGAGAAGACCTTCGACGTGCTGGCCGCCGGTCCGCTGCCGCCGGCGATCGTCTTCCACTGCTTCACG
>JBEIGA010000118.1:0-11789 GCA_040382135.1 Acidimicrobiales bacterium
AACTTCAGCGTGGAGCGCCGCGTCACCGACACCGGCCTCGCCGTCGTCGAACCCTGACAGCGTTCGTGCAGTTCGTCGCGGTCTCCGCGCCGAACAGCACAGAAGCTCCTGCTGCGCCCGGACGCCCTAGGGTCGGTCCATGGCACGGTTGTCGAAGTTGAGCCGGTCGATCGCGGGGCGCGTCGCGATCGTGACCGGGGCGGCGAGCGGGATGGGGCGGGCGACGGCCCACCTGTTCGCCGACGAGGGTGCCCGGGTCGCGGTCGTGGACCGGGACGCCGAGGGCGTGGACCGCGTCGTCGAGGAGATCCGGCGTGCCGGCGGGGTGGCGGCCGGGTTCGTCGTGGACCTGGCCGACCCGATGGCCGCAGGGCCGCTGGTGCTCGGCATCCGCAAGGAGCTCGGGCCGGTCGACATCCTGGTGAACAACGCCGGCATCGCCGCCGGGGGCCCCATCGACAGCGACGGCTACCAGGAGCAGTGGGACCGGGCGATGGCGGTCAACCTCGCCGCCCCGATGCACCTGATCCGGGCCTGCCTCCCCGACCTGCAGCGGCGCGGCGAGGGGCGCATCGTGAACATCTCCAGCACCGAGGGCCTGCTCGGCTCCCGGCGCACCTCGCCCTACACGGCGAGCAAGCACGGCCTCATCGGGCTCACCAAGGCGCTCGCGGTCGACCTCGGCCCCACCGGCGTCACGGTCAACGCCGTCTGCCCGGGCGCCGTGCGCACGGCCATGACCGACGGCATCCCCGACGACGCGCGGGAGGCGTACGCCCGGCGCCGGGTGCCGGCGCGGCGCTACGCGGACCCCGAGGAGATCGCCCACGTGACGCTCTCCCTCGTGCTGCCCGCCGCCTCCTACGTCAACGGGGCGAGCGTCGTGGTCGACGGCGGCCTCTCCGTCAAGGGCGACTGACGTGCCCGCTCGCTAGGGTCGGGACGTGAGCCTCCGCCCCATGGCCGACACGGTCGAGCCCTTCCGGATCGACGTCCCCGAGGAGGTCCTCGCCGACCTCCGCCGTCGCATCGCCCGCACCCGCTGGCCCGACCAGCTGCCCGGCACGGGGTGGCTGATGGGCACCGACGAGACCTACCTGCGGGAGCTCGTGACCTACTGGCTGGACGGCTTCGACTGGCGTGCGCAGGAGGCGGACCTCAACCGCTTCCCCCAGTACACGACCTCGATCGACGGTCAGCGCGTCCATTTCGTGCACCGGCGCAGCCCGCGGCCCGACGCCCGGCCCCTGGTGCTGCTGCACGGGTGGCCGAGTACCTTCGCCGAGTTCCGCAAGGTGATCGACCCGCTGGCCGACCCGGACGCGCACGGGGCGCCGGGGGCACCGGCGTTCCACGTCGTGGTGCCGAGCCTCCCCGGGTACGCGTGCAGCGGTCCGACCACCCGCAAGGGCTGGACCCCGCACCGGATGGCCGGGGCGATCGCGGACCTCATGGCCCGCCTCGGGTACGACCGCTACGGCGCCCAGGGCGGTGACTGGGGGTCGATGGTGGCCACGCAGCTCGCCTACGTCGACCCCCGCGTGGAGGGCATCCACCTCAACATGGTGGTCGTGCCCAAGCCGCGTGACGGCGACCCCATGGCCGGCGTGACCGAGCAGGAGCAGGCCGACCTGGCCGCCATGTACGCCCGGGGCGCCGACCAGCGCGGCTACCAGGAGATCCAGGGCACCCGACCGCACAGCCTCTCGGTCGGGCTCAACGACTCGCCGGTGGGCCTGGCCGGCTGGATCGTCGAGAAGTTCCACGCCTGGGGCGACTGCGACGAGGACGTCGAGTCCCGCTTCACCAAGGACGAGCTCCTCACCACGGTGGTGCTCTACTGGGTCACGGGCACCATCCAGAGCGCGAACCGCCTCTACCGCGAGACCCGGTTGTCGGGTCGGGGCGCGTCGGCGCCGGACCGCCCGGTGCCTGCGCCCATGGCCCACCTGCGCTTCCCCCGCGAGGGGTTCATGTTCCCGAGGGCGTGGATCGAGCGCTTCTACGACGTGGTGCGCTGGACCGAGCACCCCACGGGTGGCCACTTTGCCGCGATGGAGGAGCCGGACGCCCTCGTGGCGGACGTCCGGGCCTTCTTCGGGAGCCTGCCCGCACCGTCGGCTTGAGCGAACCTTGAGCCCGCTCGGCGGCAGGAACGGGCCGGTCGGCTCAGGCGGCGGTTGGAGGGCGCCACGTACCGTCTGCCCTCGTGGACGAACTGCTCGACGCCCTCGACCCGGACGCCCGCCTCGCCGTGGAGGTCGCCCTCGGGACGGCCGGCGCCTTCGGCGACGTCGAGTGCGGCACGGCCTACCTGCTGTTCGGCGCCGTGGCGACGGCGCGGGGTGAGGTGGCCCAGCTGGCCGAGCTGTTCGCCCTCGACACGATCCGGCTCGAGCGCGCCGTCCTCGCCGTCCGCGACCGCTTCCTGCTCTCCGGCGCCACCTACGACGGTGACCCGGCCCTCTCCCGACGGGCGGCCACCGCGCTGGCCACGCCCCGACGGGACGGCAACGGCCCGACCGGCGTCTTCGAGATGCTGCACGGCGCGCTCGACGACCCCGCGTCCGGCGCCAACGCCGTGCTGCGCCAGCTCGGGATCCGGCCCGACGAGTTCGGCCGGCTCGTGGGCTACGGCACCTGGCACCTCTCCCGGGAGGAGGCCGACGCCCTGCTCGACGCCCTGGACCGCCGGGTCACCGACCGGCTGCCCTGGTGGGGCCCGGCCGACGACGAGGACGGCCTCCCGCTGGTGACCGACGAGATCCCGGTCGCCTCGAGCCGGTCGGCGCAGGCCGCGATCACCCGGGTCGAGTCCTTCCCGGACGGCGTCCGCGTCCGTCTGGTGGTGACGTCGCTGGAGGAGTGGCTGCTGCCGCCCCGCCTCCAGGCCGAGGAGGTCCTGATCCCGGGGCAGACGCCGCGCTTCGATGCCGGACCCGACCTGTTGCAGGTGGCCGTGCAGCTCGCCGACGGCCGCCGCGCCGCGAACGACGTGGTCGAGGAGCGGTACTGCCAGACCCGTCCCCCCGCCCCGCGGCTGATCCCGCTCGCGCACCGCTCGGAGGTGTTCCGGGCGAACGACCGCCGGCTGGCCGCCCAGCGCGTCGAGACGATCGACTGGTGGCTGTGGCCGACCCCGCCAGCGGGGCTGCTGCACGTGCGGCTCGACTGGCCGGCCGAGGTGCTCCACGGCGCCGTGTGCTTCGACGCCAGCCGGCTCCACGACCACGGGCACCTCGTGGTCCTCCCCGCCTGAGCCGACGCGCCCGCGCCGTCCCGACGCGCCCGCGCCGTCCCGATGCGCGCCGGCCACGAGCAGACAGCAGGAACCTGTTCTAGTCTCGGTCCCGTGACCGAAACCCATGCCATCGACTACACGATGGAGTTCCCGTACACCCGCACCGTCGGCCCGGTCTTCGGGCCGTTCCTCACGGGGCTGCGCGACGGCAAGATCGTCGGCAACCGCGTGAACGGCCGGGTCCTCGTCCCCCCGATGGAGTTCGATCCCGACACCGGCAAGCCGGTCGAGCTCGATTTCGTCGAGGTGGGTCCCGGGGGCACGGTGGTGGGGTGGACGTGGGTCTCCGACCCGTCCCCCAAGCATCCGTTCCAGCACCCGTTCGCCCTCGCGCTCATCACGCTGGACGGCGCCGACACCGCCATGGTGCACGCCGTCGACGCCGGCTCGATCGACGCGATGTCGACGGGTATGCGGGTGGAGCCCCAGTACCACGAGGACCGCCACGGCGCCGTCACCGACGTGCACTTCGTCCCCGAGGGCACGGCCACGACCGTCGCCATCGTGCCGGGCGAGGAACCGGTGATGATCACCGAGCACAGCATCGCCCTGCGGATCCAGGAGGAGCTGCACGACCACCGGCGCCGCTTCGTCGAGGGTCTCCTGGCCGGGAGGATCATCGGCCAGAAGAGCCCGGTCGACGGCAAGGTGTACGTGCCCGGCCGCGGCTACGACAACATGAACCGGACGCTCCTGACCGAGGCCGACGAGGTCGAGGTCGCCGACCGGGGCACCGTCGTCGCCTTCACCCAGATCACCCCGGTGCAGTACCACGGCCAGAAGGAGACCGAGCCCTACATCCGGTGCTCCGTCCTCCTCGACGGCGCCGACCAGCCGGTGCTCGGCATCGACATCCGCGACATCACGATGGCGGACTTCCGCATCGGCATGCGCATGCAGATGGTCTGGAAGCCGGAGGGGCAGCGCGACGCGTCGGACATCGACAACCGGTACGCCTCGATCCCCGAGGGGTGCTACGAGACCTGGAAGCCCACCGGTGAGCCCGACGTGGATCCGGACAGCCTGAAGGAGCACAGCTGGTGAGCGCCAACGACAACGACATCGCGATCGTCGCGTTCGCCCAGACGCCGTCCTACGCGCACTTCAACAACAGCGAGCCGGAGATGATCATGCCGCTCGTCAACGACGTGATCGGGCAGACCGGCCTGGACCGCCACGACATCGACTTCACGATCGCCGGCTCCTGCGACTACCTGTCGGGCCTGCCGTTCGCCTTCGTGATGAACATCGACGCCGTCGGCGCCTGGCCGCCGGTGTACGAGTCCCACGTCGAGATGGACGGCGCCTTCGCCATGTTCGAAGGCTTCGTCCGGCTCAAGTGCGGCGACATCGACACCGCCCTCGTGTCCGGCTCGGGCAAGTCCAGCCCGGGCAGCCCCCGGATCTTCACGGCGCTGCAGAGCGACCCGTACGTGATGGCGCCGCTCGGCGTCGACCACGTGTCGCTCGGCGCCATCCAGGCCCGGATGCTGCTCGAGGCGGGCACGGTCACCGAGGAGGAGCTCGGCGCGATCGCCGTGCGGTGCCGGGAGGCGGGGGCGAAGAACCCGTACGCCCAGATCACCGATGCGCTCAGCCTCGAGGACTACCTCGCCCAGCCCTTGTACAACGCGCCGCTCCGGCAGGCCGACATCGCCCCCACCTCCGACGGTGCGGCGGCGCTGATCCTCGCCCGCGGCAAGAAGGCGTACGACCTGTGCGACAACCCGGTGTGGATCCGGGCGGTCGACCACCGCATGGAGTCGCACCACCCGGGCCTGCGGGACCTCACCACCTCGGTGTCGACCCGCACCGCCGCCGGCAAGGTCGGCCTGCACGACGGGCCGGTCGACATCGCCGAGCTGAACACCCTGTTCACCCACGAGGAGGTCATCCTCTGCGAGGCGCTCGGGCTCGGCGACGGCACCAAGATCAACCCCAGCGGTGGCCCGCTCGTCGGCAACCCCACCATGGCCGTGGGTCTCACCCGGGTGATCGAGGTCGCCCGGGCCATCCAGAACGGTGAGGCCCGCCGCGGCGTGGCCCACTGCTCCAGCGGCTCCGCGCTCCAGCAGAACCTGCTGGTCGTCCTGGAAGGAGACAAGTGATGGCCCGCCCAGCAGCGGTGGTCGGCATCGGCCAGACCAAGTACAAGCGGCGCCGGGACGAGCTCTCCCTCGAGGGCCTCGTCCGTGAGGCGGCGCTCCGGGCGCTCGAGGACGCGAACCTCGAGTTCTCCGACATCGACGCCATCGTCATCGGCAAGGCCCCCGACGCCCTCGAGGGCGTCGCCATGCCCGAGCTGTCGCTGGCCGACTCGCTCGGCGCCATCGGCAAGCCGATCCACCGGGTGCACACCGCCGGTTCGGTGGGCGCGTCCACGGCGATCTCGGCGGCGAACCTCGTCGAGTCCGGCATGTACGACACGGTCCTGACGGTCTGCTACGAGAAGCAGTCCGAGGGCAACGCCACCTGGGCGCTCTCCGGCGGCAAGTCCGGCGGCCAGGGCGCGGGCGGCACCTTCGCCCCCTGGATCATGAAGTACATCCAGCAGTCGAAGGCGCCCGAGCACATCGGCTGGAAGGTGGCCGTCAAGGACCGCCTCAACGCGCTGAAGAACCCCTACGCCCACCTCCACATCGAGGACATCTCGATCGAGAAGGTGCGGGAGTCCCCGATGCTGTGGGCGCCCCTGCACTTCCTCGAGTCGTGCCCCTCGTCGGACGGCGCCGCCGCCATGGTCCTCACCTGTGAGGACAAGGTGCAGCGGTCGCCGAACAAGCCGGCGTGGGTCATCGCCCACGCGAAGCGCACCGAGTTCGGCCAGTTCCCCGGCCGCAACACGGTGGCGCCCCAGGCGGGCATCGACTGCGCGAAGGCCCTCTACAAGAAGGCCGGCATCACCAACCCTCGTGAGCAGATCGACTGCGCCGAGCTCTACGTGCCGTTCAGCTGGTACGAGCCCATGTGGCTCGAGGGCCACCTGATCTGCGAGGAGAACGAGGGCTGGAAGATGACCGACGCCGGCGACACCGAGCTCGGCGGCAGCTTCCCGGTGAACATGTCCGGCGGCGTGCTGTCGTCGAACCCGATCGGTGCGTCCGGCATGATCCGCTGCCTCGAGGCGGCGAACCAGGTGCGCGGCACGGCCGGCGACTACCAGGTGGAGGGTGCCCGAGTGGCGCTCGGCCACGCCTACGGTGGCGCCGCCCAGTACTTCGCCATGTGGATCGTCTCGAGCGAGCTCAACCCCTTCTAGATCCCATCCGGATCGACATCGGGACCTCCGGCCGGGCACACTGCCCGGCCGGAGGCGCGTTCGGAGCCGGGCGCGCCCGGGGATCGCAAGCGAGCAGATCGGGAGCAAGCCATGGGTTCGTGCGACGGACGGGTCGTGATCGTGACGGGCGCGGGCCGCGGGCTCGGCAAGGCCCACGCCCTGGCGTTCGCCGCCGAGGGGGCGAAGGTCGTGGTGAACGACCTCGGGGTCGAGCGGGACGGCGCCGGCGGCGGCTCCGACGCGGCCGAGGAGGTCGTGGCCGAGATCCGGGCCATGGGCGGCGAGGCCGTCTCGAACGGCGCCGACGTGGCCGACTGGAACGCGGCCGGCAACCTCGTGCAGATGGCGATCGACACCTTCGGCCGTCTCGACACCCTGGTGTGCAACGCCGGCTTCCTCCGTGACCGCATGCTCGCCAACATGAGCGAGGAGGAGTGGGACTCGGTGGTCCGGGTGCACATGAAGGGCCACTTCGCCCCGTCCCGCCACGCCATCGACCACTGGAAGGCCTTGGCGAAGGCCGGTGAGACCGTCGACGCCCGGATCGTCAACACCACGTCGGGCGCCGGCCTGCTCGGGTCCATCGGCCAGGGCAACTACGCCGCGGCGAAGGCCGGCATCGCCCTGCTGACCGTCCAGCAGGCCGCGGAGTGGGGCCGCTACGGCGTGCTCGTGAACGCCATCGCCCCCGATGCCCGCACCCGCATGACCGAGGGCGTCTTCTACTCGGCGGACGTGCCCGAGGGCTTCGACGAGAAGGCCCCGGAGAACGCGGCGCCGCTCGTGGTGTGGCTCGGCTCAGGCCTCTGCGACGTGACCGGCAGGGTCTTCGAGGTCACCGCCGGACAGCTCAACGTGTGCGACGGCTGGCAGCACGGTCCGGTCGAGTCGGTGGGCGATCGCCGCATGACCGTGCTCGAGGCCGGCGACCTCGCCCACGCCAGCATCGCCAAGGCCCCCGCCCCCGGCCCCGTCTACGGCGCCTCCTGACCCCACCCCCCTCCGTTCGGGCGTCGGATCCGGCCCGGTCTGGTCCGGATCCAACGCCGAATGCGGGGTTGGCGGGAGAACGCGTTCTGGGTCCGCGGTAACGTCCGGCTCCGTGAACTTCGACGACACGCCCGAGGAAGCCGCGTTCCGTGCCGAGGTGGTCGCGTGGCTCGACGCCCACGCCCCGAAGGATGCGGGGTCGGCCGACGAGAACTCGATGACCATCAGCACCCACGAGGCGGAGCTGGCCTACAACCGGCGCTGCAAGGACTGGCAGCGGGTCAAGTACGACCACGGCTGGGCGGGGATCACCTGGCCGAAGCAGTACGGCGGGAGGGGCGGCACCGCCATCGAGGCGGGCATCTTCGCCGAGGAGGAGGCCAAGCGGGTCAGCGCCACCGGGCTGTTCTCGGTGGGCATCGGCATGGCCGGCCCCACGATCATCACCTGCGGCACCGACGCCCAGAAGGAGCGCTTCCTCGACACGATGCTGCGGGGCGAGGAGATCTGGTGCCAGCTCTTCAGTGAGCCCGGCGCCGGCAGCGACCTCGGCAACCTGTCCACCCGCGCCGAGCGCGACGGCGACGAGTTCGTGGTCAACGGCCAGAAGGTCTGGAACTCCGGGGCCCACATCTCGGACTGGGGCATCCTGCTCGTCCGCACCGACTTCGACGCCCCCAAGCACCGCGGCATCACCTACCTGCTGGTGGACATGCGCACCCCCGGCATCGAGTGCCGGCCCATCCGCCAGATCAACGGCGCCGCCCACTTCAACGAGACCTTCCTCACCGACGTGCGGGTGCCGGCCGAGAACGTGCTGGGTGACGTGAACGGCGGCTGGGGGCCGATGATGGTCACCCTCTCCAACGAGCGGGCGCACATCGGCGGGGCCGGTGGGCGGTTCGCGTTCGCGGATCTCGTCGACCTCGCCCGTCGGTCGGGCGTGGCCGAGGACCCGGTCTGGCGTCAGCAGCTCGCCCGCACCTACTCCACGATGGAGATCCAGCGCTTCCTCGGCTACCGGGTGAAGACGGCGGCGAGCCGCGGCATCGAGCCCGGTCCCGAGAGCTCGATCATGAAGCTGCTGCTCAGCGAGTTCCTCGGAGAGATGGGCGACCTCGTCCTGGGGCTGCAGGGCGCGAGCGGCATGCTGTCGGGCACCGACGCGCTCGATGCCGGTCGCTGGCAGATGAGCTTCCTCACCCAGTGGGCGAGCCGCATCGGCGGCGGCACCGACCAGGTGCAGCGCAACACGGTGGGGGAGAAGGTCCTCGGCCTGCCGCCGGAGCCGCGCCCGGACAAGGGCGTGCCCTTCCGGGACATCCCCAAGTAGGAGCGCCCGGCGTCGAGGCGACCGTTCAGGCCGGTTCCGCGCCGACGGTGCGGAGCCGGTCGAGCAGCCCGTCGGCGAGCTCCAGCTCGGCCTCGTAGTACCCCACGCACCAGCGGGCCACGAGGTCCGGGTAGCGGCCGTAGGTTCCCGTCTCGGCGTTCGCCTGGGTGACGCGGGCCTGCGCGAGCTGCTGCTCGACCATCGTCCGGTGGCGCTCGACGAGCTCGGCCACCTCCTGGGGGGAGCCGAGGTGGCCGAGCCAGACCCGCAGGACCGTGGAGTGCTTCAGCACCGACGGCTCGACCTCGTCGCGGAAGGCCCACGCCCGGAGCTCCTCGAGGCCCTGCTCGGAGATGCGGTAGACCCGTTTGGTCCGCTGGTCGTCCTGGGGGACGTCGCGCCCCTCCACGAGGCCGAGCTCCTCGAGGCGCTTCAGCTCGCCGTAGATCTGGCTGACCGCCGGGCTCCAGTAGAAGAGCGACAGGATCGTGTCGGCCCACTTCTTCAGGTCGTAGCCCGACAGCTCCCGGCCGAACGACAGGAGGCCGAGTACGGCGTATCCCGTCGCGGGCAGGGAGCGGTCACGGTGCATCGCCGACCAGCGTAATCCGCAGGTCAGGGCCGTGCCCTCGGTGTCGTGTCGGCGGTGTCGTCGCCCAGCTCGGCGGCGAGGCGGGCAGCGCGGTCGACCAGGGCGAGGCCGACGTGGACGGCCAGGAGCCCGAGCAGCAGCCAGCCGAGCCAGCGATGGGCGACCGCGCCGGACGCCCCTCGGTCGACCCCCGCCGCCTCGAGCGCCCAGGGCAGCAGGGCCGTGTCGCCGGTGACGAGGGCGATGGTGCCGGAGAGCCCCAGCAGCAGGAGCAGCACGAGCGCGGCCCGCTCGACCAGGCGTCGGACCCGCCCCGGCGCCGACGTCGGCAGCGGTCGGCCGAACGCCCGGCGGGCACGGAGGACGGCGGCGAGCACGACGGGAGCGGCGACGATCACGTGGAGGCGCTGGGCGGCGTCACGGGCCCCGGCGTCGTCGAGCGCCCCGGTGCAGAGGCCGAGCGGCACCACGAGGGCGACGGCCGCCGCCGAGGCCCAGTGCAACCGTCGCCAGGAGCGGGGGTGCACGACGCCGGCCCGGCTACCAGGTGTCCCAGTGCACGACGCGCTCGAGGGGCTCGCGGACCCCCGGGTGGAATTCGGTGCCGAGCGTGTAGGCGAAGGGGATGAGCGCGACCTGGGTGACCTGCTCGTAGGGGATGCCCAGCACTGCGGCGGCCTCCTGCTCGAGCGCGAGGTGGACGGTGGTCCAGCAGGTGCCGATCCCGCGCTCGCGGGCGGCGAGCATGAAGCTCCAGGTGGCCTGGACGACCGAGCCGAGCAGGGTGCCCCACGCCGTGATCCCGAGGCCCTCGGCCCGGCCCGTGACGCAGGGGACGAGCATGCCGGGGACCTCGTGGAGCACGGTGGCCAGGTGGGCGCCGGCGTCGAGCGTGCGCCGTGTGGTGGCCCGGAAGCGGTCGCGGTCGACGGGGTCGACCCGTCCGGGGCGGCCGACGAGCTCGCCGAAGTGGGCCATGGCCCGCCGGTAGACGTCGGCGAGGGCAGCGCGACGCTCGGCGTCGGTGACGACCACGAAGTGCCAGTTCTGCTGGTTCGAACCCGTCGGCGCCTGCACGGCGAGCTCGAGGCACTCCTCGACCAGCGGGCGGGGGACCGGCCGGGTGAGGTCGAGCCGTCGTCGGACCGCCCGGGTGGTGGCGAGGACCTCGTCGACGGTGAGCCCCAGCGTCGTCACGGGGGCCGAGCCTACTGCGGGCGCACTGCGGGCGGCCCCGAGACCGGCGGCTGCTCCGCCTCGTCGAGGGCGGCCTCGACCGCGGCCAGCGCGTCCGCACGGCGGACGCCGAGCTGCCGGGCCTCGAAGGCGAAGCGGTCGGCGAGGGTGCGCAGACGCCGACGACGCTCCTCGAGGGGCTCCGAACGCGGCGGGTCGTCGGAGACGAAGGTGCCGCGCCGCCCGGCGGTGGTGATCACGCCCTCCCGTTCGAGCTCCCGGTAGGCCCGGGCGACGGTGCCGGGCGCCAGGCCGGTGCGGGCGGCGAGGTCCCGGACGGTGGGGAGCCGGGACCCGGGCTCGAGCAGTCCGGTCGCGACCATCACGGCGAGCTGGGCGCGCAGCTGCTCGAACGGCGGGACGGCGAGGTCGTCGTCGAACCGCAGGACCATGCGCCGCCGGCGACCGGACGGATCGATCTGCTCGACGATCCGGGGAGCAGCGGTCATTTGTTCTTTGTACCACTACAGATGGCTATTCGGGACAGGTATGTGCAAGAAACTCGCAGAGCAAACCTCCCTCGTCATAGGGTTGTATCAGCACCGACCAGGAGGTCCCCCCATGAAGCTCGTGACCGCAGTGATCAAGCCCTTCAAGCTCGACGACGTGAAGGACGCGCTGTCGGACGTCGGCGTCCAGGGCATGACCGTCTCCGAGGTGCAGGGCTTCGGCCGCCAGGGCGGCCACAGCGAGACCTACCGCGGCACCGAGTACAAGGTGCTGTTCACGCCCAAGACCCGCATCGAGGTCGTCGTCGACGACGCGGTGGCCGACCAGGTCGTGGACGCCATCCTCGAGGCCGCACGCACCGACAAGATCGGTGACGGCAAGGTCTGGGTCACGCCGGTCGAGACCCTCGTCCGGATCCGCACCGGCGAGCGCGGCGCCGACGCGGTCTGACCCTCCCCACGGACGCTGCGGCGCCGGTCGGCCCCTGCCGGGGCGGGCCGGCGCCGTTCGTCGTTCCGGGGTGGGGGTGCCGCCGCCGGCGTTCAGAGCCGGCGGGCGGTACAGGGGTCGGCGGCGCAGCGCGTCGCCACCGAGAAGACCGCCGACG
>JBEIGA010000119.1:0-11785 GCA_040382135.1 Acidimicrobiales bacterium
GGCTGCTCCAGGAACGGATGTTCCGGAACCCGAACATCGTCGGCATGTTCTCCCAGGCCGGTTTCCTCGGTCTCATCTTCCTGATGCCGCTCTACCTGCAGAACCTGCGCGGCTTCGACGCCCTCGAGTCCGGGCTCACCACCTTCCCCCAGGCGATCGGCGTGATGCTCTCGTCGCAGATCTCCGGACGCCTCTACCCCACGGTCGGACCCCGCCGGCTGATCTTCGCCGGGCTCTTCAGCGGGGCCGTCGTCGTCGGTGGCTTCTGGTTCGTGGGCCTGTCCACGAGCCTCTGGACGATCCGGCTCCTGATGTTCCTGCGCGGGTTCACGATGGGGCTGGCGTTCGTGCCCCTGCAGGCGGCGAGCTACGCCCGGATCGCCCCCGCCGACAACGGTCGGGCCAGCTCGATCTTCTCGACGCAGCGACAGATGTCGATCTCGGTCGGCATCGCCGTCCTCGCCACGGTCCTGTCCTCGTTCACGCCGCTGGTCGGCACCCCACCCGACCTCGACCGCGCGCTCGACGGCTTCCACGCGGCGTTCCTCGTCACCGCGGGCTTCGCCCTCGTCGGCGCCTTCCTGGCGCTGCTGATCCGCGACAGCGACGCGGCCAACACCATGCGGACACGTCGCTCCTAGCCTGATCGGCATGAGCGAAGCCGTGCTGCAGACGGTGCCTCTCGGCGCCCCGCCCTGGCCGACGATCGACCCGTTCCTGTTCTGCGTCCACCACGTCGACGCCTATCCCGCCGGCGACGACCGCCTGGCGCCCTCGGTCCCGCTGACGGGCAGGAACCTCGGGCAGGACTTCGCGGGCATCGACGGCTGGAACATGTACCACGGCCAGGTCGTGCCCGGGTTCCCCGCCCACCCGCACCGCGGCTTCGAGACCGTCACCATCGCCCGGCAGGGGCTGATCGACCACGCCGACTCCCTCGGCGCCGCCGCCCGCTTCGGTCGTGGCGACGTGCAGTGGCTCACCGCCGGTCGCGGGATCGTCCACTCCGAGATGTTCCCCCTGCTCGAGCAGGACGCACCGAACCCCGCCGAGCTCTTCCAGCTCTAGCTGAACCTGCCCGCCGAGGACAAGTTCGCGGAGCCGCACTTCACCATGCTGTGGGCCCACGACATCCCGCGGTTCGTGCACACCGACGCCCACGACCGCAGCGTCGAGGTCACGGTCGTCGCCGGTGCGCTCGCCGGTCTCCGGCCGCCGCCGCCACCGCCCCACTCCTGGGCGGCGCGCCCCGACACCGACGTCGCCATCTGGGTGTTGCGCCTCGAGCCGGGCGCGACCTGGGAGCTCCCTGCCGCAGCCGGCCCGGACACCGTCCGCGTGCTGTACGTCTTCGACGGCGACCGCCTCCGCATCGACGGTCAGCACGTGCCCTCCGGGAACGCTGCGGTCGTGGCCCCGGACCGGGAGCTGCCCCTCGTCGGCGGCGACCACCCGGTCGAGGTGCTGCTGCTGCAGGGCCGGCCGATCGGCGAGCCCGTCGCCCAGTACGGCCCGTTCGTCATGAACGACCGCGCCGGCATCGAGCAGGCCTTCGACGACTACCAGCGCACCCGCTTCGGGGGCTGGCCGTGGCCGGCCGACGACCCGAACCACGGGCGGGAGGCCGGTCGGTTCGCCCGCCACGCCGACGGTCGGGTCGAGGCGATCACGCCGACGGCCTGACCCCACGATCCGGGCGATCCTGGTCGGCCCGATCGATCACCTCGGAGCGCAGTCGGCCGCTCATCCGTGCCAGCAGGATCGCCACCGCCACGAGCAGCACGCCCGACACCAGCACCAGCAGCGGGGCGCGCCCCTCGCCCGGGAAGAAGTGGGCGATCGCCCAGGGCACGTTGCCCAGCAGCCCGAGCGCACCCGTCACCGACAACAGCACCGCGCCCGGCAGCGTGCCCAGGGCGAGCAGGCCCACGGCAGTGCCGATCCCGAACAACGGCGCGAACCCCGTCCACTGCGCCCCGGTCACGGCAGCGCCGGCGAGCATCCCGGCACCGCCGAGCAGCAGCACCAGCGACGGCGTCCGGACCGGCAGCCGCAGCCCGGCGAACACGACCCCTGCGGCGAGGACCCAGACCACCAGCCCGGTCGCACCGCCGGCGTTCTGGGCGAACCAGCCGATGCTCGACGGCCCGCCGATCACGAGACCGAGGCCACCGATGCCGGCGAGCACGCCCAGCACCGCGCGATCGGCCGGCAACGCCGGCACCTGGGTGACGGCGAGCAGCCCGAGCCCCGTCGCCACGATCAGGAGCTGACCGGACCCTTCCCACGCCGTCGCCGCGGTGATGGAACCCACGAGCATGGCCAGGCCGCCGACGGCGACCGTCAGGACCGGGAGCGTGGTCCGCCGCGCCAGCCCGGCCACCAGCACCGCGATCCCTGCGACCCAGACGGCGACACCGATCGGGCCGACGTCGGTCCACAGGCCCACCAGCGCACCCGGCACGGCCACGGCCCCGCCCAGCGCACTCGCCTGTTGCAGCGGCCGCTCCGCACCCCGCCAGAGCACGCCGGAGAGGCCGGCGACCGTCACGGCGACCGCCAAGGCGACCGGTGCACCCGACGCGTCGCCGACGTCGACCGCCACGACCCCGGCCGCGAGGCCGGCCACCGCCGTCCCGGCCAGCCACAGGAACCAGCGCAGGCGGGCTGCGGCGGGATCGGCTTCCTCCCGCACCAGCGCACCGGCGGTGACGAGCACGGCGGCGCCGCCGACCGTCACCCCGATCCGGCCGCCCACGCCGAGGTCGGACCAGGCCTGGGCCACCAGCAACGCCACGCCCACTGCGGCGAGCACACCGCCGATGTAGCCGATCGCCTCGGCCACGGCAGGAACGCGCGACGAGCGTCGGACGGGCAGCTGCGCCACCGAACGGGACCCCTCGTAGGCCCGGATCGCCGAGGCCTGCGAGTCGTCGATGAGCCCGGCGTCGACCCACCGGGCGACCGCCTCGTCGAAACCGTCGCCGTGCGCGGCCTCCCGGGCGAAGGGGCTCGGGGTCGGCGGCGGCGCCCACGGCACGCCCGGCCGCGACGCCCGACCGCGGGTGGCCACCACGAGCACGACCACGACGAGGACCAGGAGCGCCAGAACGATCACGCCGACAGCATCCGTCAAGGAGAGGGCGACGGCCAGGGCCGAAAGACAGCTCGTCCAGCAGGTACCTTGCGGGCCGTGCCCGACACCCCGCAGCTCCCCGCCGACCGCGTCGTCGTCCCCGCCGCCAACCTCCGCGACATCGGCGGCGTCCCCACCACCGACGGCCGCGTCGTCCGCCGGGGCCGGCTGTACCGGAGCGGCTACCTGAGCGAGCTCTCCGCCGAGGACCTCGACGCCGTCCGAGCCCTCGGTCTGCGCACCGTCATCGATCTGCGCCGACCGGACGAGGCCGACCTGCGCCCCACACCGCACCTGCCCGGCGTGACCAGCGTGTCGATCTCGACCTCGGACCACGACAACGAGTTCGCCGTGCTGGCGGCGAACCTCGCGGACCCGATCGTCGCCGCCAACGCCGGCGAGTACCCCCGCGCCTACAACCGCAACATCGTCGTGCGGTCCATCGACCGGTTCCGGCCCGTGTTCGACCTGGTCATGGATCCGGGCAACCACCCCCTGCTGTTCCACTGCACCGCCGGGAAGGACCGCACCGGCTTCGTGGCCGCCGTCGTGCTCCGCCTCCTCGGCGTCGACGAGGACCTGATCCGCGCCGACTACGTCCTCACCAACGAGGTCCGGCGGGCATGGATCGCGACCCGGCTCGACATGTTCCGCCACCGGCTGGCCGAGCAGCACGGGATCGCGCCGGAGGACGTCACCGACGAACAGCTCGCCCCGTCCCGGCACGTCATCGAGGCCGCGTCGGACGCGATCCAGGCGGCGCTCGACGCGGTGCCCGAGGTGCACGGCACCTGGGAGGTGTTCCGTCGCGACGGTCTCGGCATCGACGACGCCACGTTCGCCCGGTTCGCCACGGCCATGCTCGACTGACCCCATGCCGGGCTGACCCCGGGCGAGTGTCCGGCGTCACGCCTACACTCTGCGCCCATGCCCGAGCCCTGGTTCATGGACGACACGCCCTCGACGACCTTCCCCATCTACACGCGGGGCAACGTCGGCGAGGTGTTCCCGGACCCCATCTCGCCGCTGGCCGCCGACTACACGTGGTGCGGGCCCGGCGATCCCGGGCTGAAGGACTGGATGCACGACTTCTCCGTCGAGCGCGGCGAGCTCGACCCGGGCCAGAAGATCATGTTCGAGATCTTCGGCTCCTACGTGTGGCTGAACCTCAGCATCGCCCGCCTGGCCGGGGCGAGGACACCCGGGATGACGCCGGAGCAGATCGACACCGCCTTCTTCGGCAACGACAGCACGCTGCCGCCCCACCGTCCCCTCCCGAACGACGAGAACCCCGCCATCGTGGAGCGCTGCGGCGCCAAGCTCGGCTGGTACATGACCACCACCGAGCTGCCGATCGCCGATGAGCACATGGCCGCCGCCGACGCGTTCGTCGCCGCACGACCCGACCTCTCCGCCATCGACGACGCCGCGCTGATCGCCCGCATGCGGGAGACCCTGCCGCTCTTCCGGCGGATCTTCTGCAGCCACGGCGACATCAGCAACGGCTGCGGGTTCGTGATCGGTGCCCTCACCGCCATCGCCACGGGGTTCGGCAAGCAGGGCCTGGACCTCCGCATCGCCGGCGGGTACGGCGGGGTCGACTCCGCGGAGCCGAGCTGGGCCATGTGGGAGCTCTCCCGACTGGCCAACGCCTCACCCGAGGTCAGCGCGGCCTTCGACGCCGGGGGCCCCGGCCTGCTCGACCGGCTCGAGGCCGCAGGCGCCCCCGCCGCCGCCTTCCTCACCGCCTTCGGCGCCTTCGTCGACCGCTACGGCAGCCGCGGACCCAACGAGTGGGAGCTGCGCTCCGAGGTGTGGGGCACCCGCCCCGAGATGGTGCTGACCCTCGTCGACCTCATGCGCGGCGCCCCGGACGCCGAGTCCCCCACCGCCCGCCACGAGGCGAGCACGGCCCGAGCCGCCGAGGCCCTCGCCGAGCTGCGCGCCACGGTGGCCGGGGTCGACGAGGCCGCCGGCACGCTCGAGATGGCCGCAGCTGCGGCCGCCGCCTTCCTCCCCGCCCGGGAGCGGTGCAAGACGGCCATCGTGAAGGTGATCCACGAGGCACGCCTCGCCGCCCGGGAGCTCGGCCGCCGCCTCGCCGCCGACGGCCGCCTGCACGACCCGCGCCACGTGTTCATGCTGCGCGACGCCGATCTGGAGGCCGCCGTCGCCGGCACCATGGCCGACGAGGCCGCCCATCGTGAGGCCGTCTACCTGGAGTACGCCGAGCTCGAGCCGCCGTTCTTCTTCGTGGGCGAGGTGCCCGACCCGTCCACCTGGCCCCGTCGCGGCAGCGGCGCCGCCCCGACGCCCGGGACGGCCGGCACGGTGCTCGCCGGCATCGGCGGCTCGGCCGGATCGGTCACCGGCACGGCCCGGATCGTCCGGGACCCCGCAGACCCGGGCGACGACTTCGGACCGGGCGACATCCTGGTCGCCCCCATCACCGACCCCGCCTGGACCCCGCTGTTCGTGCCCGCCGCCGGCGTGGTGGTCGACACCGGCGGCACGGTCAGCCACGCGGTGATCGTGTGCCGGGAGCTCGGCATCCCGTGCGTGGTGTCCGCCGCCGGCGCCACCGGCACCATCCCCGACGGCGCGCTGGTGGCCGTCGACGGCGACGCCGGGACGGTGACGATCCTGTCGGTCTGACGGTCCGACCGGCTCGGACCGGCTCGGACCGGGTCGGCTCAGACCAGCGCCGGCACCCACTCTTCGCCGAGCATGCCGCGGGCCACGAGCCAGCGGTAGGTGTCGGACAGCGTCTCCTCGATGGGTCGCCAGGCCCCGAGCCCCGAGTCCCGCAGGAAGGGTCCGTCGTCCGAGGGCACGATGCCCAGCATGATGTCGACGGCCTCCTCGTCGAGCACCTCGAGCAGCGCCTCGCGGGTCATCGGCGCCCGCTGCCGCTCGAACCCGGTGAGCCGATCGAGGAGGTCGGCGAAGGCGGACCAGGTGAACATGTGGCCGCCGTTCATGTACCGCCTGGGGCCACGTCCGGGGACGAGCAACCCGACGGTCCCGGCAGCGACGTCCCGGACGTCCACGTACATGTGCCCGCCGGCGTCGGCCACCATGATGAACGGCGCACCGAGCATGCCCGCCCACATCCCGGCCATGACGTTGACGCCGAGATCGATCGGGCCGGTGACGCCGGCCGGGTAGGTGAGCACCACCGGGTGCCCCTGCTCCTGCAAGGAGCGGGCGTAGCGGTCCGAAGCGGCCTTGGACTCGGAGTAGGGCACGGCGCTCGAGTGCACGGGATCGTCGGCGGAGAGCTGCGGCCCGGTCGGCGGGAAGATCGCCGAGATGCTCGACACGTGGATCACCGGGTCGCACCCGGCGGCCACCGCGGCGCCGAGGACGTTGCGGGTCCCCGGTTCGTTGACGTCGAGCGCCTTCGCCATCTCCTCCGGCGTCAGCGTGGTGAACGCCGCGGCGTGGATGCAGGCGTCGCACCCCTCGAGCGCCCGGTCGATCGAGGCCGGGTCGAGGATGTCGCCGACCACCCAGGTGAGGGTGGCGGGATCGACCCCTTGCGCCTCGCACATCTGCCGGAGCTTGTCCTCGCTCCGCACGAGCAGCCGGGGCTCGTGGCCGGCGTCCACCAACGCCTTGAGCAGATGGCCACCGATGAACCCGGTGCCGCCGGTGAGCATGACCCGCATGCGGTTCCCCTTCGTCGTTCGCCCGCGCAAGCCTATGCCGTCCGTCACAACAGCTGCGGATCGGGATGCGGGTGCGAGGATGGTCGAGATGGGCCATCCCCTGCCGCTCCGCTTCGTGACCTCCGCGCCCGAGCTCGGGCGGCTGCCCGCGAGCCCGGCCGAGGTCGCCGTGGTCGGTCGCTCGAACGTGGGCGAGTCCTCCCTGGTCAACGCCCTCGCCAACCGCAGGGCCCTCGCCAACGTCAGCAAGACGCCGGGCCGGACCCAGCTGCTCAACCTCTACGAGATCGAGGGGACGGGCACCCTCGTCGACCTCCCCGGCTACGGGTACGCCAGCGTCTCCAAGGCCACCCGCGCGGGGTGGGGCCGGATGATCGAGGGGTACCTGCTGGGGCGGGAGGCGCTGACGATGGTGCTCCTGCTCGTCGACGGGGAGATCGGCCCCACCAAGCTCGACCTCGATGTCCTCGCGTGGATGCGGGCGAACGTGGTGCCCCACACGATCGTCGCGACCAAGCACGACAAGGTGAAGTCGTCGGTGCGGGAGAAGCGCAAGAAGGAGCTCGCCGCCCGCTGCGACCTGCAGCCGGGCGACGTCGTGTGGGTCAGCGCCGAGAAGGGCGTGGGGATCGACCGGCTCCGCGACCTGATCCGGCTCTGGTTGTCGCACTGAGGCGGTTCAGGGCTCGACCTCGTCCGCGAACCACGACGGGTCGTACCAGCTCACCCCCAGGACCTCCGGCAGTCCGGCCTCGTCGTTGCCCTCCGCGGTGAGCAGCCGCGGCCCCGCCACCCCGTGGTCGTGGTGCAGGGTCTGCGCCACCGCGGCGAGCAGGAACCGGACCCCGTCCTCGTCCGCCTCCTCCTCGTCGGCGCCCTCGACGGCCCAGGTGCGGGCGGCGAGACCGACCGCCTCGTCGAAGCGGTACGGCTCGGCCCGCCACACGATCCCGGCCCGGCCGAGGGCGATCGACAGGACCGGGCCGTCGCCGCCGTCGGCCTCCACCGTGGCCGCAGCGCCGGGGTCGTCGCCGGTGAGCACGAGGATGACCTCCTCGGGGTCGGCTCCCGCCGGGCACGGCACCAGCCCGGTGGGGGCCCACCAGCGGACACGGACGGGCGGCTCCACCGCCGCATCATGGCAGGACCAGCGGGCCCTTCGACCCTAGGGAGGGATCGGGGGCGGGCCCTAGCGTCCCGGCATGGGCAACGGCCACCGCAACGACAAGCACGCGCCCCGACGCGCCGGCGACGGGGACCGGTCACCTGATCTCACCGCCGAGGGGATCCGGCGCTTCACCGTCACCGAGGCCGTCGACGCCGCGCACGGGGCGAAGGCCGAGGCCGTCCGGGACATCCTCCTCACCGCCGACCGCGCCGAGATGGAACGGGTGGCGAGCTGGCTGCGGTCGGTGCTCGAGGGGGCCTCACCCGACGACGTCGCCGCCATCCGGACCGCGCTCGTCCAGGACCGCCTGGTGTTCGGCACCCCGCCCCTGTCCATCGACGACGAGCTGGCCGACACCTGGCACGTGCCCGGGACGTACCCCTACCGGAACCTCCTGTCCCGCAAGAGCTACGAGCGCCAGAAGTACGAGCTGCAGGTGGAGCTGCTCAAGCTCCAGGCGTGGGTGAAGGCGACCGGCCAGCGGGTCGTGATCCTGTTCGAGGGCCGGGACGCCGCGGGCAAGGGCGGCACCATCAAGCGGTTCACCGAACACCTCAACCCGCGCGGCGCCCGGGTGGTGGCGCTCGAGAAGCCCAACGAGGCCGAGCGCGGGCAGTGGTACTTCCAGCGCTACGTGGAGCACCTGCCGACCGCCGGTGAGATCACCCTGTTCGACCGCTCCTGGTACAACCGCTCCGGCGTCGAGCGCGTCATGGGGTTCTGCTCCGAGGACGAGTACTGGGAGTTCATGCGCCAGGCGCCGGACTTCGAGCGAAACCTCGTGCGCAGCGACACCCACCTGATCAAGTTCTGGTTCTCGGTGACCCGTGCGGAGCAGCGCCGGCGCTTCGCCGAGCGGGAACGCCACCCGCTCAAGCAGTGGAAGCTCTCCCCGATCGACCTCGCGTCGCTGGAGCGCTGGGACGACTACACCCGGGCCAAGGAGGCGATGTTCCTCCACACCGACACGGTCGATGCCCCCTGGACCGTGGTGAAGAGCGACTGCAAGAAGCGGGCCCGGCTGAACGCGATGCGCTACGTCCTGCACGCCATGCCGTACACGAACAAGGACGCGGAGGCGATCGGACCGCTCGACCCGTTGCTCGTCGGGCGCGCCGACATCCTCACCGACGCGAGCAACGGCACCTAGGCCGCGTCGAGGCGCCGGGCCAGCTCCGCCAACTGGAGCAGCTGTCCCGGATCGAGCCAGTCGGTGAGCCCGTCCGGGAGGTCCGCGAACGGGACCTCCCCCGCTTCGACGCGCCGGACGAACCCGGGATCGATGCCCGACTCGCCGGCGAAGGCCTCCGGCGTCGACCGGCGGCGTCCTCGAGCGGCCAGCGCAACCGCTGCGGCGACGGGGTGCGGTGCCCCGTCCTCCCGCAGCCGCTCCGCGAGCCGTTCGACGAAGGCCACGACGTCGACCTCGAAGCCGGATCCGGTCACGACGCCCATCATGCCGCCGACCGGACCCGGCCCCGGACCCGGCACACGATCTGGCGCACGTTCGCCGGCGTGAGGCCGAGGATCGCGGCCACGGTGTGCGACGGCGACGGATCGCCCTGGGCCTGCTGCAGCAGGTACTCGGCGAACACCTGCCGGTCCCGCGGCGAGGCGACGGCGTCGAGCCGCTCGGCGAACGCCGCCACCGCCGGGTGGCGGGCTGCGAGGCGGTCCAGCGCCGCCGATCCCTCGGGACCGCCGGTCCCTGAGGCGACGGCGACCCGGGGCGCCTCGGCCGTCCGGTCCAGCCGGTCGAGGTCGAGCACCTCGGTCCGGTGGCCGATCCGGGCGGCGACCTCCGCACGGACCGCGGCACGCGCCCAGTGCCAGGGCGCCGCCCCACCCGGGCGCCAGCCCGGCGCCCGGTCGAACAGCACGAAGGCGACGTCGAGCACGAGCCCGTGCACGGCGTCGGCGTCCCGGGCGACGTCCTCCCGGTGGAAGTCGCGCAGGGCGCCCCGCACGACGCCGGCGAGCCGGTCGCCGAAGGCGTCGAGGAAGGCCCACAGCAGGCTCGCGTCCCCGGCGGCCATCCCGGCCATGCACGTGGCCAGCAGGTCGGTGTCGACGGGGGTGCGGGGGTGGTGGTGGTCCGTCATCCGGACTCCTCTCGTGTCGGGGGGAAGCACGAGATCAGTCTGCAGATGGGGTGTGACAGACCACATCGTTGAAATTCCAACGATGCAATGCGTTCGGCTCAGACGCCGGGGTCACCGAGGATCGGGATCGTGAGCCGCACCGCCGCGCCACCGGCGACCGACGCCCCGATGACGAAGGAGCCACCTGCCTCCTCGACCGTGCGTCGGGCGATGTCCAGCCCGAGCCCCGTGGAGCCGGAGCTGGCGCCGCGGGCCGCCACCGCCGCATCCGCGAACCCCGGTCCGGCGTCCTCGACGACGAGCACGGCTGCGCCGGCCTCGCGACGGAGGGTGATCCGGTAGGCGGTGCCGTCGGGCGTGTGCGCGTGCACGTTCTCGATGAGCACGTCGAGCGTGGCGGCGAGGTCCTCCGGGTCCACGGCCACCGGCGTGGACCCGGACGGCAGCTCGAGCCCCGCGACCCGACCCTGGTCCTCGGCGAGCGCCGCCCAGAACGCCGCCCGTTCGGCGACGACCGCCGTCAGATCCGCAGCCGGCCGGCCTCCCCGGCTCCGCCGGCGCGCCTGCTCGATGACCCGGTCCAGGGCTCGTGCCAGGTCATCGGCGCTCGCCGCCAGCTGGCCGCGCACCACCGGGTCCTGCACCTGGTCGAGTTGGAGCCGCAGGGCGGCGAGCGGGGTCCGGAGCCGGTGCGCCAGGTCGGCCACGTCCTCACGCTCGGCGTGCAGGAGCCCGTCGATCCGAGCTGCGAGCGTGTTGAACGCCGCGCCGACCTCGGCCACCTCGGCCGGCCCGTCCGGCACCACCCGCACCGTGAGGTCCCCCTCCCCGAGCCGGTGCGAGGCGTCGGCGAGCTCCACCACGGGCCGTGTGACCGTGCGGGCGAGCCGGTCCGCCAGCAGCACCGAACCGGCGACGAGGGCCACCCCCACGCCCGCGAGCGCGAGCCACGCCGTGCGCACCCCCTCGTCGAGCTCCTCGGTCGGCACGAACACCCGCACGACGGCGACGTCCCCGGCCGCCCGCACCACGGGGGCCACGACCTCCGCGCCGCCCGCCACGTCACCCGTCCAGGCGCGGCCCTGCGCCAGTGCCTCCTCCACCCGGTCGCTCGCCGGAGCCTCGTCACCGACGACCGTGCCGTCGGGCAGGTAGACGGTGAGCCGTCCCCCGACGGCCCCCGAACCCGTGCGGGAGATGGCGACGGCCAGCGGCTGGGCGTCGTCGGTCACGGCGAGCACCGGGAACAGGGCGCTGGCGTCTCGGGTCGCGTCGTCGATCGCCCGCTCCCGGGCGACGTCGCGGACCAGCAGCGCGAGCGGCACCACGAAGGCGATGGCCACCATCGCGGTGACCGCCGCGAACACGACGACGAGCCGGCGCCTCACCGGGTCGGGTCGACGAGCCGCACACCGACCCCACGGGTGGTGTGGAGGTAGCGGGGCTCGGCCGCGGTCTCGCCGAGCTTGCGCCGGAGCCACGAGAGGTGCACGTCGATGGTCTTGTCGCTGCCGCCGTAGGGCTGGCGCCAGACCTCGGCGAGCAGCTCCTCCCGGGTGACCACCTGTCCGACGCGGCGGGCCAGCAGGGCGAGCAGCTCGTACTCCTTGCGGGTCAGCTCCAGCACGACGCCGTCGAGGAGGACCTGACGGGCCGCGGTGTCGATCACCAGACCGCCGACCACGTGGCGCTCCGGCGCTCCGGACAC
>JBEIGA010000120.1:0-11723 GCA_040382135.1 Acidimicrobiales bacterium
CCACCTCGCAGGCCCGGCTCGCCGGCGCCGAGGCGCAGGCGGAGCGCGACGGGCTCACCGGTCTGGCCAACCGCCGCGGGCTCGACGCCGCTCTCCGGGAGCTCGGCGAGGGCCGCCAGCGCCCCGTCGCCGTCGTGTTCGTCGACCTCGACGGGCTGAAGGCGGTCAACGACACCCAGGGCCACGAGGCCGGGGATGTGCTGATCCGCGAGGCCGCGCGTCGGCTCCGCCGCAGCGCGCGACGCGACGACCTGATCGCCCGTCTCGGTGGGGACGAGTTCGTCCTGCTGGCGCCGGGGATCGCCGAGCCCGACGTGGCCGTCCGACTGGCCCGGACGGTGCTGCAGTCGTTCGCCGAACCGGTGGTCGGCCAGCGGGGGGTGCTCGTGGACGGGATCCGTGCGAGTGCCGGGGTCGCGATCGCCGCGGATCCCGGTGCGGTGGCCGACGCCCTCGTCCGGGCCGACCTGGCGATGTACGCCGCCAAGTCCGAGGGGGGCTCCTCGGTCGTGCTCGATGCGTCGGTCGTCGTCGAGGCGGGCCGGCCCCGGGTGCGATCCGAGGTCAAGGTCGGCGCCTCGCCGGTCGAACACTGACCGATGACCTCGAGACCGGTGCCGACCCGACGGACGACGACGATCGCAGTCGTCGCGTGCGTGCTGGTGCTCGGCGCGGTCGCCAGCCTGGGCTTCCGCTCGCTCCTGCTCGATCGGGCGGCGGCGGACCTGGAGGCCGAGTTCGAGCGGCGATCCGACACCGCGCTGTCCGGCATGGTCGTGGAGATCGCCCGGTACGAGGAGAAGATCCGGATCATCGCGTCGTTCGCCGGCGCCATGGACCGGATCAGCCCCGAGACCTGGCAGCGCTTCGTCGAGGACACCGGCGTCCTGGAGCTCGACAGCAACAGTGCGGTCGCCTACCTCGAGTTCGTCTCCCCGAGGGACCTCGCCGCGCACCTCGACGAGGAACGCTCCATGGGCCTCGACGGGTCCCTCCCGGTGGCGCTGCCGGAACGCCTGGTCGGCGAGGAGGATCTGGCCCTGGTCAACCGCCTCGCCTGGGCCCCGGGCAAGGGCGTCGGGCTCCTCCCCGCTGCGGACCTCGGGTCCCTGGCCTCGGTGCGGCCCGCCCTCGAGCGGCTCCGGACGACGGGCGAGTTGCAGGCGTTCGACTTCGGGCCTGCGGTCGAGGACGCGCTGGCGATCGACGAGCAGGTGGCGGCGATGGGCGTCGATCTCATCTCGGTCTCCGGCATGCTCATGGACCTGCTGGCTCCTCAGGCCGACTCGGCGGACGACCTCGGCTCCGGGTTGCTCGTTCCGGTCCGTGCCGAGCGGGACGGGCCGGTCGTCGGCGCCGTGTTGGCCGGGACGCTCCCGATCGACGGGGTGCAGCGGATCGACCGGACGATCGGCGACGACCTCACGGTGAACCTCGCCGCCCAGCACGGCAGTCGGAGCCTGACGTACTTCTACGGGGATGCGCCGGCCGAACCGGACGCGAGGAGCCGGTCCGTCCAGGGGAACATCGGCGGGATCGACTGGATCTCGATCGTCGCCGCGACGCCGGCGTTCGAGGCCCGACTCGACTCCTCCGGCGCCGACGCGACGGCGGTCGTGGTCGCCGGCCTGGCCGTGCTGGTCGCCCTGCTGGTCGTGGTCCGTGACCGGCTCGGACGTCGTGCTGCGACGGCTGCAGTGCGGATGGCCGAGGCCGAGGACCGTGCGGGCCGGGACGCCCTCACCGGGCTGTTGAACCGCGTCGGGCTCGATCGGTCGATCGAGCTCCTGGGTCTCGATCCGCCACGGCCGCTCGCCGTCCTCTTCATCGACCTCGACGGTCTCAAGCGGGTGAACGACACCCTCGGGCACGATGCCGGTGACGTCCTGATCCGCACGGCCGCGGCCCGTCTCCGGGTGAGCGTCCGCGACGGTGATCTCGTTGCCCGCCAGGGCGGGGACGAGTTCGTCGTCGTCGCCCCGGGCATCGGCTCCGGGGCCGACGCCGACCGTCTCGCCGCTGCCGTCCTCGACGCGTTCTCGGTCCCGGTGCCCGGGCTCGGGCCCGACACCTCGGTGGACGCCAGTATCGGGGTGGCGCTCGCGACGTCGGTCGCCACGGTCGGCGGAGCCATCGCCGTCGCCGACGTGGCGATGTACGACGCCAAGACCTCCGGCGGCTGTCGCGTGGTGCGCGTGGGCTTCGACGCCCCGCGCCCCACCGGACCGGAGACCGTGCTCACACCGTGAGGGTCGCCGTCCTAGATTCACCCTGGGTCCAGGGGGAACGGGGAGGACGGGGTGACCGGTGATCGGGCGAGCACCATGAACGGGCGGCCGCTCGAGCACCTGCGCATCTGCGACTTCACGGGACAGCTCGCCGGCGCCGGGGCCACGCGGTTGCTCGCGGCCTTCGGCGCCCAGGTGATCCGCATCGAGGACCCGGTGAACGAGGGGCGCTGGGACGTGCTCCGCGGCGCGGCGCCGTTCGTGGACGACCGACGCGGGGGCGAGCTCGGCGGCGGGTTCCAGAACCACAACGTCGAGAAGCTCGGTGTCACGCTGAACCTGCGCACCGAACGGGGACGGGAGCTCCTCGAGCGCCTCGTCGCGGTCTCCGACGTCGTGACCGAGAACTTCGCAGCCGGAGTCCTCGAGGCGTGGGGGTTCGGTTGGGAGCGTCTCCGGTCGATCCGGCCCGACATCGTCTACGTGTCCAACTGCGGGTTCGGCCACGAGGGGCCCTACGCCACGTTCCGCACCTGGGGTCCGATCGTGCAGGCCAACTGCGGCCTCACGTTCTCCTCCGGGCTCCCCGACCTCCCGGCCGCCGGCTGGGGCTACTCGTACATGGACCACCACGGCGGCAACATCATGGCCATGGCCGTCCTGGCCGCCCTCGTCCACCGCAACCGCACGGGCGAAGGGCAGTGGGTCGACATGTCCTGCACGGAGGCGGGCTCGGCGCTCCTCGGCCCCGTCGTGCTCGACCGGACCGTGAACGGCCGACCGCTGCGCCGGCCGGGCATGCCCCACTCCAACCGCTCGGACTCGCCGCAGATGGCGCCCCACGGCATCTTCGGCTGTCAGGGCGACGACGCCTGGGTCGCGGTCGCCTGTCGCGACGACCGCGACTGGCGGGCGCTCGCCGTGGTCGTGGACGAGCCCTGGACCGCCGACCCTCGCTTCGCCGCGGTCGCGGGCCGCCTCGCGCACCAGGACGAACTCGACGCCAACCTGTCCGCGTGGTGCTCCGGGCGGGACAAGCACGGGATCGCCGCTGCGCTCACCGCCGCCGGTGTCCCGGCCGCGCCGGTGCGGACGCCGGAGGAGCGTATCGACCACGATCCGGACACCGCGGCCTGGGGGCTGTGGCCCGCCGTGGACCACCCCGAGATGGGACGGGTGCGGGTCGACGGCGTCCCGGTGCACCTGTCGGCCACCGACTGGGCCATCGAGCGACCCGCGCCGCTGCTCGGCCAGCACAACCGCGAGGTGTTCGGCGGGATCCTCGGTGTGTCCGACGACGAGCTGGCCGCGCTGGCCGAGGAGGGCGTGCTGTGAGCGACGCAGGCTCGGGCCCGCTGCGGGGCGTGCGGGTGGTGGAGCTCGCCAGCGAGCTCGGCGCCTTCGCCGGGAAGCTGCTCGCCGACATGGGCGCCGATGTCGTGCTCGTCGAGCCGCCCGGGGGTCACCCCACCCGCTGGTTCGGCCCCTTCGTCGACGACGTGCCCGACCCGGAGGGCAGCCTCTGGTTCTGGCACTACAACACGTCCAAGCGCGGGGTCGTGGTGGAGCTCGAGCGCGAGCCGGACGTGTTCCGCCGCCTCCTCGAGGGCGCCGACATCGTGCTCGAGGCCGAGCCGCCCATGCGCCTCGCCTCGCTCGGGCTCGACCACACCGACCTCCGGCCCGACCGTCCTGGGCTGATCTGGGTGTCGGTCACGCCCTTCGGCCGGAACGGCCCGAGCCGCGACCTCCCCGCCACCGACCTCACGATCCTCGCCGGTGGCGGGCCCGCGTGGAGCTGTGGCTACGACGACCACACCCTCCCGCCCGTGCGCGGCGGCGGGAACCAGGGGCTGCACACGGCGTGCATCTGGGCGGCGAACGCCGCACTGGTGGCCCTGCTCCACCGCGACGCGGGCGGGGTGGGCCAGCACGTGGACGTCAGCGCCCACGCCGCGGCCAACGTCACGACCGAGGCCGCGACCTACGAGTGGCTGGTCGCCCAGGCCACCGTGCAACGCCAGACCGGCCGCCACGCTGCGGTGGTGCCCACACGGTGGGTGCGCACCACCGCAGCCGACGGGGTCGACGTCCACCCGGGCTTCCCCCCTCGGCGTCCCGGGGAGTTCCGCCAGGTGCTCGACTGGCTGGGGGAGCTCGGCCTCGCCGACGCCTGCCCCGACACCGAGGTCGTCAGGCTCGGGGCGGAGATGGACCGGGACATCCAGCTCGGTCAGGTGGGGGAGGACCCACTCGCCACCGAGATCTTCGGCGCCGGGCGCGACGCGGTGCGCTTCATCGCGAACCACCTGCCCGGCCGGGAGTTCTTCGTGGGCGCCCAACGGCGCGGTCTGACCGCCGGGGTCGTCCAGTCGCCCGAGGAGGTGCTCGACGATCCGCACGTGCGCGCCCGCGGTTGGCCGGTCGCCGTGCACCACGAGTCGCTGGGTCGCACCGTCACCTACCCGGGCGTGCCCATCCGCTTCACCGGGACGCCGGCCACGGTGCGCGCACCTGCCCCCCGGCTCGGGGAGCACGACGCCGAACTGCTCTGAGACCGACGTGGACGCCGGTCCGGGTCAGCGCTGCTCGGCGAGCCGCTCGGCCACGTACGCCTTCGCCCAGGCGTAGTCGGCCTTGTCGACGGCGGTGCGCCGGACCTGCTCCGCGACCACGAGCTCGCGAGGACACTTGTAGGCGGCGATCGTGCCGCTGCAGTGGGCCTTCAGCTCCTCGATGCCGGGTGCGGCGGCGCCGGGCCGCAACTGCACCACCACGCCGACGCGCTGGCCGAAGCGATCGTCGGGGACGCCCACCGCGATCGCGTCGAAGATCGCCGGGTGGGCCTTGACGGCGGCCTCGACCTCCTCGGGGAAGATCTTCTCGCCGCCCGAGTTGATGACCATGGAGCCGCGGCCGTGCACCAGGATGGCCCCGTCGTCGGCCACCTCGGCCAGATCGCCCGGCACGGACCAGCGCACCCCGTCGATCACGGGGAAGGTGGCTGCCGTCTTCACGGGATCGTTCCAGTACCCGAGGGGGATGTGACCCCGCCGGGCGAGCCGTCCGAGCCGGCCGGTGCCCGGCGGGAGCGGTCGGTTGTCGTCGTCCAGCACGGCCACGTCCGGTCCGCCCGAGAGGCGCGGCGCCTCGCCGCTGCCGGGCATCGAGCGCATCTGCCCCTGCGGGCCGGTCTCGGAGGCGCCGAAGCGGTTCACCACCTTCACGTGGGGCACCAGCTCGAGCAGGTCGTCGCGGACGGTCGCCGAGAGGATCGCCCCCGACGAGGTGATCATCCGCAGCGACGACAGGTCGTAGAGGTCGGGGGCCCGGCGGAGCTCGACGGCGAGGGGGCGGGCGATGGCGTCGCCGATGATCGACAGCAGCTCGACCTGCTCGTCGGCGGCGAGGCGGAGCGCAGCGGCGGCGTCGAAGGAGCGGTCGGTGCTGAGCACGGCGGTCCCGCCGGTCAGCAGCGCGGTGAGGGTGGTCCAGGCGCCGAGCCCGTGCATCAGGGGGCACAGGGGGAGACGGCGGGTCACTCCGGTGCCACGTCGTGCCCAGGGGCCGATCG
Source organism: Acidimicrobiales bacterium (assembly GCA_040382135.1). Taxonomy (GTDB): domain Bacteria; phylum Actinomycetota; class Acidimicrobiia; order Acidimicrobiales; family JBEIGA01; genus JBEIGA01. Next base: position 5,803 of record JBEIGA010000120.1, read on the forward strand.
CTGCGGGGTCGTCGAGGCGGGGGATGCCCTGGCGGGGGACGCCCTCGCCGCCGAGGACGCCGAAGAAGAGGTCCTCGTGACGCCACATCACGCCCTTCGGCATGCCCGTGGTGCCGCCGGTGTAGAGGATCCAGAGGTCGTCGCCGGACCTCGGCCCGACGTCGGGCGGCGTGGACGGTGCGGCGAGCAGCGCGGCCTCGTAGTCGGGGCCGCGGCGCAGCACGGGGAGGTCGGGGCGGGCCTCGGCGACCCGGGGGGCGAGGTCGTCCTCGGCGACGACGCCGCGGGCGTCGGCGTCGTCGAGCACGTAGCGGATCTCCTCGGCGACGTAGCGGTAGTTGAGGTTGACGGGGACGGCCCGCAGCTTGAACAGGGCGAGCGTCGTCTCCACGAACTCGCCGCAGTTGTACAGGTCGATGGCGACCCGGTCCCCGGGCTCGACGCCCCAGGCCCGCAGGTGGTGGGCGAGCCGGTTCGCCCGCTCGTCGAGCTCGCGGTGGGTGCGGTGCACGGTCGGGTGGTCGGACCCGCCCACCACGAGCGCCGGGCGCTCGTCGCCGAGCTCGGCGACCACGCCCTCCCAGAGATCGGCCAGGTTGAACGACGGCATGCGCGCAGTCTCCCACCTGTGACGCGGTCTCCCACCGGTGGCGCAGGTGGCCTAGCGTCGGAGCCATGGCAGTCGAGCGTTTCGTGGTCGAGGCCGGCCACATCTCCCAGTTCGCGCGGGCCATCGGCGAGACGGACGAGGCCTACCTCTCCGGCTCGCTCGCCCCGCCCACGTTCCTCGTCGCGTCCTCGCACGCCGACCCCACCAACCCGCTCCGGCCGAGTCCGGACCGGCCCTGGTTCGGCTCGGGCCGGGAGCCGGTCAGCGCGACTGCGGCCCAGGGCGGCGACGGCCGCAGCCTCTACGCCGAGCACCGCTTCGAGTACCACCGCCACCCGCGGCCCGGCGACGTGCTCGTGGCCGTTCCGCTCCCCGGCCGGACCTGGGAGAAGGAGGGGAGCCGCGGCGGCCACCTCACCTTCACCGAGTACGTGACCCGCTTCGACGACGAGGCCACGGGTGAACCCGTGGTCACCAGCACGGTCGTGAGCGTGGCCATGGCGAACCTCGTGGGGGAGGCGTGATGTCCGGGTTGCAGGTCGGCGACGTCCACGAGGAGGTCGTGGTCGACGACCTCAAGCGGACCCAGATCGTCATGTACGCGGGCGCGTCGGGCGACTTCAACCCCGTGCACACCGACGAGACCTACGCGAAGGCCATCGGCCTGCCCGGCGTCTTCGGGCACGGCATGCTCACCATGGGCATGACCGGCCGGGCGGTCACGAACATGGTCGGCCACGGGACCCTCACCGCCTATGCCGCGCAGTTCCGCCGGCAGGTCTGGCCGGGTGACACGCTGACCACCCGGTGCGAGGTGGTGGGGGTGCGCCACGAGGGCGAGGACCGCCTGGTGGACCTCTCGATCACGACGCGCAACCAGGAGGGCGACGTGGTGCTGACCGGCACGGCCACCGCCCGGGAGCCCCGACCGTGAGCGACGAGCCGGAGACCACCGTCCACGACCTCGTCGGCGGGACGCCGTTCTTCGTCGAGCTCGTCGATCGCTTCTACGCCGGGGTCGCCGAGGATCCCGTCCTGCGTCCCATGTACCCCGACGACGACCTCACCGAGTCGAAGCGCACCCTGACCGGCTTCCTGATCCAGTACTGGGGCGGACCCGACGACTACAGCCAGGAGCGCGGGCACCCGCGCCTGCGCATGCGGCACCAGCCCTTCGAGATCGGCGAGGTCCACCGCGACGCCTGGTACCGGCACATGTCCGAGGCGGTGGTGGCCATGGCGCCGCACCCGGAGATCGAGCGGGCGATGCTCGACTACTTCGCCCACGCCGCAGACGCCATGGTCAACACCCCGCCCATCCGCCGCCGCCCCTCCTGACCCTCAGGCGAAGCGGGCCTCGGCGGGGTAGGGGAAGAACTCAGGCGGGGCGCCGCCGGCGTGGAGGCGTTGCATCCGCCGCCAGAAGCCCGGGTCGCACAGGTCGGCGTGGGCGGCGTCGAAGATCCGCTGCAGCGGCTGGGGGAAGCGCAGGTAGCGGCGGAACTCCTCGGGGAAGACGTCGTCGGGGTTGACGGCGAACCAGGGCTGGTCGGCGAGCTCGTCGTCGTCCCACTGCGACTGGGGGATGTCGCGGACGTGCACCTCGGAGAGCAGGCAGAGCTCGTCGTAGTCGTAGAACACGACCGTGCCGTGGCGGGTGACGCCGAAGTTCTTCGGGAACAGGTCGCCGGGGAAGATGTCGGCGGCCGCCAGGTCCTTGACGGCCCGCCCGTAGTCGAGCACCGCCGCGGCGGCACGGTCCGGGTCGGCGGTGCGCAGGAACACGTCGAGCGGCGTGACCCGGCGCTCGGTGTACACGTGGTGGAGGACGACCTGGTCGCCGACGACCTCCACGAACCGGCTCGCTCCGGTGACCAGCTCGTCGAGCAGCACGGGGTCGAATCGGTCCACCGGGAACGACAGGTGCTCGTACTGCTGGGCGTCGACCATGCGTCCCACCCGGTCGTGGTGGAACACCAGCTCGTACTTGGCCTTCACCTGGTCGGGGGTGGTCTGCTTCGGCGGGGCGAAGCGGTCCCGGATCACCTTGAACACCACGTCGATCGAGGGCAGCGTGAAGCAGAGCATCACCATGCCCGGCGTGCCGGCGGCGTAGGTGAAGCGGTCCGAGGACTGCTCGAGGTGGCGTCGCAAGGCCCGGTAGAGGCCGGTCTTGCCGTGTTGCACGTACCCGAGCCCGGTGTAGAGCTCGGCCACCGGCTTGGCGGGGATCAGCGACTTCACGAAGGCGATCACCGAGGCGGGGGCGTCGGTGGCGACGTGGAAGTAGGCCCGTGTGAAGCCGAAGACGCGGCTGATGTCGTTCTCGGTGAGCAGGGCGGCGTCGACCCGGGTACCGGTGGCCGTGCGCCGCAGGGCGAGCACGAGCGGCGACACCCGGTTGAGGTGCCGGATCCGGCCCACGACATAGGCGGCGCGGTTCCGGTAGAAGATCGGCGCGAGGACGTCGACGTCGACGGGGAAGTCCGGCTCCCACGTCCGGGCGAGGAGGTCGTCGACCACCTCGGCGATGTGGTCGGCGTCGTGGTGGGGATCGTCGAGCGGGGCGCGCAGGTCGAGCTCGGCGAGCACGCGCCGGAACAGCTCGGTGGTGGTGGCGGTGCGACTGTAGGTGCGGACGTCGCCGGTGCCGGGCTCGGTGTGGGGGAGCCTGATCCCGCCGAACCAGCGGAACTCCAGCGCCTCGTCGATCTCGGTGAGGTCGAAGACGCGCCGGGTGACGCTGTTGAAGAAGGTCTCGGCGAGCTCGCTGTCGGGTCGCTGGGCGATGGTCCGGGCGAAGCGGTGGCGGACGTCGATCCAGACGGCGCGGGCCGCGTCGGCCGGCAGTTGGCGCACCGTGGGCTCGGCGACGAGCACCGCCCGCTCCACCTGGCGCCGGTGGGACTGGAGCCGCTCCCGGCTGTCCCACTGGTGCCCGGCCCAGTCCCCGTCACCCCAGCGCCGTGCCGCTCGCCGGCTGATGGCGCGGAACTGCTCGAGGAACGCGTCGAACGCGCGGAGCACCTCGCCGTGGAGGTGGCCGGCGATCGAGGGCAGATCGCCGAGGTGGGTGATCGTCGCGTTGCTCACCACGCCATGATCCCAGAAGGGGAGGGGAGCGGATCACGCGGCGGCGGGGCAGCATGGAGCCATGGCCGAGGATCTCCCGGAACGCCCCGCCGTCGACGAGCACCTGCAGGAGCAGCTCGAGCTGCGCTCGGTGGCCACGTTCGGCATGCGGCCCTTCGTCCCCGATCCTGCGGATCTCGACCAGTGGCGGCCCGACGTCGCGATCGTCGGTGCGCCGTTCGATCTCGGGGTGACCAACCGCCCCGGCGCCCGGTTCGGGCCGCGCGCCCTGCGGTCGCAGTCCTACGAGACCGGTGGCTACCACCTCACCCACGCGGTCGAGATCTTCGACTGGCTCCACGTGGTCGACACCGGCGACGCCTGGTGCCCCCACGCCCAGGTCGACCGCTCCCTCGCCAACATCCGGGCGAAGGTGCACGAGGTCGCCCGTCGCGGCATCGTCCCCGTCACCATCGGCGGCGACCACACGGTGGTGTGGCCCGCGGTCACCGCGGTGGCCGATCACGTCGGGTACGGCCGGATCGGCGTGATCCACTTCGACGCCCACGCCGACACCGCCGACACCATCGAGGGCACCATGACCTCGCACGGCACGCCGATGCGCCGCCTCGTGGACTCGGGGGCGGTGCGTCCCGACCGCTTCGTCCAGATCGGTCTGCGCAGCTACTGGCCCGGCGAGGACGTGTGGGACTGGATGGCCGACGTCGGCATGCGCTGGTTCCTGATGGACGAGGTCGTGGAGCGCGGGATCGTGCCCGTGGTGGACGAGGCGATCCGGCTGGCGACCGACGGCTGCGACGCCGTCTACCTCTCGGTGGACATCGACTGCCTCGACCCGGCGTTCGCCCCTGGCACCGGCACCCCCGAACCCGGCGGGCTCTCCGCGCGGGAGCTCCTCCTCGCCGTGCGCCGCATCGCCCGGTCGGTGCCCCTCGTGGGCATGGACGTGTGCGAGGTCGCCCCGGCGTACGACCACGCCGACGTCACCGTGAACTCGGCGCACCGCACGATCTTCGAGGTGCTCGCCGCGCTCGCCGCCAACCGGCGCGATGCTGCGGGTGCCTCGCCCGGTCGTCCGTACCGGGGCTGACGGGAGGGCCCATGGACCTGGAACAGGCGATCGAGTACCTGGCACCGCGCCACGCCGGGGTGCTGCTCACCATCCGGGGCAACGGCCGCCCGCAGGCGTCGAACATCTCCTACGCGTGGCTGGCCGGCGCCGCCCGCATCTCGGTCACCGACGACCGGGCCAAGACCCGCAACGTCCGGCGCGACCCCCGGGTCTCCATGCACGTCACCAGCAGCGACTTCTGGTCCTACGTCGTGGTCGACGGCACCGCCGAGCTGTCGGCCGTGGCCGCCGAGCCCGGCGACGCCGCGTGCCTCGAGCTCCGCCGCGTCTACGAGGCGATCCGCGGCGAGCCCCACCCGGACTGGGACGACTACGACGCCGCCATGATCCGGGACCGACGCCTGGTGCTGCGCCTGTTCCCCGACCACGCCTACGGTTTCCGCCCCGGTCCCTGAACCGTGGGGGTGAGGAGCCAGCCGACGAGGGCGCCCACCACGACGCCGGCGGCGTGACCGGCGGTGAAGACCGAGGGCAGGGTGAGGTCGAGGGCGAGCTCGAGCACCACGACGGCGCCGAGCAGCACGGCCTCGGATCGCTCCGCCCCGCCGGCGCGACCGCTGCGGATCCGCCGGACGCCACCGGCGAAGGCCGCACCCACGATGCCGAGCAGTGCCCCTGACGCGCCGACGGCGACGGTGTCGGCGGGCATCAGGCCGAGCCAGTACGGGAGCAGGAAGCCGAGGACGCCGGAGAGCACGGCGACGACGGTCGTCCGCGCCCGGCCGATGCGCCACTCGACGAGGCGGCCGAACAGCAGCAGCACCAGGAGGTTCGCGGCGAGGTGGACCAGGTCGGCGTGCAGCACCATGGCGCTCAGCGCGCGGAGCGGGGAGCCGCCGGGGACGTAGGCGCCCAGATCGACCAACCGGTCGGCGTCGCCCACGGCGTCGACCGCCACCTCGACCGCGAACACGACCACGAGCACCGCCGCAGCCGCCCGCGTCCACGGCGGCCTCCAGCCCGCCGGAGGCGTGGTCTCGGCGTCGAGGTCGAGCTCCCGGCGGCGCAGCTCGAGCAGGTCCTGCAGCATCGGGTCCGGTGCTCGGGGTCCGACCGCGCCGCGCCAGGCGGCCGCCTCGTCGGCGG
>JBEIGA010000121.1:0-11649 GCA_040382135.1 Acidimicrobiales bacterium
GCATCAGCATCCTCGACCGCGACCGTATCCCCGCGTCACACCACCACGACCTCCGTGCGCTGGAGGCCGACCTCGTACGAGCCGGCTCGGCGCTCGCCGCCGAACGCCTGCCGACGCTCCCTGCCGTCAGCGGGAACCGCCGGTCTGCCCAGGCCGCCGTCGCCCGCCGGGCCGTGGACTGGGGTCAGGTCGTGCCCGAGTGGGGTCTCGCCGGTAACGCAGCCCTGCTCGTCGCCCCGCGGCGGTCGTCCCGAGGCGTCGACCTCGGGCGCCGGGCGTTCCTCCACTCCTACGAGCCGGCGCTCGATCCCGAAGGCAGGATCCTCGAGGCCATCCTGACCGGCCCCATGGTCGTGGCCCAGTGGATCAACAGCCAGTACTACTTCTCGGTCACCGACCCGGAGGTGCTCGGCGCCGGCAGCAAGACGCGGCACAACGTGGTGGCCGGTGCCGCCGTGCTCGAGGGGCCGGGCGGGGATGTGCGCCTCGGTCTCCCGGTCGAGTCGGTGAGCGACGGTCGGCGCCTGGTCCACGAGCCGTTGCGGTTGTTGGTGGCGGTCGAAGCGCCGCTCGCACGGATCGACGAGGTGCTGGCTCGCAACCCGAACGTCGCCCGGTTGGTCGCACACGGCTGGATCTCGCTCATCGGCCGCGAGCGGGTCGGCGAGCCCTGGTACGAGCGGATGCCGGGCGGCACGTGGGCCCTCGATCTGAGCGAGGATCTGGACCTGGGTGAGGAGGCGTGATGCCGTTTCGGGGACTGACGAGGAGGGTGCGGGTCGAGGTCGTGGTGGAGACCCGCGACGCCGCCCTGGTGGAGCGCTTGGTGACCGGCGCGGGTGCCGCCGGGTTCACCCTGCTCTCGAACGTCTCGGGGCTCGGCCACGGCGGGTTCCACGAGGGCCGCATGCTCTACAACGACGCCGACGGTCAGAGCCTCCTGTTCACCGTGGTGCCGGAGGACTCGGCGGCCGGGGTCGTCGAGGCCGTCCGAGTGCTCCTGGCGGATCGGCCGGGCGTCATGCTCGTCTCGGAGACGTGGGTCAGTCGCCCGGACCACTTCTCCGCTGGGCCCGAAGGCGACCCGGCCCCTCGGTAGCCGCCACTCGCAGTAGGTTCGGCGCCCGTGGACGCTGGTGCGGGTGCTCGGGTGCGACCCACCGTCGGGATCGTCGGCGGGGGTCAACTCGCCCGGATGCTCGCCCCGCCGGCGGTCGGCCTCGGCATCCGGCTACGGGTCCTGGCCGCCGATCGCGACGAGGGCGCCGACGGTGTGGTCGCCGTGGTGCGTGGGGACACCGACGACCTCGCCACCGTGCTGGCGTTCGCCGAGGGGTGCGACGTCGTCACGTTCGACCACGAGCGGGTCCCCGTCGAGGTGGTGCGCGGGCTCGAGGACGCGGGTGTGGTCGTGCGTCCCGGTTCCGGGCCGCTCGGTCTGACCGACAAGCTCCGCCTGCGGCACGCGCTGGTCGACGCGGGGTTGCCGACGCCGGCGTTCGCCGAGGTGCGTGACGTCGCCGAGGTCGCGGCGTTCGCCGCCGCCCACGGCGGCTGGCCGGTGGTCCTGAAGGCGGCGCGCGACGGCTACGACGGCAAGGGCGTCTGGGTGGTCGAAGGCCCCGACGCCGCGGTCGTGGTGTTGGGCTCGCTGCCCGAGGGTGTCCCGGCGGTGGTCGAGCCCCGGCTCCGGCTCGACCGTGAGCTGGCCGTGCTGGTGGCCCGGCGGCCGTCCGGCGGTTCCGTCGTCTACCCGTGCGTCGAGACCCGGCAGGTGGACGGGATCTGCCACGAGGTGCTGCTGCCGGCCGACGTGTCGCCCTCGCTCGCGGCCGAGGCCGAGGCCGTCGCGCTCGGCGTCGCCGATCTGGCGGGCGCCGTCGGGGTGCTGGCCGTGGAGCTGTTCGTGGTCGATGGCCGGGTCCTGGTCAACGAGCTGGCGCCCCGTCCGCACAACAGTGGTCACCTCACGATCGACACCTGCCGCACGTCGCAGTTCGAGAACCACCTGCGCGCCGTCGTCGACTGGCCCCTCGGCAGCCCCGAGCCCGTCGTCCCGGCGGCAGCCATGGCGAACCTCATCGCCGGCGACCCGCCGCTCGACCCGCGCGACCGCGTCGCGGCCGCGCTCGCGCTCGGCGACGTCGACGTGCACGTCTACGACAAGACCCCGCGGCCCGGGCGGAAGCTCGGGCACGTCACCACGCTGGCCCCGGACCTCGCCACGGCGCGATCGCTCGCGCTCGCTGCCTCGGCGGCCCTGGGCTCCGTCGTGGGCCCCGGTGCGGTCGATCATGGGCCGGACGATCATGAGCCGGGCCGACCATGATCGGGACGAGGATGGGGAGGTTGCGCCATGGATGAGGGGCCGTTGGTCGGGGTGGTGATGGGCAGCAGTTCCGACCTGCCCACGATGCGTCCCGCGGTGGAGGTCCTCGCCGAGTTCGGCGTGGCCCACGAGGTCCGGGTGGTCTCGGCGCACCGCACGCCCTTCGACATGCTCGAGTACGCCCGGTCGGCGGCGGAGCGTGGGCTCGCCGTCATCGTGGCCGGAGCGGGCGGTGCCGCCCACCTCCCCGGCATGCTCGCCTCGGCCACGAGCCTCCCGGTGATCGGCGTCCCCGTGGCGATCACCAAGCTGCAGGGACTCGACGCGCTGCTCTCCATCGCCCAGATGCCCGGCGGGGTGCCGGTGGCGACGATGGCGGTCGACGGTGCCCGCAACGCGGGCCTGTACGCGGTCCGCATCCTCGCCACGGCGGATCCGTCGTTGCGGGCCGCGCTCGACGCCCACCGCAACACGTTGGCTGAGACGGCACGGGCCCAGTCGGCGGCGCTCCCCGACCTGCTCGGCTGACCGTCACCCGGCTGGGCCGGGTCCGCTCAGGCGAAGAACCACCAGGCGGCGACCGACGTCCCCAGGCCGAAGGCGATCGCCCCGGCGAGCTTGCCCTTGCCGAGGTTCTCCGGCTGCACGCCCTCGGGGAGCCGGTCGGTCACCTTGCGGAGGAGGCGCTCCGCCCACACGAAGTCCCGGGAGAGCAGCAGGAGCGCCACGGCGATCAGCGCCAGGCCGGGCCCCGGCAGCACCAGCATGGCGAACCCGGTGATCAGGATGAAGAACGACACGACGATGCGCACGAGGCGCATGACCACGTGACGGACCGCCAGCTTCCGGGTGGGCTCCCGGCGGCCGGTCTCGAACTCGGCCTCGATGGCCGCCTCGGCCAGTCGGTGCAGGTCCGGGTGGTGGTGCTCGTGGTCCACGGACGGCCGATCAGAAGTCGAAGATCTCGTCGAGGAACGACTTGCGCTTCTTCTTCTTGTAGTAGTCGTCGTCGTAGCGGGGCCGGTCGTCGTAGCGGGGACGGTCGTCGCGCCGGGGCTCCTCGTAGCGGGGCCGCTCGTCCCGTCGCTCCCGGGGCGGGGTGGTGATCGGCTCGCCGGCCGCGCGGTCGAGGAGCTTCTCGAGCTCGCCGCGGTCGAGCCAGATGCCGCGGCAGTCGGGGCAGTAGTCGATCTCGACGCCGTCTCGGAAGGTCATCTCGAGCTTGACGTCGGGGCACGTGGGACAGCGCATAGCAGAAGGGTACGCGGGAACGCCAGGGGTGAAACTGTATATCGCGAGTCGCCCCCCGGTCGGGGGCGTTGGCTAGGGTGGACGACCGTGGCGCACGACGGGGGAACACCGAGGATCACCGACGAGGGGCTGGCGGCGTTGCGGGCGCGCATCGGTGTGCCCCAGCCGCACCCGCAACCGCCGCACTACCGCGTGCCGAACGAGGACGCCTTCCGCCACGTGGCCGAGTCCTACGGCGACGACAACCCGCTGTGGTGCGAGCCGGAGTACGCGGCGCGGAGCGTCTGGGGCGGCCCGATCGCGCCGCCCCACCTCGTCGGCGGCGACACCCTCATCGGCGAGAACGAGGTCCAGCACCTCGACCCCGAGACGAAGGCGCTGCTGAAGGGCGACCCCCTCGGCGGGGTCCACGCGTTCTTCTCCGGCAGCGCGCGGGAGTGGTGGCGTCCCCTGCGGCCGGGGACGCAGGTCACCCGGCGCAACGCGCTCGTGGCGGCCCTCGACAAGCGGAGCGAGTTCGCCGCCCGTGCCATCCACGAGTGGACGGCCGAGGTGTTCGCGTCGGCCGCCGAGGTCCTGTCGGCCCAGTACCGGCTGATGATCCGTGCCGAGCGGGAGAAGGCCGAGGCCCGGGGCAAGTACAAGGACGTCGAGCTCCGTCCCTACACGGCCGAGGAGCTCGCCGCCATCGACGAGGTCTACGCCCACGAGCGGGAGCGCCGGCGCGGCGCGGAGCCCCGGTGGTGGGAGGACGTCGAGATCGGCGACGAGGTCGGTCCCATCGTGAAGGGCCCGCTCCGGGTCACCGACATGGTGGTGTGGCACACCGGCCAGGGCATGGGGCTGTACGGGGTGAAGGCGCTGCGGCTCGGCTACGACCAGCGGATGCGTCAGCCCCGTTTCTTCCGGCCGGACGACCTCAACATCCCCGACGTCCAGCAGCGGGTCCACTGGGACCAGGACTGGGCACGCCGCGCCGGCAACCCGTCGATCTACGACTACGGCCGCATGCGCGAGACGTGGCTGATCCACCTCTGCACCGACTGGATGGGCGATGACGCCTGGCTTTGGCGCATCAGCAGTGAGTTCCGCAAGTTCAACTACGTCGGCGACACCCACTGGATGAAGGGCAGGGTCGTCGGCGAGGAGCTCGAGGAGGACCGCCCGGTGGTGCACCTCGAGGTGTGGGGCGAGAACCAGCGCGGCGAGATCACCACGCCGGGCTCGGCCACGATCATCCTCCCGAGCCGTGAGCACGGCCCGGTCCGCCTCCCCGACCCGCCCGGCGGTGCCACCACCTGCCAGGAGGCGCTCGACGCGCTGGCCGCCCGCTTCATCGAGCGGGGTGGCGTGTGAGGCCGGCGCCCGACGCCGTCGAGGGCCTCCGCATCGCGCAGGAGGGGCCGGTCCTCCACCTCAGCATCGACCGCCCCGAACGGCGCAACGCCCTCACCGACCCGATCGTGCTGGGGCTCACCGACCTGATCGACGCCGCCGCCACCGACGAGTCGGTGCGCGTGATCCTGCTCGACGCCGTCGGCGACCACTTCTGCTCCGGTTTCGACCTCGGCACCCGGGCCGGGGGCGGCAACCGCCCGCGGGTCGGGTCGATCCAGCGCCGCATGCCCGTGCTCGTCAACCGGCTCATCCCCGTGATGCTGCGCACCCAGGTGCCCATCGTGGTCGCTGCGCGCGGCTACGCCTACGGGCTGGGCATGCAGCTGCTGCTCGCCGCCGACTTCGCCGTCGTCGCCAACGACGCCCGCATCAAGGCGCCCTTCGTCGGCTCCGGGTTCACCCCGGACTCCGGCGCCACCTGGCTCCTCCCGCGCCTCGCCGGGCTCGCCCGGGCGCGGGAGGTGCTGATGCTGGGTCGCGAGGTGAGCGGGGCCGAGGCCGCCGCATGGGGCATGGTCCACGAGGCGGTGCCCGCCGACGACCTCGATGCGGCGGCTGCCGCGCTGGTGGCGCGTCTGGCCGCCGGCCCGACCGTGGCGCTCGGGCTCACCAAGTGGCTGCTCCACCGCGGGCTCGGGCTCGACATCGAGCAGCACCTGCACGAGGAGTCCTTCGCGATGGAGCTCTCCTCCCGCAGCGAGGACTTCCGAGAGGCCGGCACCGCCCGGCGAGAACAGCGCGACCCGCACTTCGAGGGACGATGACCGACACCGCCACACCCGTCACCCGGCTCGCCGTCGACCGGAGCACCCCCGACGCCGACCTCGTCGCCGCCGTCCGCGCCTGGGTCGGGGCCAACGTCCCGGTCGCCTGGCGGGAGGCCGCGGCGCAGGGCGGTCGCTCCGCCATCCGCAAGGTCCGGCCCCGTGCCGTCTACGAGGCCTGGTACCCCGTCTTCGCCGACGCCGGCCTCGCCGTGCCCACGTGGCCGGTGCCCTACGGCGGCCTCGACCTCTCCCCCGCCCAGGCCCGCCTGGTCGAGACCGAGCTCGCGCTCTTCAACCTCGGCCGTCTCAACCCGCTCGGGCTCAACAACGCCGCCCCCGCCCTGTTCGCCCACGGCACCGAGGAGCAGCGCCTCCGGTTCCTCCCGCCCCTCGTGCGCAACGAGGAGACGTGGTGCCAGCTCTTCTCGGAGCCCGGGGCCGGCTCCGACCTCGCGTCGCTCGCCTGCCGGGCGGAGCGTGACGGCGACGAGTGGATCCTCACCGGGCAGAAGGTCTGGTCCACCTGGGCACACCTGTCGGACTGGGGCATCTGCATCGCCCGCACGGATCCGACGGTTCCCAAGCGTCAGGGGATCACGTACTTCCTGGTCGACCTGCGCCTGCCGGGGGTCGAGGTCCGGGAGCTCCGCCACATCGGCGGCGAGGTGGACTTCAACGAGACCTTCCTCGACGGGGTGCGCGTCCCGGACTTCTGCCGCGTGGGTGCCGTGCACGACGGCTGGCGGGTCTCCACGTCGACCCTCGCGGGTGAGCGCCAGATGGTGGCGGGCGCCGGCTCGGGCGGCGTCGACCGCATCGGCGGGTCCGGAGCCGACAAGCTGGTCGCCCTCGCTCGGCGCACCGGCGCCTGGGAGGACCCCACCGTCCGCCAGGCGGTGATGGAGGTCTGGAGCGAGGAGCAGATCCGTGCCTGGACCAACGCCCGGGTGCGGGCCACGGTCAAGGCCGGCGGCACGCCCGGGCCCGCCGCGTCGATCGGCAAGGTGCTGCAGGGGAAGCTGAACCAGCGCATCCAGCTGCTCGCCGCCGACCTCCTCGGTCCGGCGGCCCTGGCCTACGAGGACCAGGGCTCCTACGCCGAGTCCCTGCCGTGGGAGGTCGCCGGCATGCTCCGCAGCCGGGCCAACACCATCGAGGGCGGGACCACCGAGGTCAACAAGAACATCCTGGGCGAGCGGGTGCTGGGGCTGCCCCGCGAGCCGGATCCGTACCACGACGCCCCATGGCAGGAGGTCCCCCGATCGTGAGCGGCTACGGCGGCTACGACACCCTGATCGTCGAGCGCCACGGGCACGTGGGCTGGCTGATCAACAACCGGCCCGAGCAGCTCAACGCCATGAGCGCCCACATGCGCGACGAGTTCGCCGACGCGTGGCTCGAGCTCGACCGTGACCCGGAGGTGCGGGTCATCGTCCACACCGGCAACGGCCGGGCGTTCCAGACCGGCGTCGACGTGTCCGAGATCGCGTCGGACGGCATCGGCATGCAGCGCTACCGCGACAGCATGGAGAACTTCGACGTCCACTTCACCGCCTGGCACCAGCAGGTGTGGAAGCCCGTGATCACCGCGGTGAACGGCATCTGCTGCGGCGGTGGTTTCCACTGGGTGGCGGACGCCGACATCGTGATCGCGGCGAGCGACGCCCAGTTCTTCGATCCCCACGTCTCCATCGGCCAGGTGGTGGCGATCGAGGCGATCGGCCTCATCCGCAAGATGCCGGTCGAGGCCGTCATGCGGATGGCGTTCATGGGTCGGTACGAGCGCATGGGGGCCCAGCGCGCCTACGAGCTCGGGATGATCTCCGAGATCGTCGACCCGCCCGAGCGGCTCCGGGAGCGGGCGCAGGAGATCGGCGAGACGATCGCCAGGAACTCGCCGGCGGCCATGGCCGCGACCAAGAAGGCGCTCTGGGCCGCCCTCGAGCACGGCCTCACCGATGCGTGCCGGATCGGTGCCCAGCACCTCGTGTCCATGTGGGGCCATCCCGACCAGGAGGAGGGCCCCCGTGCCTTCGCCGAGAAGCGCGAGGCGAACTGGCAGGGTCTGGAGGGGACGGCGTCGTGAGCAACGACAAGCTCTACATCCACGAGTTCATCGACATCATCGGCCCGAACCGGCCCCACTACATGCACCACATGACGGCCAACTGGTCGCCGATCGCCCAGAAGGAGCGGCACCAGCTCTGCTACGGCGTGTGGGGCACCGTGGGCAGCACCCGGCGCTGGCCCGAGGTGATCAACATGTGGGAGGAGGACGGCTTCGACGGCATGGCCACCTCGTTCCGCCACGAGTTCAACCACGCCGGCCTGCAGGACCCGGCCCTCGCTGCGTGGTGGAAGCGGGCGGCCCAGTGGCGCAGCAGCGGCACCGACCGCCTGCTGGTCCCCGCGGAGTGGACCCGCACCATCGAGGAGCTCTGCGCCGACGGTGTCCGGGGCGAGTGCTACGCCCACGAGCTCATCGCCGTGGCGCCCGGCACCGCCTGGCACTACGTGGACCACCTGGTGCGGGAACGGGCCGTCGTGCAGTACGCCCGCTTCGGCTGGGAGCTCGCCGGCGCCTTCGTCACCGCCATGTGCGACGACGCCGAGGTCATCCTCCTGTGGGCGGTCCCGAGCTGGGAGCAGTGGGCCGAGCTCGAGAAGGCCGAGCGCACCGATGCGGCGCTCGCCGCGCTGCGCTCCACCACCCGGGAGCTCCAGACCCGCTTCGACCGGTTCCTGATGGTCGACGCGCCCCTCTCCCCGTTCCGCACCGGACGGCAGCCGCACGAGGACGACCGGCCCTCGCACCGGCTGCCGGACGAGCCCGAGCCCGGTCAGGGGGCCTGACATGCACGTCGAACGACAGGCGGGTGCGCTGGGCGCCTACGTCACCGACATCGACCTCGCCGCGGGCTTCGACGACGCCACCGTCGCCGAGCTGCGGGCCGCCCTGCTCGAGCACCTGGTGATCTGCATCCGCGGTCAGGGCGGGCTCACCCCCGACGGGCAGCTCGAGTTCGTGCGGCGGTGGGGCAACGTCCTCGTGCACCCGTACGTGCCCTCCATCGAGGGGTACCCGGGGATCATGCGGATCTACGACCCGAACCCCGTCACCACGACCTGGCACGCCGACACCACCCACCAGCCGGCGCCGCCCGCCGCCAGCTTCCTGCTCGCCCGGGTGATCCCGCCCTACGGCGGCGACACCATGTTCGCCAACCAGTACCTGGCGTACGAGACGCTCTCCGATGGGCTCAAGGCCACGCTCGACGGCCTCCGGGCGGTGCACTACGGCACGGAGCTCGCGGCCCAGGCCGGGGTGGAGCAGGAGCGGGTCCGGTCGAGCCACCCGGTGGTGCGGACCCACCCCGAGACCGGCCGCAAGGGGCTGTTCGTCAACGACAACTACGTCAAGCACTTCGAGGGCTGGACCGAGGCGGAGTCGCAGCCCCTGCTGACCTACCTCTACGGCTGGGCCTCCCGGCCGGAGCTGACCTGGCGCCACAAGTGGCAGGTGGGCGACCTGCTGATCTGGGACAACCGCTGCACCCAGCACGCCGTCGTCGGCGACACCGCGGGCGCCGAGCGCACGCTGCACCGCATCACGATCGAGGGGGACGTGCCCGTATGAGCGTCCCGGCGCCGGTGCTCGAGGGGTTCCTTGCGGACCTGCTCGTGGCGAGGGGGGTCGATGCCGCCGACGCGGCCGAGGTCGCGGTGCAGCTCGTCGATGCCGACCTGCGCGGCATCGACTCGCACGGGGCGAACCTCGCCGCGCTGTACTGCGCCCGCCTCGGCGAAGGACTGATCGTCAGCCCGGCCGAGGTCGCCGTCCTGCGCGACGGCGGGGCCACCGTGCTGCTCGACGGCGGCCTCGGCTTCGGCCAGGTCGGGGCGCGGCAGGCCGTCGACCTCGCGGTCGAGCGTGCCGGGGTGCACGGCATCGCCGCGGTCGCGCTCCGCGAGACCACCCACCTCGGCGCGCTCGGCTGGTACACCGAGCGCGCGGCGCGGGCCGGGTTCGTGGCGTTCGCCTTCCAGAACGGGCCGACCATCGTGCCGCCCTTCGGGGGCGTCACGCCGCTGTTCTCGACCAACCCGATGTCCTATGCGATCCCGACGGCGACGCCGCCGGCGATCGTCTTCGACGTGGCCACCACGACCGTGGCCGGCAACCGGGTCCTGCTGGCGAAGAAGCGCGGCGACGCCACCATCCCCGAGGGTTGGGCGAACGACGAGCGGGGCCGACCCACCACCGACACCGCCGCCGCCTCGGTCAACCACCTGCAGTGGCTCGGCGGGCACAAGGGGTTCGGGCTCGGCCTGCTCGTGGAGCTGATGGCCGGGGTGCTCGCCGACAGCTGCTTCGGCACCGCCGAGCACACCGCCTCCCCCGCCCACGGTGGCTCCCGGGTGGCCAAGGGCGCCACCTTCCTGGTGATCGACCCCGCCCGGTTCCTGCCGCCGGGCGAGTTCGCCGCCCGCGTCGACGAGCTGGTGGCCGAGATCCGGGGCTCCGAGCCCGCCGACGGCGTGGAGCGGGTCATGGTCCCGGGCGAGCGCGAGCACCACACGAAGCTGGCCCGCCTCGCCGACGGCATCCCCCTGTCGGAGGGGGTGGTGGCCGAGCTCGACCGCCTGGCCGCCGAGGCGGACGTCCCCTCCCTGACCGCGAGGCTCGCATGACCGGCATCCCGCAGGACCACCTCGCACCCCACGCCCTGGCCCGCTGGGCGGCGGAGGCGCCGGACCGCCTCGCCACCGTCGAGGTCGACGGCGAGGCGCTCACCTACGCCGAGCTCGACGCACGCTGCCGTCGCTACGCCGCGAAGCTCCGGGCGCTCGGCGTGGCCGAGGGCGAGCACGTCGCCACGCTCCTGCCCAACGGGGGCCACGCCCACGCGGTGTGGATCGGCCTCGCCTGGCTGCGCGCCGGGGAGGTGCCGCTGTACCCGGCGCTCGTCGGCACGTTCCTCCACGACGCCGTGGTGCGCAGCGACGCCACGACGCTGCTCGTCCACCCGTCGCTCGTCGAACGGCTCGACGGGCTCGACCCGCTGCCCGGCGTGCGGGTCGTGCACCTGACCGACCACGACGACTTCCTGGCGGGCGTCGAGCCGGCCACCGACGTCGAAGGGCCGGTGTACCGCGACATCGCCGCGCTCATGTTCACGTCGGGCACGACCGGGCCGTCGAAGCCGGTGCGGGTTCCCTGGGCGAACGTGTACCAGTTCTGGTCGTGGGTCCCCGAGGACACGGTCCACGCCGGCGAGGCCCTGTTCTGCCCCACGCCGGTGGTGCACAACAGCGGCCGCTGCTGCCTCAACTACTGCCTGGTGCAGGGGGCCACGTTCGTGTGGCGGGAGAAGTGGTCCGGCACCACGTTCTGGGACGACGTGCGCCGTTACGGGTGCGTCGCCTCGGGGCTGGTGGGCCCGATGACGGCGTTCCTGTGGTCACAGCCGCCGAAGGCCGACGATGCGGACAACCCCCTGCGGGGCGTGATCATCGGCCCGATGATCCCCCAGATGGAGGAGTTCAAGGAGCGCTTCGGCGTCAAGGTCGCCACCTGCTACGGCATGACCGAGGTGGGCGCCACCGTCACCACGGGCTGGGACCACGGCCCGTGGCAGACCTGCGGCACCCATCGGCCCGACTACCCGTGGCCCGAGGTGCGCCTCGTCGACGCCGACGACGAGCCCGTCCCCGACGGCACCGTCGGCGAGATGGTCGTGCGCACCGCCGAGCCGTGGGCGCTCAACGCGGGCTACCACGGGATGCCCGAGCAGACCGCCGAGGCGTGGCGCAACGGCTGGTTCCACACCGGCGACGCGTTCGTCGTGGGCGAGGACGGCCACTTCACCTTCGTCGACCGGATGAAGGACGCCATCCGCCGCC
>JBEIGA010000122.1:0-11642 GCA_040382135.1 Acidimicrobiales bacterium
CCGGTTCTGGTGGGACCGGGGCCTCCGTCGGGGTGACCACGTGGCGGCCCTGCTGCACAACTCGCCCGAGTACCACGAGGTGGCGTGGGCGGCCATGCGCTCCGGCCTCTACCTCACGCCGATCAACTGGCACCTCACCACCCCGGAGGTGGCGTTCATCCTCGCCGACTGCGGCGCCCGGTCCCTCGTGGCCACCGCGGCCCTGGCCCACGTGGTGGCGCCGCTGCGCGTGGAGCTCCCGCTGATGGCGGGCGGGACCGCCGACGGCTGGCCGTCCTACGAGGACGCGCTCGCCGCGTCGTCGCCCGTGCCGCTCGCGGAGGAGCCCGAGGGTGCGGCGATGTACTACTCGTCGGGCACCACGGGACGACCGAAGGGGATCCTGTTCCCCCTGCCGGACCGGCGCGTCGACGAGCTCAACCCGCAGACCGCCGTGAACCGGGCCGGCTATTCGCCCGAGACCCGGTACCTCTCGCCGGCGCCGCACTACCACGCCGCGCCGCTCGCCTCCTGCCTGCTGGTGCAGCGCTTCGGCGGGACGGTCTACGAGATGGAGCGCTTCGACCCGGCGGCGTTCCTGGCTGCGGTCGAGGAGCACCGCATCGACCGCACGCAGATGGTGCCCACCATGTTCGTGCGCCTGCTGAAGCTCCCGGACCACGTGCGGGAGCAGGCCGACGTGTCGTCCCTGCGCAACGTCCTGCACGCCGCCGCCCCCTGCCCGGTGGAGGTCAAGCGCCGGATGATCGAGTGGTGGGGCCCGATCCTCGACGAGTTCTACGCCGGGTCGGAGAACTGCGGGAACACGTGGATCACGAGCGCCGAGTGGCTCGAGCACCCCGGCTCGGTGGGTCGGGGCGCCGGCTGCACCATCCACATCTGCGACGACGCGGGGGAGGAGCTGCCCGTGGGCGAGGTGGGCCAGGTGTGGTTCGAGGCCGCCCATGCGGACTTCAGCTACCACAACGACCCCGGGAAGACCGCCGAGGCCCGGCACCCCCGTGGCTGGCACACGATGGGCGACATCGGCCGGCTCGACGAGGACGGCTACCTCTACCTCTCGGACCGCAAGGCGTTCATGATCATCTCGGGTGGGGTGAACATCTACCCGCAGGAGGCCGAGGACGTCCTCGTCCTGCACCCGGCGGTGGCCGACGTCGCCGTGTTCGGGATCCCCGACGAGGAGATGGGCGAGCAGGTGAAGGCCGTCGTCCAGCCGGTCGACCCGGCCGCGGCGGGGCCGGAGCTCGAGGCCGAGCTGCTCGCCTTCTGCCGCGAACGCCTGGCCGGGTACAAGTGCCCGCGCTCGGTCGACTTCGAGGCCGAGCTGCCCCGGCACGAGACCGGCAAGCTCTACAAGCGCCTGCTGCGCGACCGCTACTGGGGCGACCACGACACCCGCATCGTCTGAGCGGTGGCCGGGGCGCGACCATCGGGCCATGGACGCCGGGACGCACGCACGGGAACTGCAGGGGCGGGTCGCGCTCGTCGTGGGCGCCGGGCCGGGGATCGGCCGCGCGTGCGCGCTGGCCTACGCCCGCGCGGGCGCCGACGTCGTGGTCGCCGCCCGACGCGCCGAACCGTTGCAGGCGCTCGCCGCCGAGGTCGCCGCAGCCACGGGCCGCCGGGTCGAGCCGGTGGTGGCCGATCTCGGGGACACGGGTTCGTGCGTGGCGCTGGTCGACGCTGCGGTGGCCCGCCTCGGCGGGGTGGACGCGCTGGTCACCGTCGCCACCGCCGGCGGCGGCATGACGCCCGTGGACCGCGCCGACTGGGACGTGTGGCGCCGGGCGTTCGAGGTCAACGTGATCGGGACCATGGAGGTCAGCCGGGCGGCGGCCCGGTCCATGGCGGCACGGGGTGGCGGTGCGATCGTCCACGTGAGCACGTTCGGCACCCACTCGCTCCCGCCCCGCCAGGCCGCCTACACCGCCACCAAGGAGGCGGCGTCCACGGCGTCGAAGACGTTGGCGAAGGAGCTCGGGCCGACGGGGATCCGGGTGAACGTGGTGACGCCCGGGTACACGACGGGCGACAACCTCGACGCCCTGTTCGCCTCGGTGGCCGAGCGCTCCGGGGAGTCCCTCGAGGAGGTGTCGGCCCGGTTCGCGGCCACGGCGGCGCTCCGCCGTCACGTCGATCCCGAGGACATCGCCGAGGCGGTCCTGTTCCTCTCCACGGACCGGTCCCGCGCCATCACGGGGGTCGAGATCCCGGTGACCGCAGGCCAGCACCCCTTGTAGCCGGGGTCGTTGTAGCCGGCGTGAGCGACTGAGCGGATCCGCTCAGTCGGCCATACCATGCGTCGCATGGCCGCAGAGGCGATCCTGTCCGGGAAGACGCTCCGTGAGCTCCGGCTCCGTGCCGGGCTGACCCAGGCCGAGGTGGCGGCGCGGGTCGGGATCCCCTCCACGGTGCTGAGCGCCTACGAGTGCGGTCGTCGACAGCCGTCGATCGAGACCGCCGGCCGGATCATCGACGCCATCGGGTTCGACATCCGTTACGTCCGCCGCCTCGATCCCGAGGTCCAGGGCCGCCGCCTCGTGGAGGCGCTGACCCTCGCCGAGGCGCTCCCGTACCGCCCGCGCCCGCTCGCACGGGTGCAGCGATGACGACGCTCGTCGAGCGGATCGTGGCGATCGCCGAGGCGCTCGACCTCGCACGGATCGACTGGGCCTTCGGCGGCGCGTTGGCCCTGGCGTATGCGACCGAGGAGCCACGCGGCACCCGGGGTGTGGACGTGAACGTCTTCGTCGCCACCGAGCAGGTGGATGGGGTGTTCGGAGCGCTCCCCGACGGGATCCGGCATCGGGCCGCCGACCGCCGGGCGGTGCAGTCGGACGGACAGGTCCGTCTCTGGTGGGACGACACGCCGGTCGACCTGTTCTTCGCCGTCGACCCGTTCCATCTGGAGGTGGCCGGCCGGTGTCGGCCGGTGCCCTTCGCCGGCCGGACCATCCGGGTGCTCGCGCCCGAGGACCTGGCCGTGTTCAAGGCGATGTTCAACCGCTCGAAGGACTGGGTGGACATCGACGAGATGGCCGCGTCGGGCTCTCTGGACCGGGCGGCCGCCGCCCGTCGTCTGGCCGCGCTGCTCGGCGATGACGACGACCGGGTCCCCCGTCTCGCTGCAGGCGGCTGACGAGTCCCCACCCTGGAGGCCGCTCACGTAGGGTGCGGGCACCGACGGGGGGCGCCGTCGTTGGAGGGGATGACCATGGGGTTCGAGACGACGACCGACGAGGTGCTGGCGGGGGTGCGGCTCGACGGCCGCGTCGCCGTGGTGACGGGCGCGTCCACCGGGCTCGGGATCGAGACCGCCCGGGCGCTCGCCGCCGCAGGGGCGCATGTGGTGCTCGCCGTCCGCAGCGACGACAAGGGTGAGGCCGCCGCCGCCCGGATCCGCGAGGAGGTGCCCGACGCGAGCCTGGAGCACGCCGTCGTCGACCTCACGAGCCTCGAGAGCGTCCGGCGCTTCGGTGCCGAGGTCACGGCCCGCCACCCGGCCGTCCACCTGCTGATCAACAACGCCGGCGTCATGTACACGCCGGAGGAGCGCACCGCCGAGGGGTTCGAGCTGCAGTTCGGCACCAACCACCTCGGCCACTTCCTGCTCACGGCCCTGCTGCTGCCGTCGCTGCTCGCCGGCGCGCCGGCGCGGATCGTGAACCTCAGCTCGAACGGCCACCGCAGCGCCGGCATCGACTGGGACGACCCCAACTACGAGCGGCGCCCGTACGACAAGTTCTCGGCCTACGGGCAGTCCAAGACCGCCAACATCCTGTTCACGCGTGAGCTCGAGCGCCGGTACGGCGACCGCGGGGTGCACGCCTATGCCGTGCACCCCGGCGTGATCGCCACCGACCTCGGC
Source organism: Acidimicrobiales bacterium (assembly GCA_040382135.1). Taxonomy (GTDB): domain Bacteria; phylum Actinomycetota; class Acidimicrobiia; order Acidimicrobiales; family JBEIGA01; genus JBEIGA01. The sequence continues at coordinate 3,872 of JBEIGA010000122.1, forward strand.
CGCTACATGACCCGCGACGACCTGAAGGCGCTCCGAGCCAGGATCACCGAGGCGGCGGCGTCCACCCCGCCGTCGGGCTCCTCGCTCGAGTACAAGACCGTGCCCCAGGGCGCAGCCACGTCGGTGTGGGCGGCGGTGGCGCCGGAGCTCGAGGGCCACGGCGGCGCCTACCTCGCCGACTGCCGCATCAGCGACGAGGACGCACCCTGGACGCGTGACGCAGCCGACGCCGCGCGCCTCTGGACCCTGTCGGAGGAGCTCGTGGGGCACCGGGTCGAGGTGTGAGCCGCCGGTGGTGACGCTCGACGTCCAGTACAGCTCGGCCACCAACGACTGGGGGCCGCTGCGCGACGCGGTGCTCGCCGCCGAGGCCGACGGGTTCACCACCACCTGGGTGCTCGACCACGTCGACGGGGCGATGGTCCGGGGCGACCGCCCGCTGCTCGAGTGCTTCACCCTGCTCGGCGCGCTGGCCGCGGCGACCTCGACCATCGGGCTCGGGTCGCTCGTGGCGAACGTCGCCAACCGGCACCCCGGGATCCTCGCCGCCGCGGCGTCGAGCGTGGAGCGCATCAGCGGCGGCCGCTTCGTCCTCGGGATCGGCGCCGGCGCCGCGCCCGGTTCGCGCTGGGCGGGCGAGCACGAGCGGCTCGGCATCCCGCTGCGGAGCCCGATGGCGGCCCGGCACGCAGCCGTCGCCCAGGCCATCGCCGTGGTCCGCGCCGAGGGCGTCCGGGCGCCGGTGGTGGTGGGCGTGAACAGCGTGGCGCTCGCCGCGTTGGCGGGCCGGGTCGCGGACGGGGTCAACCTGCGGCTCGACCACCCGCGCGCCGACGCCCTCGTGGCGGCGGCGCGGGAGGCGGCCGGCGATCGTCCCTTCGAGGTGAGCGCCTGGACCGCAGGCGAGGTCGACGACGCGCTGTCCGCCGTGGAGCGTCTCGGCGTCGACCGGCTGGTGCTCACCCGCCTCGGTCCGCTCCAGGGGAGGTCGACGACGTGATCACCGTGCTCGAGACCGGGGTCGCCTACGGCGAGGACGGCGTTGCGTTCCCGACCGTGGTGCTCGACGTCGCGGACCGGCCCGACGTGACGGACCTGCCGCGGGTGCACCAGATCGAGGGGATCGGGGACCTCGTCACCTTCCTCGAGCCGACCGACGACGGCGTGGTCCTGACGATCCGGCTCACCCGGCCGGTGCTCGCCGAGTTCGCCGTGCGGTTCCTGCTCCCCGAGCACCTGCCGGTGCTGGGGCACGCGGCGCTCGCCGGGCACCTGCTCCTCGCCACGACCCCGCCGGCCGAGACGGGGGACAATCCGGCCTGGCTGGCCATCGACCTCGACGGGCACCGCCTGGCCGCCCTGCTCGTCGCCCACCCCGCCGCCCAGCCCTGAGCCCCGGCGGGCCCGACCTCAGACGGGCGGGGCCGACCAGGTGTTGGCGGCGAGGAAGTCGGCCACCGGCACGGGCTGCTCGTTGCGGGTGCCCACCGGGAGCCACAGGTCGCCGAGCTCGCTGCGGTAGTGGACCTCCCAGTGGTGGAAGCCCAGGAAGGCCCTCTCGTCCGCGGCGATGAGACCCGCGTAGGCCTGGACGGCGGCGACGTAGTGGTCGCTGTTGTTGTAGCCGTAGAGCGCCCGGTCCATGTCCTCCGGTCCGCCGCGGGCGTCGAGGTACCGGCCGGCCGCGAGGATGGCGTCGCGAGGCTCGTTCACGTCGCCCTCGCCGTAGGCGTCCCAGGTGGCGGGCATGAACTGCATCGGCCCCTGGGCGCCGGCGATGCTGAGCCCACGGATGCGGCCCATCGCCGTCTCCACCAGGTTGATGGCGGCGAGGTACGGCCAGGGGATGCCCGACGCGGCCTCGGCCTCCCGGTAGTACCCGAGGAGCTCCTCGGGCGGACGGGGCGCCTGGATCTCCCACGCAGGGACGTTGCCCGGCAGCGCCGTGTGGAGCTCGGCCAGCTCGGAGCGTGCCGTCACGTGGGCCTGGACCACCGGCTGCAGGTCGGCCGGCGTGGCGGCGAGGACGGCGTCGGCCCAGTCGGGGTTGGCGCCGAGCTTCCGGTAGGCGACCTGCTGCAGGTGCCCCCACGCCGGCAGCGTGGTGGGGTCGGTGGCCGGGTCCCGGATGGCCCGCTCGGCGCGGGTGATCTGGTCGGCGAGGCCGACCGGGTCGTCGGCGGCGACGGGGCGACCGCGGCCGTTCGGTGCCGGGGGCAGGGTGACGGCCGGCGGAGCGGTGGTGGTCGTGGTCGTGGTCGTCGTGGGGACCGTGGTGGCGGCCGGCCCGCCGGTCGTGGACGGCGCCGTCACCGAGGTGTCCGGGGCCGACGCCACGGTGGGGCGTTCGCCGCCGGCGCACGCGACGGGCGCGCCGACCACCAGCGCGGCGATCAGCACGACGATCCGGGTGACCGCCCGGGACCTCATGCCGGGACGAGCCGCCACAGGCCGCCGTTGATGGACAGCACGTAGAGCTCGCCGTCGGCGCCCTCACCGAAGGACACGACGCCCTCGTCCTCCGGGGTGACCCCGAGCCGGCGCTGGACGACCTCGCCGTCGCGGACCTGCACCGCTCGCAGCTCCGACTCGCAGAAGTCGGTGAACACGTAGGACCCGACGAGCGCCGGGATGGCCACGCCCCGGTAGACGATGCCGCCGGTGATCGAGCAGCCCTCGTCGTGGGTGTACTCGAACACGGGCGGCACGTGGTCCGCCGGTTCGACGCCGTCCTCGAACGGTCGGGATCCCTCCATCTCCGACCAGCCGAGGTTCGCGCCCCGGCCGCCGCCCTCGGCGGCCGGCAGGAGATCGACCTCCTCGACCTCGCCCTGGCCGACATCGGCGACCCAGAGGTCGCCGGTGGCGCGGTCGAACGAGAACCGCCACGGGTTCCGGACGCCGTAGAGCCAGACCTCCGGTGCGCCGCCGCCGTCGACGAAGGGGTTGTCGGTCGGCACGGCGTAGGGGTCACCTGCGGGATCGATGCGCAGGATGGTGCCGAGCAGGGTGGAGGGATCCTGGCCCGTGTCCCACGGGTCGCCGCCGCCGCCGCCGTCGCCGAGCCCGATGTAGAGCAGGCCGTCGGGACCGACGGCGACATGCCCGCCGTTGTGGTTCGAGGCCGGTTGCTCGACGCGCAGCAGGCGTCGTGGTGCCCCGATGGCTCCGTCGGTGCCCACCGGCCGCGCCTCGACCACGCTGGCGCCGTCGCCGTCGGTCCACGAGATGACGAGCTCGGAGCCGTCGGCGGTGAACGTGATGCCGAGCAGACCGCGCTCGCCGTCGGTGGACACGTCCGCGCTGATGTCCACCACCGGGCTGCTCACCTCGCCCGTGGCCGGATCGACCACCACGATCCGCCCGCCCCGCTCGGCGACGAACAGGTCCGAGCCGCCCGGCCGGACCGCCAGGGCGATGGGCGCGTCGAGCGTGGCCACTCGCTCGAGGGCGACGACGGCGTCCTCGACGCGTCCGTCGGGCAGGCTGCTGACGGGCGGGGCCGGCTCGTCCTCCGGGACGACCACGGTCGTGGGGGTCGGCGAGGTCGCGCCGTCGTCGCCGCTCCCGCCGGCCACGAGGTCGGTGCCGTCGCCGCACGCGCTCAGCGCGAGCGACAGGAGCACCACCGGCCCGAGGAGGAGGCCGCGGTGCCTCATCGCCCACTCGCCTTGCGGGTCCGCAGCAGACCCTCCTGGATCACCGTGGCGATGAGGGCACCGTCACGGCGGTAGACGAGTCCGCGGGCCAGGCCGCGGCCCTGGGTCGCGGCGGGGGTGTCCTGCTCGTAGAGGAGCCACTCGTCGGCGCGGAAGTCGCCGTGGAACCAGATGGCGTGGTCGAGGCTGGCCATCTCGACGTCGTGCTGCCAGCCGGCGCCGTGGGGCAACAGGGTGGTGTCGAGCAGGGTCAGGTCCGAGGCGTAGGTGAGCAGGCAGCGGTGGAGCACGGGGTCGTCGCCGAAGACGCCGTTCGCCCGGAGCCACACCAGCTGGCGGGGTGGCAGTGGCCGGTCGCGCTCGGTGGGGAGCGGGGTGACCCAGCGGAGCTCGATCTGGCTGCCGATGAACGTCATGCCGAGGTCGATCCCCTCGGCCTCGAGAAGGGCGCGGGTGGAGGGCAGGCTCTCCGGATCGGGGACGTCCGGCATCTCGGTGCCGTGGACGAACCCGTCCTCCGCGGTGTGGAACGACGCGGAGAGGTTGAAGATCGCCTTGCCGTGCTGGATCGCCGTGACCCGTCGGGTCGTGAACGAGCGCCCGTCGCGGATGCGGTCCACCTCGTAGAGGATCGGGATGCGGGGATCGCCCGGGCGCAGGAAGTAGGCGTGCAGGGAGTGCACCTCCCGGCCCGGCTCGTCCACCGTCCGGGTCGCGGCGACCAGCGCCTGGGCGGCCACCTGGCCGCCGAACACCCGCTGGCGGGTCTCGTCCGGGCTCCGACCCCGGAAGATGTTGACCTCGATGGGCTCGAGGTCGAGGAGGTCGACGACACCGTCGAGCGGTTGGTCCATGGGGACATCATGCCCCCGTGGTGCCCGTGCGCAGCGGCGAGACCCCGCTACCCTCGACCCGTGCCCCGCGCCCATCCCTCCCTGTTCACGCGCCTGTGGAGCCGGTACGGCCTCAAGGCCGTCCGCTACATGGGCGTCTCGGTCGTGAACGTCGCCGTCGGGCAGACCCTGCTCGTGCTCTTCTACGGCGTCCTCGACTGGCCCGGTACCGCCGCGAACATCGCCGCCGTCGTGCTGTCCACCGTGCCCGCCTACCTCATGATGCGGCACTGGGTCTGGAACCAGCGGGGCGCCCACCGGCTCGGTGGTGAGATCCTGCCCTTCTGGATCATGGCCGCGGTCGGTCTGGTGATGTCCACCATTGCGGTCACCTGGGCCGACAGCCGCTGGGACAGCACCATCGCCATCCAGCTCGCCAACATCGCCGCCTTCGGGCTCGTGTGGGTGAGCCGGTTCTTCATCCTCGACCACCTCATGTGGGCCGACCACGGCAAGGTGGACGAGGTCCTCGAGACCCCCTGATGAGCGCCCCGATGGATCCGGAGCTCCGCCGTCTCGCCGAGGCGGCCCGCGGCTTCATGCCCCCCGACGAGGGCCTCGCCCTGCACCGCGCGGGCGCCACGGTGCCGGCCGACGGACCCTTCCTCGAGATCGGCAGCTATTGCGGGAAGTCCGCGGTCTACCTGGGCGCGGCCGCCCGGGAGCGTGGTCGCCTCCTGTTCGCCCTCGACCACCACCGGGGGTCCGAGGAGAACCAGCCCGGCTGGGAGTGGCACGAGCCCGACCTGGTCGACCCCGAGGTCGGCCGGATCGACACCCTGCCCCGGTTCCGTCGCACCATCCACGACGCCGGGCTCGAGGGCACCGTCGTCGCCCTCGTCGCCGACTCGCCTGCGGTCGCTGCGGTCTGGACCATCCCGCTCGCCCTGCTCTTCATCGACGGCGGTCACGGGTCCGAACCCGCCCATCGCGACTACGAGGGCTGGGTTCCCCACGTGATGGAAGGCGGGTACCTCGTCATCCACGACGTGTTCCCGGACCCGGCCGACGGCGGCCGGCCCCCGTACGAGATCTACTGCCGGGCCCTCGCGTCCGGCGCATTCGCCGAGGTCGACGCCGTCGGCTCCCTGCGGGTCCTCACCCGCACCGCCCCCGGCATCTGAGCGCCATCAGCCCACCCACACGCACGGGTCTTGGGGACCCCTCGGCGTCAGTCGAGCTCGGCGATGAGCTCGCTCACGTCGAGCAGGGGCGGCAGGCGGTCGTGGTCGGTGAACAGGTGTGAGGCCGCGCTGGCCCCGCTGAGCGCGTCGGCGGCGAGGATCACCGCGGCGGCGCTGTAGGTGCTGGTCTCGTCACCCGGGAAGGTCTGCTCGTCGGGCCAGACCATGCCGGTCCAGTAGCGGCCGTCGTCGAGGCGCAGGTGCTGTGCCCAGGTGAACAGGTCGAGCGCCCGCTCGGACTCGCCGACCGACAGGTGCGCCATCACGCACTCGCAGGTCTCGGCGGCGGTGATCCACGGGCGGTCGCTCACGCAGCGGACGCCCCGCTCGGGCATCACGAAGGTGTCCCAGCGCTCGGCGAGGTGGTGGCGGCCGGCCTCACCGCTGAGGGCGCCACAGAGCACCGGGTAGTACCAGTCCATCGCCCAGCGGTGCTTGGGGGCGAACGCGCCGTCGGGGCGGGTGCGCACGACCTCGGCGAGGAGAGCGACCGAGAGCTCCCAGTCGGGGCGCTCGTGCCCGAGCTCCGTGGCGACGGCCACGGCGCAGCGGATGCTGTGGCACACCGACGACGAGCCGGTGAGCAGGGCGAAGGTCCACGGGGTGCCGTCCGGGTGGCGGGCCCACAGGATCTCGCCGCGGGGGGTCTGCAGCTCGAGGACGAAGTCGATGGCGCGCTCCACCACCGGCCACAGGCTCTCGAGGAAGCCGCGGTCACCGGTGAGCAGGTAGCGGTGCCAGACGCCGGTCGCGATGTAGGCGATGGTGTTCGCGTCGAGCTTGTCCTGCTCGACGCGGTCGGCGAGGTAGTACTGGTGCCACGAGCCGTCGGGCCGCTGGATGTCGGCGAGCCACTGGAAGCCGCGCTCGGCCTCGGTGTGGAAACCGGTCACGCCGAAGGCCATCAGCGCCTCGACGTGGTTCCACGGGTCGGCGTGGCCGCCGGGGAACCAGGGCACCATCCCGGAGGCGAGCTGCCACTCGGCCATGGTCGCAGCGGTCAGCTCGAGGTCCGCGGCGCTCAGCAGGCCGGGGACGTCGGGGCGTCGGGTGGTGGTCACGGGCGGCCTCCGGAGGTGGGCGGCTTCGTGGCGTAGACCACGAGGCTCTTGCCGATGATCGGGTTCAGGGCCCGTTCCGTGAGCCGGGTCACGGCGGGGGCCTTGACGATGTCCCAGGTGAGCAGGCGGTTGTACGCCGCCACCAGCCGGTTCTCCTCCACCGGCCGGTTGGGACCGACCGCGCACCGCAGCCACCAGTAGGGGGCGTGCAGGGCGTGGGCGTGGTGTGAGGCGCCGGGGCGCAGGCCGGCGGCCTGCATCTTCCGGCGCAGCTCGTTCTCGGTGTAGATGCGCAGGTGACCGCCCTCGACGGCGGGGGCGTGGTAGTCGTCGGACAACGCCCAGCAGATCCGCTCGGGGAGCCACGCCGGGATCGTGACGGCGATGGTGCCGCCCGGGCGCAGGACGCGGGTCAGCTCGGCGAGCGCAGCGGCGTCGTCGGGGATGTGCTCGACGACCTCGGAGGCGATGATGCGGTCGAAGGCGCCGTCGGCGTACGGGAGCCGGGTGGCGTCACCGTTGACGGCCTCGGCCACGACCCCGCGGGGCAGCTCGTCGGCCCGGCGCATCTGGGCGGTGATGGCGCGGACCTCCTTCAGCTCCGCCAGGCCGAGGTCGCACGCCACGATGTCGGCGCCACGGCGCAGCGCCTCGTAGGCGTGACGGCCGAACCCGCAGCCGAGGTCGAGCAGGAGGTCGCCGGCGTGCAGGCCGAGACGGTCGTAGTCGACGGTCAGCATCAGATGCGGCCCGCCACGTGCTCCTCGAGGAGGAGGCGGTACTGCTCCTCGGTGCGCTTGGCGGTGTGGAACCAGCTCCACGTGTCGATGACGCGTTGACGGCCCGCTGTGCCGACGCGGGTACGGCGGTCCGGGTCGTCGAGGGTGGCGCGGATCATGGCGGCCATCGCCTCGGCGTCGCCGGGCGGCACGAGGAAGCAGGTCTCGTCGTGGATGCCGGCGACCTCGGGCAGG
>JBEIGA010000123.1:0-11637 GCA_040382135.1 Acidimicrobiales bacterium
CCTCGACGTGGTGGTGGAGAAGGCGGCCGACGCCGTCGAGGTGCTGCTCGTCGACGGTGTCGACGAGGCGATGGCCCGCTACAACGGCGCCTGACCATGAGCCTGCGTCCCCTTCCCCGTCTGCTCGCCGAGGACCCGGCGATCGCCGCCGTCCTCGGCCGGCGCGACGCCGTCCTCGCCGTGCCCGAGCCAGCCCGCGCCGTCACCCTGGCTGCGCTGGCCACCACCGCCGGTCGACGACCGCTGGTGGTCGGTGTGCCCACCGGGGCCGACGCCGAGCGCCTCGCGGGCGACCTCGCCGTCTACCTCGGTCCCGACGCCGTGGCCCTGTTCCCCGCCTGGGAGACCCTGCCGTTCGAGCGGGTGAGTCCCAGCATCGAGGTGATGGCCCGCCGGTGCGAGGTCCTCTGGCAGCTCCGTGACCCGGCCCGCGCTCCGCGTGTCGTCGTGGCGCCCGCCCGCTCGCTCATCCAACGGCTCGCGCCGGGGGCGGGGGAACACGAACCGATCGTGGTGGGGCAGGGGGACACCGTCGACCTCGACGACCTCGTGGCCCGCCTGGCCTCGTTCGGCTACCGACGTGAGTACCAGGTGGAGCACCGTGGCGAGTTCGCCGTCCGCGGATCCATCGTCGACGTCTTCCCGGCCACCGCCGACGCCCCGGTCCGCATCGACCTGTGGGGCGACGAGGTCGACCGCCTGGGCGAGTTCGCCGTCGCCGACCAGCGCTCCACCCGTGCGCGGTCCGAGGTCGTCGTCCACCCGTGCCGCGAGCTGCGCCTCGACGGCGACGAGGGCGAGTCGCTGCGGGCCCGGGCGGCGGAGCTCGTCGCCGAGGAGCCATGGGGCCGCGAGCACTGGGAGCGCCTCGCCGAGGGGCTCGTCTTCGACGGCATGGAGTCGTGGGTGCCGTGGCTCGTCGGGCACGGCGAGGGCGAGGACCCCCGCGACGACACGGGCTCCGTGGTGCTCGACCGTGTGGGTGCCGACGCCCTGGTCGTGCTGGTCGAGCCCCGCCGCTTCCGGGACCGGGCGGCCGAGATCCTCGCCGAGGAGGCGGACCTCGCCCGGACGCTCGCGAAGACCTGGGACGCCGGGGTCGACGCGCTCCACGCCCTGCACGTGCCGTTCGACCGTCTGCTCGTCCGCTGCGACGCGCCGGCGTGGACGATGACCAACGTGCCCGAGCGTCCGGACGTCGCCACCGTCGTCGCCGCCGGATGGGCGCCGGCGGTCGGCGATGCCGAACCTCTCATGGCCCAACTCCGCGACGTGCTCGGACAGGGCTACCGGGTCGTGGTCGCCGCGGAGGGCGCGGGCTCCTCCGGGCGCATCCTGCAGCTCCTGCGAGACCACGGGGTCCGCCTGGAGATGGCCGATCCCGACGACCCCGTCGTCGCTGCGCCCGGCGCCCGCGTCGTGGTCGCCCCCCTCGAGCGCGGCTTCCTGCTGCCCTCGGTGCATCTTGCCGTGCTCACCGAGCACGAGCTCACCGGGCGCCGTCGCACCCACCGTCGCCCCCGGCCCCGCAAGCGCGAGAGCGCCGGCTTCTTCGAGAACCTCCACCCGGGTGACTACGTCGTGCACCACCAGCACGGCGTGGCCCGCTTCGGCGGCATGGTCAAGCGGGCCATCGGCGGGGTGGAGCGCGACTACCTGCTCCTCGAGTACCGCGGCGACGACAAGCTCTACGTGCCCTCGGACCAGATCGACGCCGTCCGGCCGTACTCGGGTGGTGACTCGCCGAGCCTCAGCCGGATGGGTGGCGGCGACTGGCAGAAGGCCAAGGCGCGGGTGCGCGCGGCGGTCCAGGAGGTCGCTCAGGAGCTCGTGGTCCTCTACCAGAAGCGGGTCCACGCCCGCGGCCACGCCTTCGGGCAGGACACGCCCTGGCAGACCGAGCTGGAGCAGTCCTTCCCCTACCAGGAGACCCCCGACCAGCTCCGCGCCATCGAGGAGATCAAGGGCGACATGGAGTCCGAGGCCCCGATGGACCGCCTGGTCTGCGGCGACGTCGGCTTCGGCAAGACCGAGGTGGCGCTGCGGGCCGCCTTCAAGGCCGTCCAGGACGGCAAGCAGGTGGCCCTGCTGGTGCCCACCACGCTCCTTGCCTCCCAGCACTTCCAGACCTTCTCCGACCGCTTCGCGCCCTACCCCGTGCGGGTCGAGATGCTCTCCCGGTTCCTCACGGGCGCTCAGGCCCGGGCCGTCGCCGAGGGGGTGGCGAACGGCGAGGTGGACCTCGTGGTCGGGACCCACCGGCTGCTCTCGGGCGACGTCGCCTTCAAGGACCTCGGCCTGCTGATCGTCGACGAGGAGCAGCGCTTCGGCGTGAGCGCCAAGGAGGCGATCAAGCAGATGAAGGCCGACGTCGACGTGCTCACGCTGTCGGCCACGCCCATCCCGCGGACCCTGGAGATGTCGCTCACCGGCATCCGTGACCTGTCCCTGCTGAACACCCCGCCGGCGGACCGCCAGCCGATCCTGACCTATGTCGGGGAGTACGACGAGCGGGCCGTGGCCGAGGCCATCCGCCGGGAGCTCCTGCGCGAGGGGCAGGTCTTCTTCGTGCACAACCGCGTGCAGGACATCGACCACTGCGCGGCCCGCCTCCGCGAGCTCGTGCCCGAAGCGCGCGTCGCCATCGCCCACGGCCAGCTGGACGAGGGCAGCCTCGAGCAGGTCGTGGTGGAGTTCTGGGAGGGGCACCACGACGTCCTCGTGTGCACCACCATCATCGAGTCCGGCATCGACATGCCCACGGTGAACACCCTCGTGGTCGACCGGGCCGACCGCCTCGGCCTCGGGCAGCTGCACCAGCTGCGCGGCCGCGTCGGCCGGGCCGGCATGCGGGCCTACGCCTACCTGTTCCACCCGGCGGACCGGGTGCTGTCCGAGGAGGCCTACGAGCGCCTGCGGACCATCGGGGAGGCCACCGAGCTCGGGTCGGGCTTCCGGATCGCCATGCGCGACCTCGAGATCCGCGGCGCGGGCAACCTCCTCGGCGAGGGCCAGTCCGGTCACATCGCCGCGGTCGGCTACGACCTGTACTGCGAGATGGTCACCGAGGCGGTGGCCGAGCTCAAGGGCGAGGAGATCCGTCCTCCGGCCGAGATCAAGATCGACGTGCCCGTCCCCGCCCACCTCCCGACCGACTACGTCGAGAAGGAGGAGCAGCGGATGGAGGCCTACCGGCGTCTGGCGTCGGTCACCCGGGACGAGGAGGTCGACGACATCCGCCGGGAGTGGGAGGACCGCTTCGGTCCGGTTCCCGAGGCGGCCGATGCCCTGTTGCGGGTCGCCCGCCTGCGGGCGGCGTGTGCCTCCCGCGGCATCACCGAGGTCGTGGTCCAGAAGGGTCCGGGGTTCGGCGGACCGGCCTGGAACGCCAAGGTCGCGCCGGTGGAGCTGCCCACCTCGAAGCGGCTGCGGCTCGAACGGCTCTACAAGAAGGCCGTGCTCAAGGAGCAGCTCCGCGAGCTGCACCTCCCGCTGGTCAAGGGCGATCCGGCCGATCTCCTGTTGGCTGCGCTCGAGGAGATCGTCCCGGTCCGGGTCGAGGCCACGACCCAGCCCTCGGCCGAGACGCCTGCCGGGCCGTGACCGGCGCCGGTGGGGTGAGCCGGTAACCTCCCTCCTTCGTGAAGCGCCGTTCTCCTCTCCGCTCCGTCCCGCTCGTCCGTGCCCCCCGCCGTCGCGGCCTGCTCGTCGCAACGGGGGCCGCCGCGCTCGCCGTCGGCCTCGCCGGCTGCGGCTCCACCTCGACCGCGCTCGAGGTGGGCGACCGCTCCATCTCCCGGGGCGACCTCACCGAGCAGCTCGAGGACTGGGGGCTCGCCACCCAGGCATCCAACGAGTCCGGCGTCGACGCCCGGGCCGCGGCCCAGTGGTCGTCGTGGTGGGTGCGGTTCACTGCGCTCGAGTCGTGGGCCGCCGGCCAGGGGATCGAGGTCACCGACGACGACCTGGCCGCCGCCGACGGGCTGATCGCCGAGTCGTTCCCGGGGCTCACCGTGGCGGAGAGCGCGGCGTTGGCCCAGCTGGTCGAGTGGCAGGCGCTGCTGAACGTGCTCGGCCGCGACGAGGACCTGCAGGCCGCGGCGCTCGAGGCCAACCCCCAGCTGGCGCTGCCGGTGCTCTGCTCCCGCCACATCCTGCTCGACAGCGAGGACGAGGCCGAAGAGGTCCTCGAGTTGCTCGACGAGGGCGAGGACTTCGCCGAGTTGGCCGCCGAGCGCTCCACCGACCCGAGCGCAGCCACCAACGGCGGCGACCTCGGCTGTCAGCCGCAGGGCACCTTCGTGCCCGAGTTCGAAGAGGCCGCCTACGCGGCCGACGCCGGCGACGTGGTCGGTCCCGTGGAGACCCAGTTCGGCTTCCACGTCATCGAGGTCGTGTCGTTGGGTGAGCCCACCGCCGACCAGGTGGGCCCTCAGCTCGAACAGATCATCCAGGGTGAGCTGATCCAGGGTTCGTCACCCCTCTACGCCGACGTCTTCGCCGACCGCGCCGTCGAGGTCGACGCGCGCTTCGGCTCCTGGGACGCGGACTTCTTCGGCGTCGTGCCGCCCGCCGGGCCCCGTCCTGCACCGGGCGCCGACACGGCCGTCCCCCTGCTCCCGGCACCGTGACCGGTCGGGTGCTCGTCGTGGGCCTCGGGCCCGGCGGGCCCGACCTGCTCACGGAGGGCACCCTCGCCGCGGTGGCCCGCATCCCGCACCGGTACCTGCGGACCTCGCGGCATCCGGCCGCGGTCGCCGTCCCGGACGCCGTCACCTTCGATGGGCTGTACGAGCGGTCCGAGACCTTCGAGGCGGTCTACGCCGGGATCGTGGAGGCGCTGGTGGCCGCCGCGACCGAGCACGGCGAGATCCTGTACGCCGTCCCCGGGTCGCCGGCGGTCGCGGAGCGGACCGTCGTGCTGCTGCGCCAGGACCCACGCGTCGAGGTCGAGGTGCTCCCGGCGCTCTCGTTCGTCGACCTCGCCTGGGCCCGCCTGGGCGTCGATCCCATGGCCGCCTCGGTCCGGATCGTCGACGGCCGCTCCTTCGCCACGGACGGGGCGGGGGAGCGCGGCCCCCTGCTCGTGGCCCAGGTCGACGATCGCCTGGTCCTCTCCGACGTCAAGCTCGCGGTCGACGAGCCCCCCTCGACCCCCGTCGTCGTCCTGCACCACCTCGGTCTGCCGGACGAGCGGATCATCGAGGTCGCATGGGAGGACCTCGACCGCGTGGTTGAGCCCGACCACCTCACGTCGCTGTACGTGCCGGAGCTCGCGGTCCCGGTCGCTGCGGAGCTCGCCCGCTTCGCGGTCATGGTCGACACCCTGCGGACCCACTGCCCGTGGGACGCCGAGCAGGACCACCGCTCCCTGCGCCCCTACCTGGTGGAGGAGGCCCACGAGGTCCTCGAGGCCGTCGACCTGCTCGCCGACGACCCGGACGAGGGCTACGCCGCCCTCGAGGAGGAGCTCGGCGACCTGCTCTACCAGGTGTTCTTCCACGCCGCGATCGCCGCGGAGGAGGGACGCTTCACCATCGCCGACGTCGCGCGGGGCATCCACGACAAGCTCGAGCGCCGGCACCCCCACGTGTTCGGCGAGGTCGAGGTCGGCGGCTCGGGCGACGTCGTGGCCAACTGGGAGGCGATCAAGCGGGCCGAGAAGGGTCGCAGCTCGGTGCTCGACGGCATCCCCGCCGGCCTGCCCGCGCTCGCCCTCGCCCAGAAGACCCTGAAGCGCGCCCGGGGCGTCGGAGTGGACGTGCCCGTGGACGCCGGAGGGCCGACCCTCGACGACGAGGCTGCGGTGGGCGCTGCCCTCCTCGGGCTCGTGGCTGCGGCCCAGCAGGCGGGGGTGGACGCCGAGCAGGCCCTGCGCGGCGCCGTCCGGTCCCTGGCCGACGCCGTCCGCGCCCGAGAGCTTCCCCAACACCAGCAACACGAATAGTCTTCGGCAACACTGGCAACAGGAGCACCACCGGTGAGTGACATCGAGATCGTCTTCGGCCGCGAGATCCTCGACTCGCGGGGCAACCCGACCGTCGAGGTCGAGGTCGTCCTGGAGTCCGGCGCCGAGGGGCGCGCCGCCGTCCCGAGCGGCGCCTCGACCGGTCAGTTCGAGGCCGTCGAGCTGCGCGACGGCGGCGACCGCTACCTCGGCAAGGGCGTGCTCACCGCGGTCGGCTTCGTGAACGGGGAGCTCGCCGACGCCATCGAGGGTCTCGACGGGCTCGACCAGCGCCTCGTCGACACCGTGCTGCGCGAGGTGGACGGCACCGAGAACAAGAACCGGGTCGGCGCCAACGCCATCCTCGGCGTCTCCCTCGCCGTGGCCAAGGCCGCCGCCGCCGAGATGGGCCTGCCCCTCTACCGCTACGTCGGGGGCGCCAACGCCCACGTGCTGCCCGTGCCGATGATGAACGTCATCAACGGCGGCGAGCACGCCGACAACAACGTGGACATGCAGGAGTTCATGTTCATGCCGGTCGGCGCCGCCTCGTTCTCGGAGGCCCTGCGCTGGGGCACCGAGTGCTACCACGTGCTCAAGAAGGTCGTGCACGAGCGGGGCCTCTCCACCGCCATCGGCGACGAGGGCGGGTTCGCCCCGAACCTCGCCTCCAACGAGGAGGCCGTCGCCCTGCTGGTGGAGGCCATCGAGCGCGCCGGTCTGCGCCCCGGCGACGACATCGCCATCGCCATGGACTGCGCCGCCACCGAGTTCTACCGGGACGGCGCCTACCACCTCGCCGGCGAGGGCCGGACCCTCAGCCCGGCCGAGATGGCCGCCTACCTCACCGACCTGTGCGGCCGGTACCCGATCGTGTCGATCGAGGACGGCATGGCCGAGGAGGACTGGGAGGGCTGGGGCCTGCTCACCGCGTCGCTCGGCTCCCGGGTGCAGCTGGTGGGCGACGACCTCTTCGTGACCAACTCGGCCCGGCTCCAGCGCGGCATCGACGCCGGCGTCGCCAACTCGATCCTCGTGAAGGTGAACCAGATCGGCTCGCTCACCGAGACGCTCGAGGCGGTTGAGCTCGCCACCCGTTCGGGCTACACGTCGGTGATGTCGCACCGCTCGGGCGAGACCGAGGACACCACCATCGCCGACCTCGCCGTCGCCACCAACTGCGGCCAGATCAAGACCGGCGCCCCCGCCCGCAGCGACCGCGTGGCCAAGTACAACCAGCTGCTGCGCATCGAGGAGAGCCTCGACGAGACGGCCGCCTACCGGGGCCGCGCCGCATTGGCCGGCGGCGGGAGCTGACCCGCCGATGCAGCCCGTCCGCAGCCGTCGCATCGGCTGGCTCGGCCTCCTGACCGCCACGGTCCTGGCCGGGCTGGCCCTCGCGGTCTTCCCGATCCAGGACCTGCTGGCCCAGCGCCGGGACACCGGCGTGCTCGAGGCCGAGCTCGACGCGCTGCGGACCGAGAACGACGAGCTGGCGGGCCGGGTCGCCGCCCTGCAGACCGACGTCGAGATCGAGCGGCTGGCACGCGAGGAGTACAACCTCGTCTACCCGGGCGAGGAGTCCTACGCGATCCTCCCGGTCGAGCCGGAGGCCTCGCCGGTCCCGGCCCCCTGGCCGTTCTGAGACCGGTCGAGCTGCACCCCGCCGCGTGACGACCGGCGCACGGGCGCGCGGCTAGGGTGACGCCGCCCGGCGCCGGGGAGCGCCGCAGCCGGCACCGAAGGGGAGCGACGAGGGATGAGCATCCTGGGCAACCGTGTCCTGCGCAAGGAGGACCCGAAGTTCCTGACGGTCGGGGGGACCTACACCGCCGACGTCCGGGACCCGCGCCTCGACGGCGCGCTGTACGTCACGTACGTGCGGTCGACCATGGCGCACGCGAAGGTGCTCTCGATCGACACGTCGGACGCGGCGGCGATGCCCGGCGTGGTGGCCGTCTACACGGCCGCCGACCTCGACGGGCCCACCGAGCTCCCCGGGTCGATCCCGATGTTCCCGCCGCCGATGATGAACCGGCCGCTGCTGAACAGCGGCACGGTGCGCTTCGTGGGCGAGCCGGTGGCCGTGGTCGTGAGCGAGCGGCCGGAGCAGGGCGAGGACGCCGCCGAGGCCGTCTTCGTCGACTACGAAGCGCTCCCCGCCGTCGTCGACATGGAGGCCGCCGCCGCCGGGGAGACCGTGATCTACCCCGAGGTGGGCACCAACGTGGCGGTCGACATGACCGCCTTCGGGATGTGCACCGGCGTCACCGACGACGCGTTCTTCGAGGGCTGCGACGTCGTCGTCCGCCAGCGCATCGAGAACAACAAGACCGCCGCCGCCCCGCTCGAGGTCCGCTCCACGGCGTGCACCTGGGAGGGCGACCGCCTCGTCATGTGGATCTCCAACCAGGGGCCCCACGGCGTGAAGGGCGCGCTGGCCGGGTTGTACGGCCTCGACCCGTCGCAGGTCCACCTGATCGTCCCCGACGTCGGCGGGGGCTTCGGCGCCAAGATCGCCGCGTACCCCGAGGACGCCCTCCTCCCCTGGATCGCCAAGACGCTCGGCCGGCCGGTCCGCTGGTTCGAGAGCCGCACCGAGAACATGAACGCCATGGGCCCCGGCCGGGCGCAGGTCCAGCAGGTGGCCATCGGCGGCACCCGCGACGGCGAGGTCAAGGCCTACCGGATCGAGGTCATCGGCGATTCGGGCGCCTACGCCCGGATGGGTGCCTTCCTCCCGTTCTTCACCCACCAGATGTCCTCCGGCGTCTACGCCATCCCGAAGATCGAGACCTCGGCCAAGGCCGTCGTCACGAACACCACGCCCACCGAGGCGTACCGCGGCGCAGGGCGGCCCGAGGCCACCGCGGCGGTGGAGCGGGCCATCGACCTGTTCGCCGCCGAGATCGGCATGGACCCCGCCGACGTGCGGCGCCGGAACATGATCCCGGCCGACGCCTTCCCGTACACCACTGCGGTCGGCACGGCCTACGACTCCGGCGCCTACCACGAGGCCCTCGAGCTCGTCCTCGACAAGGCCGACTACGCGGCGCTGCGGGCCGAGCAGCAGCGACGCCGGGAGGCCGGCGACGTCAAGCAGCTCGGGCTCGGCCTCTGCGTCTACGTCGAGGTCACCGCGGGCCCCGCCCCCGGCGGCGCCGAGTTCGCGAAGGTCGAGATCACCGCCGACGGCAAGGCGAAGGTGTTCAGCGGCTCGCTGAGCCACGGCCAGAGCCACGCCACCACGTTCGCCATGATCGCGGCGGACGCCCTCGGCATGTCGATCGACGACGTCGAGATCATCCAGGGCGACACCGACCTCGTCCCCACCGGCGTGGGCACCTTCGGCTCGCGGTCCACCCAGCTCGGCGGCTCGTCCATCCACGTCGCCTCCGGTCAGGTGGTCGACGCCGCCCGCCAGGTGGCCGCCTCCCTGCTCGAGGCGAACGCCGACGACGTGGTGCTCGACAAGGACCGGGGCGCCTTCCACGTGGCCGGGTCGCCCGCCGTCTCCAAGAGCTGGGCCGAGGTCGCCGCCGCGGCCGGCGACGAGGGGCTGAGCGCCGAGCAGAACGAGAAGTTCAACTGCTCCTACCCGTTCGGTGCGCACCTCGCCGTGGTCGAGGTCGACACCGAGACCGGTGGCGTCGAGCTGGTGCGGATGATCACCTGCGACGACTCGGGGATCCTGATCAACCCGATCATCGTCGAGGGGCAGCGCCACGGCGGCATCGCCCAGGGCGTCGCCCAGGCCCTCCTCGAGGAGGTCCGCTACGACGCCGACGGCAACCCGCAGACCGGCAACTTCGCCGACTACGGGATCATCTCGATGGCGGAGCTGCCGAGCTACGAGCTGTACCCGCTCGAGACCCCCACGCCGAACAACCCGCTCGGTGTGAAGGGCATCGGCGAGTCCGGGGCCATCGGCGCCACGCCGGCGGTGCAGAACGCCGTCGTTGACGCCCTCGGCCACCTCGGCGTGCGCCACATCGACATCCCGTGCACCGCCGAGAAGGTCTGGGCCGCCATCCAGGAGGCCCGGGGTTGAGCACGAACCACATGCAGTACCGTCCGCATCCGTTCCCGACGCACGCAGGGGGAGACCGGTGAAGGTCACGATCACGGTCAACGGGACCGACCACACCCACGACATCGAGCCGCGCACGCTGCTCGTCCACCACATCCGCGACAACGTCGGGCTCACCGGCACGAACATCGGGTGCGACTCGTCCTCGTGCGGCGCCTGCACGTTGCACCTGAACGGCGAGGCCGTGAAGAGCTGCACCGTGTTCGCCGTGCAGGCCGACGGCCAGTCGGTCACCACCATCGAGGGGCTCGCCGCCGCCGACGGCACGCTGCACCCGATGCAGCAGGCGTTCCACGAGTGCCACGCCCTGCAGTGCGGGTACTGCACGCCGGGCATGGTCATGGCCGCGGTGTCGCTGCTCGACGAGGTCCCGAACCCCACCGAGGGCCAGGTCCGCGAGGGGCTCGAGGGCAACCTCTGCCGGTGCACCGGCTACCACAACATCGTCAAGGCCGTCCTCCAGGCCGCAGGGGGTGCCCAGTGATCCCGGTCGCGTTCGACTACAAGCGGGCCGAGTCGGCCGAGGAGGCCATCGCCCTGCTCGCCGAGTACGGCGAGGACGCCAAGCTCCTCGCCGGCGGCCACTCCCTCATCCCCCTGATGAAGTACCGCCTGGCCGCGCCGTCGGTCCTGGTCGACATCGGCCGCGTCTCGGACCTCTCCTACGTGCGGGACGGCGGCGACGCCCTCCACATCGGCGCCCTCACCCGGCACCGCGACGTCGAGATCTCCGACCTCGTCCGGACCAACGCCGGCCTGCTCGCCGAGGCCACCGCGCACGTCGGCGATCCCCAGGTCCGCCATCGCGGCACCATCGGCGGTTCGGTCGCCCACGGTGACCCTGCGTCGGACATCCCCTCGGCCCTGCTGGCCCTGCGCGCCACGCTCGTGGCCTCCGGCCCCGACGGCGAGCGCGAGATCGCGGTGGACGACTTCTTCACCGGCTTCCTCGAGACCGCCCTCGAGCCCGGCGAGCTCCTCACCGAGATCCGCGTCCCCAAGGTGCCGAACGCGGGCTGGTCGTTCCAGAAGTTCAACCGCCGCGCCCAGGACTGGGCGATCGTCGGTTGCTCGGTCCTGGTCGACGGCAGCACCTGCGGCGTGGGCCTGGTGAACATGGACAGCCGGCCGATCCGCGCGGCGGGCGTGGAGGCGGCGATCGAGGGCGGCGCCTCGGCGCTGCAGGCTGCGGGCGCCGCTGCGGACGGCTGCGAGCCGTCCGCAGACCTCAACGCGAGCGTCGAGTACCGCCGCCACCTGGCCCAGGTGCTCGTCCGCCGGGGCCTCGAGGCCGCGGGCCGCTGACCGGCGTGCCTGCGCCCCTCGTCCTGTTCGACCTCGACAACACGCTCCTCGACCGGGTCGGCGCGTACCGCCGCTGGGTGCAGCGGTTCGCGGCCGACCGCGGCCTCGATCCCGAGGCCGCGCTGGCCTGGTTCGTCGACGCGGACCGCGACGGGGACGCCTCCCGCGAGGAGGTGTTCGGGCTCGTGCGCGTGCGCTTCGACCTGCCCGACGAGGTCGAGGACCTCGTCGCCGCCTACCGGGCCGAGGCGCCGCGTCGCTTCCGGCTCGACGAGGAGATCGGCCGGGTGCTCTC
>JBEIGA010000124.1:0-11626 GCA_040382135.1 Acidimicrobiales bacterium
CCCCTCCACGACGGGGTGGTCCATGCCGCCGCCGGCCGCATGGCCGACACCGGCGGCGGGTTCGGCCTCGGTCGTCCGGCGGCGGTCGGCTCGCCGCTCCCCGGGTTCGGCGCCGCCCAGGCCGCCGTCCAGGGCGTGCTGGCGGCGCTCCGCACCCGCGGGCGCACGGGTCTCGGGCAGGTCGTGCGGGCGAGCATGGTGCGCGCGCTCAGCATCTTCGACTTCTGGGGGCCCGACGGGCCGAACCTGCCGCCGCGGCCGGCCAACCCCCTCGGGCCCTGGCCCCAGCTGGGCTACGTGCCCGCACGCACGAAGGACGGCCGGTGGCTGCAGTGGTCGAGCTACGCACCCCACCTCTTCCGCGGCCAGCTCGCGCTGCTCGGCCTGCACGACGTGGCCGACGACCCTGCGTTCTCCGTCTCGCGCCTCTCGCCCGAGGAGGCGCACCGGCTGTGGGAGCGGATCCTCGCGGCCACGGCCGAGCGCACCGCCGACGAGTGGATGGAGGTGCTCGCCCGCACCGGCGCGGCCGGCGGCGACATCGTGCGCACCACCGTCGAGGGCATGGACCACCCCCAGGCCCGCCACAACGGCGACGTCGTCACCCTCGAGGACCCGGAGCTCGGCCCGGTGGAACAGCTGGGGCCGCTGGTGCAGCGGGAACGCTTCGCCCCTCGGCCCCGTCCCTGGCGATCCCGGACGGCGGAGGGCGGGGGCAGCCCGGATCCCGGCCCACGGCCGCCGCTCGAGGGCGTCGTCCTGCTCGAGGCCGCCACGATGATCGCCACGCCCATCGCCTCGGTGCTGCTCGCCGACCTCGGCGCCCGGATCATCAAGATCGAGCCGATCGGCGGCGAGCTCGGCCGCACCCTGCCGTTCCGCAAGACGCTGGAGGGCAAGGAGAGCATCACCGTCGACATCAAGCATCCCGAGGGGCGCGAGATCGTGCAGCGCCTCGCCGAGCGGGCGGACCTGTTCCTGCACAACTACCGCCCCGGCGTCCCCGAGAAGCTGGGCATCGACGCCGCGTCCCTCCAGGCCCGCAACCCCGCGCTCGTGCACCTCTACGTGGGCGGCTACGGCAAGGACGGGCCGTGCGAGCGCATGCCCGCCTACCACCCGGTGGCGGGGGCGGCCTGCGGCAACGCCGCCCGCCAGGCCGGCCGGGGCACGCTCGACCGGGTACCTGCAGACCTCGACGAGCTGAAGGCCCTGTCGCTCCGCCTGTTCGTCGCCAACGAGGGCCACCCCGACCCCGTGACCGGCGCACTCGCCGCCACCGCGCTGCTGCTCGGGCTCGCCGACCGGGACCGCACCGGCCGCGGCGCCGAGCTGACCACCTCCATGCTCTGCGCGAGCGCCTACCTGCTGAGCGCCGAGTGGATCCGCTGGGCGGGCCGCCCGCCGATGTCCGAGCTCGACGAGGGGCTGCACGGCACCCACGCCCTCGACCGCCTCTACGCCACCGCCGAGGGCTGGCTCTTCGTCGGCGTCGACGCCTCCGACGAGTGGGCGCGGCTCGTCGAGGTCGTCGGCGACCCTGCGCTCGCCGACGAACGGTTCGCCTCCGTCGCCGGACGGCTCGCACAGGACGAGGAGCTGCAGGGTCTGCTCGCCGATGCGTTCGCGCGGCGGACCGCGGACGCCTGGCAGACGGACCTGCTCGCCGCCGGCGTCGGCGCAGTGCGCGCCGACCAGGGCGGCACCACGGCGTTCCAGCAGCGCGAGCTCGCCGAGGGCCGCACCGCGCTCGGTCGTCGGGTCACCAGCCCCCAGGTGGGCGGCGAGCACTGGCGTGCGGCACCGGTGCTCGACATGGACGGCGTCGGCGAGGTCCACGGCGCGTCGCTCCCCGGTGAGCAGACCGTGCCCATCCTGCGCGAGCTCGGCTACCCGGAGCGGGAGATCGAGCGCCTCGTCTCGGAGGGCGTGGTCGGGACGCCGTAGGCTCCGGCGCGGGGAACGCACGATCCGGGGGGACGTCCACGATGAAGTTCTCGCTCATCTATGAGGCACAGACGGCCGACACGTCGCGCGAGGGGGACGCCAAGATCCTCCGTGACCTCGTCGAGCAGTGCATGCTCGCCGACCGTCTCGGGTTCGACGTCGTCTGGTGCGTGGAGCACACGGCGCTCGAGCAGTACGCCCACATGAGCGTCCCCGAGACCTTCCTCGCGTACGTGGCGGGTCGCACCACCCGCATCGGCATCGGCCACGGCGTGATCTGCCTGCCGCCGAAGATGAACCACCCGGTCAAGGTCGCCGAGCGGTGCGCGGCGCTCGACATCCTCTCCGACGGCCGCCTCCACGTCGGGTTCGGCAAGGGCGGCACCCAGCAGGAGGCCGGCACCTTCGGCTATCGGATCGACGACCTCCCGCCCATGATCAAGGAGGCCATGTACCTCGTGCCGCGCCTGTGGGTCGAGGACGACTGGTCCTACGAGGGGCAGTTCGTCGACATCGCGCCCCGCCGACTGCACCCCAAGCCGCTGCAGGACCCGCACCCGCCGCTCTACATGGCCTGCACCCACGACGAGACCCTCAACGACGCCGGCGGTCGCGGCATCGGCGCGCTGGTGCTCGGCTTCGGCGGCCCGGCGCAGATCGCCGCGAAGAACGAGATCTACCGGCGGGCGTTCAAGGAGCGCGACGCCGCCGAGCAGGTGGGCTACCGGCCCACCGAGCACCTCGCCGCCCTCTGCCCGGCCATCGTGCTCGACGACCGCGCCGAGGCCCGACGCATCGGTCTGCGGGGGCAGCGGTTCTTCATGGAGTCCATCCGCCACTGGTCGAGCGGCGGCGTCGACCCCCTGCCGGACCCCGACAGCTGGCCCCACGACCTGGCGGACCCCACGGGCGGCGGCGGCGTCGTGTCGGCGAACATCGGGCGCGAGGACGTGCAGCTCGACCTCTCCGACCCGGACGCCCAGCTCGCCAACGCGAGCGGCGCCTTCGGGAACGCCGACGACTGCATCGCCTACGTGCAGCAGCTCATCGATGCCGGCGCCGACGAGATCCTCTTCCTGAACAACATGGGCACCGTGCCCCAGTGGGCGATGCTCGAGACGATCCGCGTCATCGGCGAGCGCGTCATCCCCCACTTCCGCGAGCTCGGCCACTGATCCGGCCGTCGCCCGACCGAACCCGAAGGAGCACGCCCGTGCGCGACATCCGTGAGCTGATGGACGACCCCGAGGAGTACGCCGCCGAGCTCCGGCGTCGCTGGGGCGGGCTGCTCAGCTACCGCTACATCGGCCGCCAGTACGACAACATGGACGACGGCGACTTCGACGACACCGTCACCCTCCGCCACGACATGCGCGACGGCGCCGGCGGGATCCTGCTCGCCGTGCTCGGCATCTCCTCGCCCGAGGGCGGCGCCATGTCCGACCTCACCGACGTGCCGAACCCGGTGATCCACTCCTGCCACATCGTCGATCCCGGCCGGGACGTCCGGCGCATCGAGATCCGCTCCGAGCTGCTCAAGCGGGGCCGGCAGATGGGCTACAGCCGGTCGTTCATCGTGGACGCCGACGACCCCGCCCGGGTGCTCGCCATCACGGAGGGGCAGGGCGTGAGCCTGGGTGCGCCGCCCGAGGGCCTGCCGAAGATGGACACCCGGCCCATCGAGGTCGTCGACTCGCCGGACCTGCCGCCGCTGTGGCAGGTCTTCGGCTGGTCCAAGGACGCCGCCGGGACGTGGACCCTGCCCGAGCTGGCCATCGAGCTCGCGTCGCCCGACGCGGCGCTGCACATCGGCCCCCAGTTCGTGGGCATGGAGGTGTCGGCGGTCGACGTCGCCTCGGCCGCGGCAGGCACCGATCGGCTCCAGGGCGTCTCGTCGCACACGATGTTCATGGCACGGGGCAAGACCGGCCCGTTCCGCATCGAGGCCGAGGCGGCGGCAGGCCCGGACGGCACGGTCGGCGCCCGTGTCGTCATCCACGACGACGGCGAGGGCCGGTCCATCACCGCCGGCTCCTACCTCTTCCGCACCGCCTGACGGTCAGGGGGCGAGCAGGGCCAGGGCGTTGTCGCGCATGATGCGGCGCTGGGTGTGCTCGTCGAAGCCGGCGAGCTCCTTCGCGAAGTCGAGCGGCCGGGCGAGCCCTTCGCCGTGGGGCCAGTCGGAGCCGAACAGCACCCGCTCCACCCCGACGAGCTCGATCAGCGCCTCGAGGTCCTCCTCGTAGTACGGGGTGACCCAGAGGTGCTCGCGGATGACGTCGAGGGGCGCCTCCGGGAAGGCCCACGGCGTCTGGTTGGCCTGCTTCTTCAGGCGCTTCGCGAGCCGGTGCACCCAGTCGGAGCCGTTCTCGATGCTGGCCGCCTTCAGCGTGGGGTGCCGGTGGAACACGCCGTGCACGATCATCGACGCCATCGTGTCGTGGATGGCGCGGTCGGCGACCAGCACCCGGCTGAGCACGTCGGTGTTGCCGAAGCCCTCGAAGCGGTCGCTGGCACCCCACGGGGCGGCCACGTGGCGCTCGAAACCGCTGTCGCCGAGGTGGAACGCCACCGGCACACCGGCCTCGGCGAGGCGGGCCCACACCGGATCGTGGAGGCGGTCGCCGAGCGAGCGGGAGGTGCCGTTGCGACCGGGCACGGGCGCCGGACGCACGTGCACGACCCGGGCACCGAGGCCGAGCACGCGGTCGATCTCGGCCACCGCCGCCTCGGGGTCGGCGAGCGAGATCATCGGCGCGGCCAGGAGGCGGTCGCCATACCGGTAGCCCCAGTCGTCCTCCAGCCAGCGGTTGAAGGCATGGAGGCTCGCCATCGTGGCGTCGACATCCTCACGGAGCGCCTCCTCGACCCCGCAGCCGAGCGTCGGGAACAGGATCACCGCGTCGAGGCCCTGCTCCTCGACCACGGCAAGGCGTGCGTCTCGGTCCTGGTACTCGGCGTGGAGCGGCTCCACCTGCATGAGCGTGCGGGGGTCGACGCCCTCGGGGACCTGGCCGCGGAACATGAGATCGAGGCAGCCCGGCACGATGATGGGGTCGAACGTGGGGTTCGGGATGAAGCGGTTGACCTTGCCGCCCATGAGCAGCAGCACCCGCCTGCCGTCCTGCACCGGGCGCACGCCCCGGTCCTTGAAGGCCTTGTCGAGGTGGCGGGTGAAGGCGTCGAGCGACTCGTAGTAGTGGTGGTCGGCGTCGATCGGACGGGCGGTGCCGGTCTCGCTCATGAGCCCTCCTGCACGTGCGGTAAAGTCTTTAGAGATTTTAGACCAGGGGGGTCGGGACGTGCGGTTCGAGGGCAGGTCGGTCATCGTCACCGGTGCGGGGTCGGGGTTCGGCCGCACCACTGCGGAACGGTTCGCGCAGGAGGGGGCGGGCGTCGTGGTCGGCGACCTGGACGAGGCGGGCGGCGCCGCCACCGTCGAGGCGATCGCCGCGGCGGGCGGGCGGGCCGAGCTCGTGGTGGTCGACGTCGCCACCGCCTCGGGCGCGCAGGCCCTCGTGGACACGGCCCGTTCGGCCTTCGGCTCGGTCGACGTGCTGGTCAACAACGCCGGCATCGCCCAGGGCGGCGCGCTCGGCGAGACCTGGAACGTCAGCGAGGAACGCTGGGACCGGATCGTCCGGGTCAACCTCACGAGCGTCTACCTCTGCTCGCGGGCCGCCATCCCCGTGATGCTCGAGCAGGGCAAGGGCGCCATCGTGAGCGTGGCGTCCATCGCCGCCACCCGGGCCGTGGGTGGCTCCGCCTACGCCGCGACCAAGGGCGGGATCCTCAGCTACACCCGCCAGGTCTCCCAGGAGCTCGCCTCCCGCGGCATCCGGCTGAACTGCGTCTCGCCGGGCTACATGCGCACCCCGATGTCCACCGGTGAGCGCATGGGTCTCTCCCCCGAACAGCAGGACGAGCGCATCGCCGCCTTCGGCACCCTCGTCCCCATGGGCCGCGCCGGATCCACCCTCGACATCGCCGAGGCGATCCTGTTCCTCGCCTCCGACGAGGCCGGCTACATCACCGGCCAGGAGCTCGTGGTCGACGGCGGCTACCTCGCCGGCTGACCCCTCCACCCTGCCTCCGCCGTTCTTGCGTACTTCCTGACGCGGCGCGCGTCAGGAAGTACGCCGAATCGAAGGGGGGAGGTTCGTGGGTCAGGGCTGGGCGAAGCGCTTGCGGAGGGCGGGCTTCTCGGGTTTGCCCATGCTGTTGCGGGGGATGGCGTCGACGAGCTCGAGCCGCTCGGGCGTCTTCTGGCGGGCGAGGCCTCGCTCCTGGCAGAAGGCGGCGATACCGGCGAGGGTGACCGTGCGGCCGGACGCCGGGACGACCACGGCGCAGACCCGCTCGCCGGTCTTGGGGTCCGGGACGCCGATCACCACGGCGTCGGCGACCTCGTCCATCGCGTGCAGGGTGTTCTCGACCTCGGCGGCGGAGATGTTCTCGGCGTTGCGGATGATGATGTCCTTCACCCGCCCGGTGATCGTGACGTGGCCGGTGGGCGACACGACCCCGAGGTCGCCGGTGCGGAACCAGCCCTGCTCGTCCCAGGCGTCGGCGTTCATGGCCTCGTCCGTGTACCCGGCGAACATCTGGGGACCCTTCAGGCGGAGCTCGCCCTCCTCGGCGGGGCCGCACTCGGCGCCGTCGAGCGACACGACCCGGATCTCCACGCCCGGCGCAGCACGGCCCTCGGTGGCGGCGAGGTCGTCGTCACCGTCGTCGAGGCCGCCGCTGGTGGCGATCGGGAACTCCGTGAGGCCCCAGCTGCCGACGACGCCGATGCCGCCGAGCTCCCGCTTCAACTCCTCGTGGAGCGTGGCGGGCTTGGGGGCCCCGCCGTTCACACAGACCCGCAGCCGTGGGAACAGCCGCTCGGGACCGTGCGCCCGCTGCGCGCCGAGGTAGGCGACGAAGAACGGCAGGGCGCTGCCGAGGATCGTGGCGCCGCGTGCCGCCATCAGCCGCGGCGACTCGACGGGATCGAAGGTGTGCAGCAGCAGCATCCGGAAGCCGACGGTCAGGGCCGCCGACATCATCGAGATGCCGCCGATGTGGGCGATCGGGAAGGCGATCGGCAGGACGTCGTCGGGCTCGGGCCGGATGAAGTGCACGAACGCGTTCATCCCGGCCATCGCGGAGGGGTCGGTGTGCTTGGCGTTCTTCGGCGCTGCGGTGGAGCCGGACGTGGAGAGGATCCAGCGGATCGACCCGTCGGCGGCCGGCGGCGGCGGCAGGGTGGCCGGGTCGCCCACCGGGAGGCGCTCCAGCACCAGCGCCCGGAGCCCGAACTCGTCGGACAGGTCGCGGGCGAGCCCGCCGTGGTCGAAGCCCCGCCACTCGGGCAGGGTGAGGAAGGTCCCGGTGCCGACGGACCCGGCGATGGACCGCACCTCGGCGGAGCGCAGGATCGGGATCACCGGGTTCTGCAGCACCGAGAGACGGCCGAGCGCCGCCATCAGCACGGCCGTGTCCACGGTGGTGGGGAGCTGCCAGGTCAGCACCGAGCCCGGCGGGACCCCCGCGGCGAGCAGCCCGGCGGCGACCGCCTCCGCTCGGTCCCGGTACTGGGCGAAGGTGAGGCGGACGCCCGTCTCGTCCTCCAGGAACACCGCGTTCGGTGTCGCCTCGGCCCTCCGGGCGATGAGCGACCAGAAGGTGCCGTCGTGTGCCACGTGCTCGGTCATCGTGTGGTTCCCCCCTGTACGTTCGGCCGCCATCATCGCCCGGCCGCCATCATCGCCCGGACGCAGGTGTCCCGTCCCGGAACAGCAGCTCCTGCAACCCCGCCTTGTCGACCTTGGCCGACGCCAGGAGCGGCACGGCCGCGGCGTCGGTGGTGACCACCCAGCGGGTGGGCACCTTGAACGCGCTCAGCCGCTCCCGCACGCCGGCCACCAGGTCGTCGAGGCTCACCCCCGTGACGACCAGCGCGCCGACCTCCGGCTGTCCGTCGGGACCCGTCACGTCGGTGACGTGGGCCTGCTGCACGCCGCCCACCGCCCGCAGGGCCGCCTCGACCTCGGACGGGTAGACCGTGGCGCCCTTGACCTTGAACATGTCGTCGCGCCGGCCCCGGTACCAGAGGTACCCGGCGGCGTCGAGCGAGCCGAGGTCGCCGGTGGCAGAGAAGCCGTCGGCGTCGAAGACCTGGTCGCGGGTCCGGCCGCAGATGCCCCGCAGCACGTTGGGGCCCCGCACGCAGATCTCGCCGGCCTCGCCCGGCGCGCACTCGGCACGGGTCTCGGGATCGACGATGCGGACCTCGACACCCTCGAACGGACGACCGCAGCTGCCGCGCGCCGTCGGCGGGAGGTCGACATCGGCGAGGTCGCCGGCGTAGGGCCCGAACGTCTCGGTCATGCCGAAGAGGTTGGCCCGGGCGCCGGGGGCGGGACGCTGGTCGGCCGGCAGCACGGCGGGAAGGCTGCCCGCCCGCAGGCTCGACAGGTCGGCAGCCGCGAAGCCGGGGTGGGCGGCGAGGCGCGCAGCCTGGTCCGGCCACCCACGGAAGAGGGTCACCCGCTCGCGCTCGAGCAGGGCGAGGGTGCGGTCCGGCTCCGGCACCGCCTCGGTGATGAGGGTGGCGCCGGCGACGATCACCGACAGCAGGCCCGTGGAGAAGCCGCCGGTCCAGAAGAACGGCATCGGGATGTAGAGCCGCTCGTCCTCCCCCACCCGCCGGGCGGGCAGGCTCGCCGCGGTGGCGCGCAACCCGCTGCCGTGGGTGTGGATCGTGCCCTTGGGCGCGCCCCGGCTCCCGGAGGTGAACAGGATGGCGAGGTCGTCGGCAGGGACGACCCGGTCCTCCAGGGCGACGACCAGCGCCTCGTCGACGGCAGGCCCGCCCGGATCCTCGCCGAGGAACCCGACGTGCCGCAGCGACGGCAGCGCCGGGTGCCGCTCGCCTCGGGCGAGGCCGGCGAGCACGCCCGGGGCGACGGCCTCGAGGTCGTCGCTGTAGGCGCGGCCGCGGAAGTCGCGGGCGAGGACGAGGTGGGTCACGGCGGCGACCCGGAGTTGCGCCTCGAGCTCCGGCGGGCGCAACAGGGTGCTGAGCGGCACGAGCACGCCACCGACGCGCAGCACCGCCATGGCCGTGACGGCCCAGTCGATGCCGTTCGGGCCCATGAGGCCGACCCGGGCGCCCTTCCCGACGCCGGCGGCCACGAGCGAGGCGGCGAGCGCCCGGCTGTCCGCGTCGAGGGCCGCATGGGAGAGCGGACGCTCCTCGGTGACGAGCACCGCCTTGGCCCCGTGGGTCGCGGCGTTGCGCCGCAGCAGGGCCGGGATGGTGAGCGGGAGCGTCGGCTCGTCAGTCACGGAACCGCTCCTTCAAGGCGCGGGCGTCGAGCTTGCCGCTCGACATCATCGGCACCTCGGCATCGGCGAGGAACAGGTAGCGCTGCGGGACCTTGTAGGCCGACAGGTGGTGCCGCAGCGTGGCCCGCAGCTCGTCGGGGTCCGGGGGGTCCTGCCCGACGGGGATGCGCACGGCGGCCGCCACCACCTCGCCGCGGGCGGGGTCGTCGACACCGAGCACGTGGGCGACGAGCCCGGTGGCATCGAGGATCGCCGCCTCGACCTCGCGGGGCGCCACGTTCGCGCCGGCGGTCTTGATCATGTCGCCGTGCCGGCCGGTGAAGTAGTGGAGCCCGTCCTCGTCGGTGTGGAAGAGGTCGCCGGTCCGGTACCAGCCGTCGGGGGTGAAGGTGTCGAGCCGCTCCCGGCCCAGGTACCCCTCCATGAGGAACGGTCCGCGGAACCACAGCTCGCCGAGCCGTCCCGGGCCGCAGTCCTCGCCGGTCTCGGGATCGACGATGCGGGCGGCGAACCCGGGCACCGGCGAGCCGAACGAGCCGCGCCGGTGCTCGGGCTGGTCGGACTCGTCCTCGCTCTGGAGGCAGACGCTGCCGGCCTCGGTCATGCCGAGCAGGTTGTGGCGCAGCTCGGGGTCCGCGGGCACGGTGTCCGGGGGCATGAGCGGCCAGAGGTTGCCGCGGCGGATCGACGACAGGTCCCGCTGCGGGAACGACGGGTCCTTCGCCAGGTGCGCCACCGATGCGGCGAAGCCGTTGACCATGGTGGGGCGGGCCCGCTCGAGCACGTCGAGCGCGGCCGAGGCGTCGACGGCGTTGGAGCAGACGAGGGTGGCGCCGGCGAGCAGGGTGCCGAGCAGGCTGTAGGCGAAGCCGCCGATCCAGAAGAACGGCGAGTTCGAGAACAGCACCTCGTCGGGCGTGTACCGCCGCAGTTCGTTGAGGTTGTCGAGGTGGCGCAGCAGCGGGCCGTGCTGGTGGATCACGCCCTTGGGCTCGCTCGTGGAGCCGGACGTGTGGACCACCACCATGCGGTCGCCGGGCGTCACCAGCTCCTCGGCCGCGGCGAGCACCGCGTCGTCCACGGCCTCCCCCGCAATGGCCAGAGCCCCGAGGGTCCAGCCCGGCGCCACGTCGGGGACACCGTCGAAGAGCACACGCCGGAGCGCGGGCAGCGCAGGCGAGAACAGTGGCGGCGGGG
Organism: Acidimicrobiales bacterium; assembly: GCA_040382135.1. Taxonomy (GTDB): domain Bacteria; phylum Actinomycetota; class Acidimicrobiia; order Acidimicrobiales; family JBEIGA01; genus JBEIGA01. Next base: position 10,480 of record JBEIGA010000124.1, read on the forward strand.
CGGTGAGGTCGAGCCCGGGCACGGCCTCCGACACGACCTCCACGAAGTCGCGGTTGCGGTAGCCGGCCGCGGCGAGGAGGACCTCGACGTCGGAGCGCACCAGCAGACCACGGAGCTCCGGCACCGTGGAGAACGTGCTGAACGGTAGGGCCAACGCGCCGATGCGCGCGGCGGCCAGCGCGGCCACCACGAAGGCGCTCCCGTTGGGGTGCAGCAGCCCGATGCGGGTCCCCCGACCGGCGCCCGCGGCCAGCAGCCCCTTCGCCAACGCCGCGGACCGACGATCGGCCTCGGCGTAGGAGAGCTCGTCGTCGTCGCAGACGAGGAGCAGGTGGGCGCCGCGCTCGGCGGCACGCGCCCGCAGCAGGGCGGGCAGGGTGAGCGGGAGGCCGTCCCCCGCGTCGACCACGACGGCGGTCACGACGACGGTCCCGACGGTCGCCGCGGCCCCACGACGGGCAGGTCGGCACGGTTGCCGGCGACCGCCGACATCACCGCGGTGGTGAGCGGTTCCTCGCCCTGCAGCAGCGTGGCGGTGGACGTGATGCGGCGCTCGTCGGCCTCGCGCTCGACGGTGAACGACAGCGGCACCCCGACCGGGACCGGCCGCCGGTAGCGGAGCTCGAGCGACACCGTGCGGCCGGCCTGGCCGTACTCGCAGTTGTGGTGCTGGATCACGCAGTCGAAGAAGTTGGCCTGCACGCCGCCGTGGACGACCCCGGGCGGCCCCTCGAACGCCACCGGGAACGTGACCGTGCCGGCGGCGTGGACCCCCCGCACCTCGATCCCGTACTCGGGGAAGCACGGGTTGTAGGCGCCGATGTCGCGGCCGTGGTCGACATAGGGGCGGGCGTCGGCCGGCGGGTCCTCGCCCACACGGGGCGCACGGCCTGTGGGGACGAACGCCGCGAGCTCCGCCTCCGCGGCACGGAGCTGCTCGACGAGCCGATCGACCGCCGGGTCGGGCCCCTCGAGCGCGAGCACGAGCCCGGCGATCCGCCGCAGCAGGGGCGCGACCTCGAGCGCCTGCGCCGGCGGTTCGAGCCCGAACGTCCAGACCGCGCCGGCCGCGTCGGCCGCGGCGGGTGCGCCGGCCGCATCGGCCGCGTCGGTCATCGGCGCGGCATGCCGAGGATGCGCTCGGCGA
>JBEIGA010000125.1:0-11579 GCA_040382135.1 Acidimicrobiales bacterium
CAGCACCGCCACCCGCTCCACCACCGCACCGATGTGCTCCTCGTGGAGCTCCCGCAGATCGGCGAGGTCGAGCCGGCCCAACGCCGCCTCCACCTCCGACAGCACGTCGTCGATCACCTCGTCCCCTCGGACCTGTCCAGAACACATGTTCGCACCCTACCCGGAGGGTCTGACAACGACGGGGGGACCCGCCCCTGCGTAGGATCGCCGCTCGTGTCGGACACCAGGTCATCGCCGGACTTCCGCAGCACCCCGATGCGGGTGCTCCGAGCGATCGGGGACGGCATGCTCGTCGGCCACGACGACGTGGTCACGAACTGGGTCACCCACCGGCCGGCGCTCGCCGACCCGCTCGGCAACCTGCGCCTCGGCGCCATCACGTTCGTGGCCGACGGCGCCGGCGGGCTCGCCGGCGGCCTGGCGTGCGGCGAGGGTCGCTGGGTGGTGACCACCGACCTCGAGGTCCGGCTCCTCGGGCCGGTCACCGGAGGGCGGGTCCGCATCGAGGGCCGGGTGCTCCGGGTCGGGGCCACCACCGTCGTCTGCGACCTCGACCTGTTCGACGACGCCACGGGCGCGCGGGTCGGTGCGGGCAGCATCACCAACCACGCGTTGGAGACGCCGACGGCGCCGGCCCGGAACCTCTGGACGCGCGGCGTCGTGACGCCCAACGACGGCGATCTGCCGCCCGGCGACCTCGCCGCCCTGATCGGCCTCCGCCCCGCCGGCGAGGGTGTGGTCGAGGTGCCGATGTCGGACGAGGTCCGCAACCCCTGGGGGATCATGCACGGCGGCATCGTCGCCATCGGCGCCGAGGAGGCGGTGCTGCGCCACCCCGCCACCGCAGGCGGGTCCGTGACCGGGATGCTGGTGCGCTACCTCGCCCCCACGCGCACGGGACCGGCGCGCTTCGAGGCGGAGCTCCTCGGCGAGGGTGCCTACGGCACCCTGTTCCGCGTGCGGGCCACCGACGCCGGCGCCGGCCGCACCACCGGCGTGGCGACGCTGACCGTCACTCGCCCCTGAAGCCGTTCCAGCGCAGCATCTCGGCGGCCGGGCGCCGCGGGGTGATCCGGAAGTCGGTGCCGACGGTGTGGGCCACAGGGAACAGGCCCACCTGCATCCACTGCTCGAACGGGACGCCGAGCACCTCGGCGACCTCGCGCTCCTTGATGAGGGTGAGCGTGGTCCACGCCGAACCGAGCCCGCGGGAGCGCAGGGCCAGCATGAACGACCACAGGGCCGGGATGACCGAGCCCCAGCGGTTCGCCTGCCAGAACGTGCCGGTGCGGTCGGCCTGGGCGCCCGGCCCCTGCCCGTCGGTGCGACCCGCGACGAGGGGCACGCACAGCACCGGCACCTCGTGCAGGTGCTCGGCCAGGTAGGCGACGCTCTCGGCGATGCGCTGCTGGCGCGGGTTCGAGCGGTCGATGTTGTCCTCCGGCGCCTCGGTGCGCGGCCGGTCGATGAACGCCTGCATGGCGGCCCGGTAGATGTCGGCCAGGGCCGCCTTGCGATCGGCGTCGTCGACGAACACGAACCGGTAGGACTGCTGGTTCGAGCCGTTCGGGGCGTGCACGGCGAGCTCGAGGCACTCCTCGATCAGCGACCGCTCCACCGGACGGGTGAGGTCGAGCCGCTTGCGCACCGAGGCCGTGGTCTGGAGGATCAGGTCCGGGTCGTGGACGACGAGCGGCCCCTGGAAGAGCGTCTCGTAGGCCTGCAGGGTGCCCCAGTGCTCCCAGATGCGGTCGATGCGCCCGTCGCCGCCGAAGCGGAACAGGAAGCCGTAGACGTTCTCGTAGGGGCGGCCGCGCATCGTGGTGGCCCGGTAGGTGTGCTGGCGGAACACGTAGGGGCCGTCGGCGATCGTGTGGACGTCGTCGAAGCTGATGGTCCGCAGGTCGTAGCGGTCGACCCGGCGGCCGTTGGGCTGGGGCGGGGCCGGCGCCCGGCCGAGCACCTGCGCCCCGATCTCGTCCTTGCCCCGGAACACGGTCTGCCCGGGCGCGCCGGGGAACTTGCCCAGGCCGTTCCACCACTCGACGTCGTCGCTCATGAGCGAGAGACGGTCGAGCTCCCGCGGCCCGGTGAAGAACCGCTCCACCACCTCGAGGTTCCGGTCGCGCTGATCCATCGCAGGGCTCACCTCGGGCTCACAGGCTCTTCGGGCGGTTGACGAAGCGGCGCTCGGTGGGCGAGAAGAACCAGCCGCCGCCGGCCTTGCTGCCGCCGTCGACCGGGATGTTGTGGCCGGTCACGTACGACGACAGGTCCGAGGCGAGGAACAGCGCCACCCGCGCCTGGTCCTCGGGCCAGCCGAGGCGGCCGACCGGCGCCCAGCTCGGCCACAGGTCCTCGGCATCCTCGAAGCCCGTGATGTAGTCGACCTGCGGGGTCTGGGTGAGGTCCGGGCCGATGGCGTTGACCCGCACCCCGTTGCGCCCGAGCTGGGCGGCCAGGCAGGTCGTGAAGTGGGCGACCGCGCCCTTCATGGCGCCGTAGACCGGCTCGCCCGGGTAGCCCCGCATGCCCTCCACCGAGTGGACGTTGACGATCGAGCCGCCGCCGCCCTGCTCGATCATGGCGTCGAGGAAGGCGGTGGTGACCGCGAAGACGTGCCACAGGTTCTTGCGGTACATCACCTCCCAGGACTCCGGCGTCGACACCCGGAACCGCACGAGGGGCCGGAAGTCGCCGACGTTGTTCACGAGCACGTGGACGGCGGGGTGCTCCGAGAGCACGGCGTCCTTGAGCGCGGCGACGCCCTCCTCGGTGGTGACGTCGACGACGTGGGCCCGAGCGGAACCGCCGGCCGCCGTGATGTCGGCCACCGCCGCCTCGGCGTGCTCGGCGTCGATCTCGGCGATCTCGACATGGGCGCCGTGCTGGGCGAAGAGGCGGGCGATGGCGCCGCCGATGCCGACGCCGCCGCCGGTCACGACCGCGACCCGGCCGTCGAGCAGGCGGCTCCAGTCGTCGATGGCGGGCACGTCGGAGGGCTGGGGGCTCACGGGGGTCTCCTCGGGATCAGGGGATCGGGATCAGGGTCAGGGTCAGGGTGCGGCGAGGCCGCGGCGCTCGGCCTCGATGCGGAGGGATGCGGCGATCCCCTGCACGAGGAGCTGCCGCTGGCGGGTCGTGCCGGGGCGCGCCTCGAAGCGACGGTCGATGACGCCGCCGACGAGGTGGTTGCGCAGGGCGTCGACGGCGAAGCGCACGAGCTCACGGTCGGTGCCGCACTCCCCGAGCGCCTCCACGAACAGGGGGCGCCACGCCCGCGCCACCCGCTCCCCGTTCCGGCGCACGGCTTCCTTCGTCTCCTCGGAGGTGGCCGGGTTGCAGGAGAGGTCGAGGCCGATCTGGATCGCGGCGAGCCGGGCCGGGACGCCGTAGTGCGTCTCGAGCAGTGCGAGCAGCTCGAGGAGCCGGTCCTCCAGCGTGGCCCCGGTGATCTCGGCCTCGGCGATCGTGGCCTCGAGCCGGTCGTAGCCCTGCTGCAGGACCTCGAGCAGCAGGGCCTCGCGGGTGCCGAACTGGTGCTGGATCACGCCCCAGGTCACGCCGGCGCGCCGCGCGATCTCGTTGGAACTGGAGGCGTAGTACCCGACCTCGAGGATGCTGTCGACCGCCGCCTGCAGGACCCGCTGGCGGGTGAGCTCGCCGTCGGCCCGCCGCGACCGTCGGGTGGTCGTGGTCACCCGCGGTCCACCGGCGCGTCGAGGACGGCCCGTTCGGCGGCCATGGCGTCGATCTCGTCGTCGGCGTACCCGTGCTCGCGCAGCAGCTCGCGGGTGTGCTCACCGCACAGGCACGGCGGCCGCGACACCACCCCCGGCGTCGCCGAGAACCCGACGAGCAGGCCCGGGTCCTCGAACCGGCCGACGCCCGGGACGTGGGTCTCGGCGACGAGGCCGCGGGCGCGCGCCTCGGGGTCGTCGAAGAGGGTGCGGCAGAACGTCTCGTCGACCAGCTCGACGGGCACCCCGGCGGCGTCGAGCACGGCGAACCACTCGGCGGCGGGACGGGAGGCGAGGGCGGCGACCAGAGCATCGGCGCTGTCGGCGCCGGCCGAGGCACGGAACGCGGCCTGCTGCTCGGGGGTGACGGCGGCGACCACGAGCCAGCCGTCGTCCGACCCCTGGTACAGGCGGTAGTCCGGCGAGAGGCCGAACCCGCCGGCGTCGACGTGCCCCCAGTCGGCCGGGGTGCCGTCGGCGTCGAGCCACGCGTAGGAGGTGGCGAGCAGCCCGGCGTTGACGATGGAGGTGCTGACCGCCTGGCCCACGCCGGTGCGCTCCCGGTGGTACAGCGCCGAGGTGATACCGATGGCGGCGAGCAGGGCGTTGCCGGTGTCGCCCATGTTGGAGCGGCTCCACAGGGGCGGGTTGCCGGTGCCCATGGCACCGTCCTCCCACTCGGTGCCGGTGAGGGCGGCGGCGGTCTGGTCGGTGCCGGGCAGGTCCGAGCGCGGCCCCTTCTCGAAGCCCCGGGTGTTGCACCAGACGAGGCGCGGGTAGCGGGCGTGCAGGGTCTCGAAGTCGAGACCGAGCCGGGCGGCGGCGCCGGGCCGCCAGTTGACGGTGAACACGTCGGCCTGGGCGATGAGGCGTTCGAGCGCCTCCCGGCCCTTCGGGTGCTTGAGGTTGAGGGCGATGCTGCGCTTCCCGCGGTTCGTGCCGAGGCCCATGTGGGTGCCGGCCCAGAAGCCGTCGTGCATCGCCATGACCTTGATGACGTCGGCGCCGAGGTCCGACAGGACCCGACCGGTGAACGGACCGGCCACGCCGAGGCCGAGGTCGAGGACGCGGATCCCGGCGAGGGGGTGGGCGAGGTCACGGCCGGCGCGGGCCGCGGGACCACCGTCGGCTCGGACGGCCCCCGCCTCCGCGAGCACCTCGGCGGTGTGGGTGCCGGGGGCGACCGTGGGGCCGCGCACCGCACCCGGGGTGTCCGACAGCTCGAGCACCGGACCGACGTGGCGGATGCGGCCCACCTCCGGGTCGTCGACCTCGACCACGCAGCCGTCGGCGAGGAACGACGGGTCGGCCAGGGCCTCGGCCGGGGAGCGCACGAGGGCCATGCCGATGCCGGCCTGTTCGGCGGCCTCGATCCACTCGGCGGCGGGGAACCTCCGGAAGGCCTCGGCGAGGATCGGGTACAGGAACGTGCCGGCGAGCATCCCCTCGGGGTCCATGCCGATGCGGTCGGGGTCGTCCCGGTAGGCGGTGTCGAGGCGGGCCTCGTGGGGCCGGTCGGCCTCGGCCGCGGCGAGGACCCACTTGGGGCGGACCGTCCAGTGGTGCACCCACCGGCCGTCGGCGCACTCGAAGAGGCCCTCGATGGAACGGGAGTCGATCGGCCACATCCAGTACAGCGGGGCGTCCGGGTGCTCGACCCGCTGCCAGTTCAGGGCGATGGCGGCGAGCGCGCCCTGCAGCAGCGACGTGCGGACGTGCTGCCCGAGCCCGGTGACCTCGCGGGCCCGCAGCGCCGCGGCGACGCCGAGCGAGGCGACGTACATGGCGCCGAGGCTCGGCCACGGGGTGCGCGGGAGCACCGGGCCGGGGCGGTCGGCGCCCCGCACCATGCCCTCGGGGGCGCCGATCGCCTCCTCGGGGATCGGACCGCCGGAGATGTAGGTCATCGCCGTGCCGAGCCGGCCCTTCTGGTCGTACAGCAGGCCGGTGCGGGCCTGGACGAGGGCGTCGATGCCGGGGCGGTCGGCGTGGGCGGGGTGGTCGCCGTAGGCGGAGATCGACAGCGTGATCAGCCCGGGGTTGGCCGCAGCGAGGGTCTCGTGGCCGAGCCCGAGCCGCTCCATGGTCCCGGCGGCGAACGCCTCCACCACGAGGTCGGCCGACGCGGCGAGCGCGAGGAAGGCCTCGCGGCCCTCGTCCGACCGGAGGTCGAGGGTGGCGCGGCGCTTGCCGCGGTGCCAGACCCGGTAGCCGGTCTGGCCGGCGAACGGATCGCCGTGGGGCGACTCGATGCGGGTGACCGCGGCGCCGTTGTCGGCCAGCAGCATGGACACCATCGGTCCGGCGATGCCCCAGGACAGGTCGAGCACGCGCAGCCCGTCGAACACTCCAGCCATCCCGGCTCCCCCTCCGTCGTCGGCGCCCGCATCGTAGCGGCCGCTATGACACCGGGCTGGCGCCAGGCCCTGCGCTGCGGCATCGTCGCGCCATGCACGAGCCGGTCCAGCGCATCCCCGTCGAGGTCGACCTCGGCGACACCATCGCCGGGCTCGGCCCGACGGTGCTCCGCGGCAGGGTCGTGCTGGCGGAGGACCCGGCGACCGTGCACACCCTGGCCGTCTGCCACGCCGGCGGCCGGTGCTCGGTCGGCTACCACGACCTCGAGGTCGTCGGCCCGGACGGCGCTCCGGTGCCGGGCTACAGCCTCGCCGCCCGTCTCACCGCGGCCGGCATGGCGGTGCTGCTCCTCGACCACCCCGGCGTCGGCGCCTCCGACCCGCTCCCGGACATCTTCGCCGCCACGCCCACCCGGGTGGCCGCCGCCCACCACGCCGCGCTGGAAGCCGTGCGCGCCCGCCTCGCCGACGGCAGCCTCACCCCCGGCGTCCCGCCCCTCGTGCCGGAGCGGACGCTCGGGATCGGGCACTCGATGGGCGGGATGCTCATCGACGTCCAACAGGCGCGGCACCGCAGCTTCGACGCGGTGGTCGGCCTCGGCCACAGCGGCAGCGGTCTCCCCGCCCACCTCCACGTCGACGAGCTCGCCCTCGCCGGGCAACCCCTCCGCCTGACCGAGGAGCGCATCGCCGCCGCGGCGCGGGCGCGCTTCGGGCCCGACGCCCCGCCCCTGCCCCGCCCGGCCGACGGCTCCACGATCGAGTACTTCACCGAGGCCGTGCCCGCCCACGTGCGCACCGCCTTCCGCGGCCAGGCCACCAACCTGCTGTTCTCCAGCGGGCTCACCTCGATGATCCCGGCCTCGACCCACGAGGAGAAGGCGGCGATCGACGTGCCCGTGCTCGTCGCCCTCGGCGACCGCGACCTGGTCCGCGACCTGCCGGCCGCGGCCGCGCACTACTCGGCCGCGGACAACATCACGCTCCTCCGCCTGCGCGCCACCGCCCACTGCCACAACCAGGAGGCGAGCCGCACGTTCCTGTGGGAGCGGATCGTGCGCTGGTTCGACGACGTGACCGGCTGAGGCCCCGCCCGCCGGGCCGCCGGCTCAGAGGCCCCAGACCCTCGCCGCGTTGCCGTGGACGATCAGCTCGCGCTCCTGCGGCGTGGCGTCGGCGAACATCTCGTCGACGATCGCCTGGGAGTGGGGCCAGCTCGACACCGGGTGCGGGTAGTCCGACGACCACATGACGTTCTCGACGCCGAGGCGGGTGCGCGCGTGGTGCAGCACGTCGGGCTCGTCGATGAAGGTGAGGAACACGTTGCGCCGGAAGTAGAAGCTCGGCAGCTCCTTGAGCGCCGGGAAGTCGTAGCCCTGCCGCTGGTTCATGTCGTCGGCGATGTAGAGCCACCAGGCGACCCAGCCGATGCCGGGCTCGACGAACACCACCCGCAGTTCGGGGAAGCGCTCGAACACCCCGCCCATGATCCACATGCCGAGGGACTCGGCGGCCGAGAGGCCCACCATCGGCACGAAGATCCCCTTCTGCGGGGTGGGGTCGCGGCGGGCGAGGTCGTCGAGCGCCGTGTTCATGCCGATGTGGCAGCAGATGGGGAGGCCGGTGTCGGAGATGGCGGTCCAGAGCGGGTCGTAGCGGGTGTCCCAGTAGTCCGGCAGGCCGAGCTCGCTCGGGTAGACGGGGAGCTGCAGCGACTTGCAGCCGTTGGCCGCCGCCCACCGCACCTCGTCGACCGCGGCGTCGATGTCGTGGATGGGGATCTGGTACGAGACCACGAGCCGGCGCGGGTCCTCGGAGGCGAACTCGGCGAGGGCGGTGTTGAACGCCCGGGTGCTCTCCCGCCAGCCGTCCTGGATCAGGTAGAGGTACCGGAACGCCGACACCTCGCAGTACGTGGACGACGCCCAGATGCCGTCGGCGTCCATGTCGGCGAGGCGGGCCTTGGCGTCGGTGTGACCGGGTCGGCCGTTGGCCTCGTGCCGGCGGCCGGTGCCCATGCCCACGGGGCCGTCCGGTTCCCCGAGGCCGAGCTGGTCCCGCCACCGCTGGTTCGCCTCGATCGAGCGGATGTTGCCCGTCGACATGGCGAAGGTCATCAGGCCCTGGTCGTAGGCGTCGTGGTACTTCGGCGACAGGTGGGCCTTGATGCGGTCGTGGGCGAGGTCCACGTGGTCGTCGGCCGAGATCAGCCGTTCGGTCGCCCCCGGCGTCCCCGTCGTCCCCGTCGTCTCCGTGGTCACCGTCATGCGAGCCCCCTGTTCCCTCGAACCCCGGTTTCGTAGTGGTTGCAATGCTTCCAGATGGGCGGTTCCCCGGCAAGGAGCGCCCCGCGTACGCTCGCAGGCGTGCAGCCGGTGGTCGATCTGGAGGTCCCCCGCCCCGGGGCGTTCGCCGCCGTCCGGGCGTGGACGCTCCGGGCCCGGCTGCGCGCCGCCTCGTCCGGCGGGTGCACCGTGCCGCGCTGCTGACGCCGGCCACACCCGCCCCGGTCGTCACCGAGCGCCGGGGCGTCGGTAAGTTAGGACCGCTTCGACGACCGGGCCCACGGGGCCCCCGACCGGGTTGATGGCAGGGAGCAGGGGTGCGCAGAGGCAGATCAGGACGAGCCGCCGAACCGGATGCGCCGCCGCTGCCACCGGAGCAGGCCGACGCCGTCGCCGCCGCCCTGGCCGTCGCCGGTGGTGACGCCACCCGCCTGCTCGTCGTCCTGCAGGAGGTGCAGCACCGGCTGGGCCACGTGCCCCCGGCGGTCGTCCGGCCCATCGCCCGCGGGCTCGGGCTGTCGCGCGCCGAGGTGCACGGCGTGCTGAGCTTCTACCACGACCTGCGCACCGAGCCCGGCGGCCGCCACACCCTGCGGGTCTGCCAGGCCGAGAGCTGCCAGGCCGCAGGCGGTGCGGCGGTGTGGCAGCACCTCGAGGCCGCCACCGGCAGCACCATCGGCAGCACCACCGACGACGGGTCGCTGACCACCGAGGTCGTCTACTGCCTCGGGCTGTGCGCCGCGTCGCCGGCCGCCCTGTTCGACGAGCGCCCGGTCGGCCGCCTCACCCCGGCCTCGATCGATCGCCTGCTGGCCACCGCCCGCGAGAGCGTCGACGCGGGAGGTGCCCGGTGACCGTGCGCATCTGCGTCCCCTGCGACGCCATCGCGCTGTCCCTCGGCGCCGACGAGGTGGCGGTCGCCGTGACCGCCGAGGCCGCTGCCCGCGGGCTCGACGTCGAGGTGGTGCGCACGGGCTCCCGCGGCATGTTCGCCTGGGAGCCGCTGGTCGAGGTCGAGCTCGACGGTGTGCGTCACGGGTACGGCCCGGTCACGTCGGACGACGTCGGCGCCCTGCTCGACGCCGGATTCGCCACCACGCCGCTGATGCCGGGCGAGCACCCCCTGGCGCTGGGCCCGGTCGAGGCGATGCCGGACCTCGCCGGACAGACGCGGCTCACGTTCGAGCGCCACGGCGTCGTCGACCCGCGTTCCCTCGACGACTACCTCGCCCACGGTGGCTACGAGGGCCTGCACGCCGCGCTGGCCGAGGGCCCCGAACACGTCCTGGCCGAGGTGGCCGCCTCCGGTCTGCGCGGGCGCGGCGGCGCGGCCTTCCCCGCCGGCATCAAGTGGCGGACCGTCGCCGACGCCCCCGGCACCCCCAAGTACGTCGTGGCCAACGCCGACGAGGGCGACTCCGGCACCTTCGCCGACCGCATGGTCATGGAGGGCGACCCCTTCAGCCTGATCGAGGGGATGACCATCGCCGCGCTCGGCGTGGGCGCCACCCACGGCGTGGTGTTCATCCGCTCCGAGTACCCGCAGGCCATCGCCACCATGACCGCCGCCATCGACACCGCCCGCGCCGCCGGGTGGCTCGGGACGGGCATCGCCGGCTCGGACCTCGCCTTCGACCTCCCCTCCTTCGACATCGAGGTGCGGGTCGGCGCCGGCGCCTACATCTGCGGCGAGGAGACCTCGATGCTCGAGTGCATCGAGGGCAAGCGCGGCCTGGTGCGCGCCAAGCCGCCGCTCCCCGCCATCGAGGGCCTGTACGGGAAGCCGACCGTCGTCAACAACGTGCTCACCCTCGCCTCGGTGCCGTGGATCCTCGCCCACGGCGGCGCCGCCTACGCGGCGCACGGGGTCGGCCGGTCGCTCGGCACCCTGCCGGTGCAGCTCGCCGGCAACATCGCCCGCGGCGGGCTGGTCGAGGTGCCGTTCGGCATCACCCTGCGCGAGCTGGTCGAACGTTTCGGGGGCGGTACCCGCAGCGGCCGGCCCATCGGGGCCGTGCAGGTCGGCGGCCCGCTCGGCGCGTACTTCGAGGACGCGCAGCTCGACGTCGCGCTCGACTACGAGGCGATCGCCGCCGCGGGCGGTCTACTCGGCCACGGCGGCGTGGTCGTGTTCGACGACACGGTCGACCTCGCGGCACAGGCACGCTTCGCCATGGCGTTCTGCGCGGCCGAGAGCTGCGGGAAGTGCACCCCCTGCCGCGTCGGCTCCACCCGCGGCGTCGAGCTCATCGACCGCATCGTCGCCGGCGACCGGGACGACCGGATGCGCAGCCAGCTCGACGAGCTCTGCGAGGTGCTCGAGCACGGCTCGCTGTGCGCCCTCGGCGGGCTCACCCCCTACCCGGTGCGGTCGGCGATGCGCCTGTGGGAGCAGCGACAGAGCGGGTCCACCGGGGAGGTGCGCTCATGACCGCCAGGACCGTCTGGACCGAGCTGCGGGGGCTGCGCGACGGCGTCGACCTCGGCACCCCGCCCCGCGACGGCGAGCCCGTGACCATCTCGGTCGACGGGGCCGAGACCACGGTCCCGGCCGGCAGCTCCGTGCTGCTCGCCGCCACCACCGCGGGCGCGGTCGTCCCGAAGCTCTGCGCCACCGACACCCTCGAGTGCTTCGGCAGCTGCCGGGTGTGCCTCGTCGAGATCGAGGGCCGCCGGGGCTTCCCGGCGAGCTGCACCACCCCGGTGGAGCCCGGGATGGTGGTCCGCACCACCGGGGAGCGCCTCGAGTCGCTCCGGCGTGGCGTCGTGGAGCTGTACCTCTCCGACTACCCGGCCGAGGACGTCGTGGGCGGCTGGAGCGAGTTCCACACCATGCTCGAGCAGGTGGGCCTGGCCCACGGCCTGCCGGCCGATCACCCCTACCGGGGCGGCGCCGACCACCAGCGGGCGCCGGTCGACGAGTCGAACCCGTACTTCCTGTTCGACCCCGCCAAGTGCATCGTGTGCTCGCGCTGCGTGCGGGCGTGCGAGGAGACCCAGGGCACCTTCGCCCTCACCATCGACGGTCGGGGCTTCGCCTCCAAGGTGGCGGCGAGCCAGGACGAGCCGTTCCTGTCGTCGGAGTGCGTGAGCTGCGGGGCGTGCGTCCAGGCCTGCCCGAGCGACGCCCTCATCGAGAAGAGCCTGTTCCCAGAGGGGTACCACCGTGCCGATTCCCTGTAAGCCCGACCAGTCCA
>JBEIGA010000126.1:0-11551 GCA_040382135.1 Acidimicrobiales bacterium
CGCCACCCTCCTGCTCGTCGGCGCCATGGCCGAGCCCCCGGTGGACGCGGAGACCGACGCACCGGTGGCCACCGCCCCGGTCGCGACCACCCCGCCGGTGGTGACGGTCGTGGCGACCACCGCCGCGGCAGCACCGCCGGCGACCGTGCGGGTCGCCGTGCCGGTGCCGGCGGCGGCGCAGCCGTCGGCACCCGCCCCCGTCCCGGTGACGGCGAGCCATGGCAGCCGCTGAGCTCCCGGCCTGCTGGTCCGAGGCCCGGTTCCCGGTGATGGCGAGCGCCGCACAGGTCGTGGTCCACGGCGACCCGGCCCTGCTGTCGGTCGCGGAGCTGCGGCTCCGGGAGCTCGAGTCCCGCTGGAGCCGGTTCCAGCCGGCCAGCGAGCTGAGCCGGGTCAATCGTGGCGGCGAGGAGTGGACAGCGGTCTCCGACGACACCCTGCTCCTGATCCGACGGGCGGTCGAGGCGTGGCGGTGGACCGGCGGCGCGTTCGACCCCACGGTGCTCCCGGCGGTGCAGGCGTACCGCGGCGAGACCCTCGACGCGCCGGACCCAGCCCCCGGGCTCGGCGGCATGGAGATCGACGAGGGACGCTCGCGGGTCCGCCTCGGCGTCGGCGTGGCCTTCGACCCCGGCGGCATCGGAAAGGGTCTCGCCGCCGACGTGGTCGCCACCGAGCTCGTCGCCCTCGGCGCGGATGCCGTCCTGGTGAACGTCGGCGGCGATCTCCGCGCCGCGGGCGATGCCCCGTTCCCCGGTGGCTGGGGCGTCGAGGTCGAGGTGCCGGGCGGCTCGATCCTGCTCGGCATCGCCGAGGGCGGTGTCGCCACGTCCAGCCCTGCAGCCCGCACGGGCACGGGTCCCCTCGGCGCCTGGCACCACCTCTTCGACCCCGGTGTCGGCGCACCGCTCGACGACCCGCCCGCATCCGCCACCGTCGTGGCCCCGCAGGCCTGGCAGGCCGAGGTGTGGACCAAGGCGGTGCTGCGTCGCGGCACACCGGCGGTGCCCGTCGGTCTCGCCGCGCTCCTCGCGCCGGCCGACGGGCCGGTGCAGGTCGACCCCGCGATGGCCCGCCTGCTCCACGGCGTGCTCTCGGACCAGGAGGTCCTCGTATGAACCTGTGGTGGTACCTGACCCGGGCGACCGGGCTCGTCGCCTTCTTCGCGATGGGTCTGAGCATGGTCCTCGGCGTCGTGCTCTCGACCCGTCTCTTCCCCGACCGCCGTCGCCCCGCCTGGCTGCTCGACGTGCACCGGTGGATCTCCGGCATCGCCCTCGTCGGCGTCGCCGTGCACCTCGGCGCCCTCGTCGCCGATTCCTACGTGCAGTTCGGCGTGCTCGACCTCACCGTGCCCTTCGCATCGGCGTGGAAGCCCGGGGCCGTGGCGCTCGGCGTCGTGTCGCTCTGGATCCTCGTCCTCGTCGGGGTGACCAGCGCCCTCCGCCGTCACCTCCCGCGGCGGATGTGGCTGTGGGTCCACCGCAGCAGCTACCTCGCCTTCTGGCTGAGCGCGCTCCACGCCGCAACGGCCGGATCCGACGTGGGCAACCCCGTCTACCGTGTCAGCTCCGTGCTGCTCATCACCCTGGTGCTCGGACTGACCGTCTACCGCGTCGCCGTGACCGAGCACCCGAAGCGCACCCGACGCCGCACGGCCATCCCCGCCTGAACCGACCAGGAGTACCGAAACCATGGAGCTCGAATCCCTCTTCGGCCTGCCGGCCCACCCGCTGGTGGTCCACGCGGCCGTCGTCCTGCTGCCCCTCGCCGCGGTGGCCACCATCGTCGTGGCGCTCGTCCCTCGAGCCCGGCGCCACTACGCCCCCGTGGCCTTCGGCCTCGCCCTCGCCGCGACCGTCGCCGTCGGGCTCGCGCAGGGGAGCGGCGAGGAGCTCGAGAACCGGGTGGACGAGACGGCCCTGCTCGAGGAGCACACGGAGAAGGGCGAGCGGGTCCTCCCCTGGGCCGTGCTCACCACGCTGGTCGCCGGAGCCGTCGTCGCCGCCGGCCCGCTCCAGCGCCGGTTCGAGGGCAAGGTCACGCCGGCCGTCGTGACCGGGGTCCTGACCGCGGGTGCGCTCGTCGCAGGCATCGGCGCGACGGTGACCGTCATCGACGTCGGGCACAGCGGCGCCAAGGCGACGTGGAACGACGTGCAGACCAGCCCGGCCGGTGGCGGGGATTACGACGAAGACGACGACTGACCCTGGCTGATCGGCGCCGCCGCACCGGACGGAGCGGTCGGCGCACGAGCCGTCGCGTTCCGTGTAGCTGCGACAATCCCGAACCGGCTCACGTGATGGCGCGTCCGCCGCGTCGCCCGAGCCGCAGTTGTCGCAGCTACACGGAATCGATCAGACGATCAGGCCGGAGCCATCAGGCCGGAGACGACGTCAGGGCAGTCTCCTGCTCCTCCTGCCGCCGTGCCTCGCGGCATGCGGCGTCGG
The DNA here is from genome assembly GCA_040382135.1 of Acidimicrobiales bacterium. Classification (GTDB taxonomy): domain Bacteria; phylum Actinomycetota; class Acidimicrobiia; order Acidimicrobiales; family JBEIGA01; genus JBEIGA01. The sequence goes on from JBEIGA010000126.1 coordinate 2,451, forward strand.
CGGTGGTCCGGATGCGGTGCCAGGTGGTCGGCGCGATGCGGCCCGCCGCGTACCGACCACGTCCCACGCGGCGGATGCGCCCACGTCGGACGTCCGACCGCAGGCGATCGGACACGATCTTGCTCGCTCGCACCGGAGGCCGGAAGCCGGCCTCCTCGAGCCAGGCGACCAGCTCGGCGACGGTCACCTCTCCGCCGGCGCGGACGATCCGCCAGGTCAGCAGTCGGCGCACGGTCAGGTCGTCGGGCCACATGGGGCACAGCATGGTGGGCTGCTGTGACAGGCTCCGGTCGTGGCACGACGGTTCACCGACGCCGAGCTGGCCGAGCTGGGACGCTCCCCGCGTGAGCGACTCGAGGCGGCGCTCGCCGAGGAGGCCGACCCGGTCACCGTGTACGAAGGCCTGCTGCGGTCCTTCCGTGGGTTCCTCGACGGGTTCCGTGCCTGGATCGCCGTGATGGACGAGCACCTGCAGTCGGCCCACGGGGACGCCGCGCTGGCAGGTGTCGAGCTGCCCCACGCCGACGTGGACGATGCCGCCCTCGTCGACCGCCTGCGCCAGGGCGACGCCGGTCCGGCGCTCGCGGCCTACGACATCGTCGAGGCGGAGCTCCGCTCGCGGCACGACGCCGGCTGTGACGGCGTGGCGACGGCGCTGTCGCACGTCTACCGCACCTACGGGGTCGACGAGCTGGAGCGCACGCTCCGGATCGCCGGCGACCGGACACTGGTGGCGTGGATGCCCCGGGACGAGGACCGACCGTACGAGGTGCGCGTCCGCCACTGGGCCCGGATGCTGAGCGGGAACTTCGCCCGGGTGCGCCTGGAGGAGGACGACGAGGGCACGACCATCGTGCAGGACCCGTGCGGGACCTGCGGCGGACAGGTCGAGCGCCGCTGCCTGGAGCCGGACGGACCGCTCGCCGTCGTACGGGAACGCCACCCGATCACCTTCGGTCTGGGCGACACGCCCGTCTACCGCACCCACGTGGCGGTGATGCACTACCTCCTGCCGATCGAACGCACCGGCAGGGTCTGGCCGATCGTGGACTGTCCGCCTCGGAGCGAGGGCGGACCCTGCCGGGTGCGGATCCCCGTCGACCCGGACGCCACCCCCCGGGCCTGGAACGCCCGGGTCAGCCCTCCGACCCGCTGACCCGCCGCCAGAACTCGCCCCAGCTCGGGAACGCGTCGGGGATGAGGGCGGTGGCCAGGGCGTCGCGCCCGTCGTTCACCCCTGCGCCCTTGGACGGACGGGTCAGCGCATCGACGATGTAGCAACGGTGGAACCGCCGCCGCTCGAAGCACCACTCGCCGTCGACCCGCACGTAGCTGTCCCAGTACTGGAGGATCCCCACCTCCCACTCGCCGCGGTCCGGCCATTCGAGCTCGTCGCGGCAGTAGACGATCCCACGGGCGTGGTCCGCGTCGTCGAAGTCGACGATGTGGTTCCCGACGAGGTGGACCGAGGTGCGCATCACCGACATCGTCTGCTCGAACCACGCCTTCAGGGCACCCCGGCCGCGCTCCTCCCGGCCGACCCGGACGTCGGGCACGAAGAGGGCCACCAGGTCGTCCATGTTCCGGGAGTCGAGCGCGAGCGCGTAGCGGTAGGGGAGCTGCCGGATCGAGGCGAGCGACTCCATGCGGTCGACCCGCTCCTCGAGGGTCGTGGGCAGCCAGGGACCGAGACGGGACACGGGGTCCTCCTTGCACGAAGCGCTCAGGCCCGCGTGACGCGGACCGTGAGGATCTGGAACGGACGGAGCTCGAGGGCCAGGCCGTCGATCGGCTCGCCGGCCTCCTCGAGCAGATCGGTGATCGTTGCGGCTGCGACGGGGAACCCGGGATCCAGCGCCCCTCGGCCACGGCCCCCGTGCGACTCCCACAGACGGACGACCACGTCACCGGAGCCGTCCTCGGCGTGCTTCACCGCGGCGATCCGCACCCCGGGATCACCGGTCCAGCGCGGCCCGCGCCCCGACGCCGTCGCGGCCCGGATCCTGCGGACCGGATGTGCCCGACGCGCCGCCTCGGCCTCCAGCCCCGCGGCGAACGCCTCGCCGGGGTGCACCCAGACGGCGTAGGCGAGGCGCTGGGTGCCACGGTCCGCGCCCGGATCGGGGTAGCGGGCCGAGCGCAGGAGCGTGAGCCGCAGCGCGTCCCCGCGGACGTCGTAGCCGTGCGGTCCGTCGGCCATCAGCGCGACCCCGAAGCCGTGCTCGCCGACGTGCACGTACCGGTGGGCGGTCGACTCGAACCGGGCCCGGTCCCAGCTCGTGTTGGCGTGCCGGGGTCGACGGACGTGCCCGAACTGGATCCCGCAGGTCGCCTCGGTGGCATGGACGTCGACCGGCCACACCACCTGCAGCCGCTGCTCCGACGCCTGCCAGTCGGCCTCGACGACCACCTCGAGCCGGTCCGAGCCCGCCGCCATGGTCAGGTTCCGGACGATGCGCGTGCGTCCGGCGGCGTGGACGCTGCGCAGGACGGCGCGCAGCGGCCCGGCCTCGACGACCTCGACCGACGACGCCTCGAGCACCGTCCCGGCGACGCGGGTGTCGAGCTCGTCGACGTCCCATGCGTCGAACTGGGCGGGACGGTCCTGGCGCAGGACGAGCAGGTCGGCCCGACCGCCCGGCGGGACGACGTCCCGGCCCGTTGCGTGGTGGCGCAGGGAGACCACGTGCCCCCGCTCGTCCCAGACGAGCCGGAGCCGCCCGTTGTCGATGCTGTGCCCGTCCACGACCACGGGCCCGACGTCTGCGGGCAGCGCGTCCCCACCGCCCGGCCCCCACGACGCCGTGTCGAGCTCGACCCACATGGCCGCCCCGTCCACGTCGACCACGCCGCGCACCGGCACCGAGGCGGGGTTCGCGAGCACGTCGTGCCCGTCGCCGAGCACCTCCTGTTCGAGGGCCCGGACGGCACCCGCCACCTCGGTGAGCTCCGCCTCCGCCTCGGCGTGGACCCAGGCGATCGACGAGCCGGGCAGGACGTCGTGGAACTGCTGGGTCAGGGTGCGCCGCCACAGCGGGGCGAGCCGGTCCTGCAGGTCGCGGCCGGCGGCCACGGACCACAGCTCCGCGTCGTGCAGCGCGAGCTCACAGGTCCGGTTCGCCTGCTTGGTCCGCCGCTGACTGCTGGACGTACCGCGGTGCGTCTCGAGGTACAGCTCGCCGGACCAGACCGGCAGGTCCGGACGGTCGTGGACGTGGTCGTCGAAGAACGACCCCACGCTGCCGTGGGCGACCGGCGGCGTGCCGCACCAGTCGGCCACGAGCGCGAAGCGCTCGAGCATCTCGTCGGTCGGCCCGCCGCCCCCGTCGCCGTGGCCATACAGCACGAGCGAGGCGTCCTGGACCGCGTGGTCCGCGAAGGTGCGCTCGGCATGGAGGAGCTGGGATGGCACGAGGGTGGCGCTGTAGGTCTCCACCGGGCTGAAGTGGGTGAGGAGGCTGGATCCGTCGAGGCCCTGCCAGCGGAAGGTGTGGTGGGGGAACCGGTTGGTGTCGTTCCAGCTGAGCTTCTGGGTGAAGAACCACCGGCAGCCTGCGAGACGGGCGATCTGCGGGAACGACGCCGGGTAGCCGAAGTCGTCGGGGAGGAAGGCCCCCTCGCAGCGCCGGCCGAACCAGGCGGTGAACGCCCGTTGCCCGTGGAGGAACTGCCGGACGAGGCTCTCGCCGTCGGGCAGGTTCAGGTCGGTCTCGACCCACATCCCGCCGGCCACCTCCCAACGGCCCTCGGCGACCCGTTCCCGCACCTCGGCGAACAGCTCCGGGCGGTCCTCCTCCAGCCAGGCGTACTGGCACGCCTGGCTCATCGTGAACACGGTGCCCGGATGGCGGGCGAGGATCCCGAGCGCGTTGACCGCGGTGCGCAGGACCTTCCGCCGGGTCTCCCGGAGGGGCCAGAGCCAGGCGGTGTCGAGGTGGGCGTGGCCGCTCGCGACGAGGCGGTGACGCCCGGGGGCCGAAGGGACCGCCAGGACGGGCGCGAGCGCGGCTCGGGCGGCGGCGGCGCTGCCGGCCACGTCGTCGGGCCGCACCGCGACCACGGCCGAGGTGAGGGCGTGGAGCAGGCGCGTCCGGAGCGGATCGCCCTCGGGCAGGGCGCCGAGCAGGTCGAGCACCAGGATGAGCTCGAGCCGGAGGGCGCCCACGTCCCGGTCCCGGCGGACGAGCTCCGCGGCTCGGAGGGAGTAGAGCGGTGCCTCCGGCGCCGTGGCAGGGTCACCCAGCGGGGTGGGGGAGAAGTCGCCGATGAGCATCGGTGTCGCCGCCGCCTCGACCCAGAGGTCCACGACGTCACCCGGGCGGGCGTCGGGTCGCGGCACGAACCGGCGGTCCGGCTGGAGGCCCTGGAGCGGCCGGTCACCCGAGTGCACGAGGCCCTCGGCCTGGAAGCCGGGGAGGACGGTGCCGAACCCCAGGTCCACGTGGAGGGCGACCTCGTACCGCTCGTCAGGCGACCAGCCGTCCGGAACGGTCGCGGTCAAGCGGAACCACCGGGTGTGCCACGCCCGCCCCCACACCCCGCCACGGGTGAACGGCGCGACGTGGGCGGCGTCCCTCGCCGCCCGGGCGGCCACGGGGTCGAGGAACTCCTCGGTCGCCTCGACCACGCACGCCCGTCGGTCGGCGATCAGCGCCGGGCGGATGTCCTGGCGGAGGAGGCGGTTGACACGAGCGAGCGCTTCCGGAGTCGCGTGCACCGGCGGGAGTGTAGGGCCGACGTGACCAGGGGCCGGGCGGGAACCGCACCCGTGCCCCGTATCGTCGTTCCGTGACGGAAGACGAAGACACCGGCGGCTTCGGGGCGCTCGGCCTGCGCCCGGAGATCCTGGACTCCCTGCTCGCCCTCGGCTACGAGGAGCCCACCCCCATCCAGCGGGAGGCCATCCCGCCTCTGCTCGAGGGACGGGACCTGCTCGGCCAGGCCGCCACGGGCACCGGCAAGACCGCGGCGTTCATGCTCCCCGCCTTGGAGCGCCTCGCGGATGCCGATCGCTCCACGCCGTCGATCCTGGTCCTCGCACCCACGCGCGAGCTCGCCGTGCAGGTGTCCGAGGCGGCCCACAAGTACGGGCGCAGGATTGCGGCACGCGTCCTGCCGATCTACGGCGGTCAACCCATCGGCCGGCAGCTCCGGGCGCTCGAGCAGGGTGTCGACGTCGTGGTCGCCACGCCGGGTCGGGCGCTCGACCACATCCAGCGCGGCACGCTCGACCTGGCCGGCCTCCAGACGGTGGTCCTCGACGAGGCCGACGAGATGCTCGACATGGGTTTCGCCGAGGACATCGAGGCCATCCTCCACGCCACCCCCGAGAACCGCCAGACCGTGCTCTTCTCGGCCACGTTGCCCGCCCGCATCGACGGCATCGCCCGACGCCACCTCCAGGACCCGGTCCGCATCCGGATCGAGGCCGCCCGCCCAGCCGAGGGCGACGCCCCGCTGGTGCGCCAGCAGGTCTACGTGGTGCTCCGCGCCCACAAGGCCGCGGCGCTCGGCCGCATCCTCGACGTCGAGGCACCGGGGGCGGCCCTGGTCTTCTGCCGGACCCGCACCGAGGTCGACCAGCTCACCGAGACGCTCAACGGCCGCGGCTACCGGGCCGAGGCGCTGCACGGTGGCATGGACCAGGAGCAGCGCGACCGGGTCATGGGCCGGCTGCGCTCGGGCACGGCGGACCTGCTGGTCGCCACCGACGTCGCCGCTCGCGGCCTCGACGTGGACCTGCTCACCCACGTCGTGAACTACGACGTCCCGTCCGCCCCCGAGGCCTACGTGCACCGCATCGGTCGGGTCGGCCGTGCCGGGCGCGAGGGCGTCGCCATCACGCTCGCGGAACCCCGCGAACGCCGTCTGCTCGAGAACATCGAGCGCTCCACCAAGCAGCGGATCGAGGTCGCCACGATCCCGTCGGCGGCCGACCTCCGGGCCCGCCGGCTGGAGCTCACCCACGTCGCCCTCCGTGACGCCATCCTGGAGGGCGGGCTCGAGCCCTTCGAGGCGCTGGTCGATCGGCTCGCCGACGAGTTCGACCTCACCGAGGTCGCGCTCGCTGCGGTGAAGCTCGCCCACGAGGCGTCCGGCGTGAGCGACGAGGAGGAGATCCCCGAGGTCTCGTTCCGCCGCGACCGCGAGGACCGGCCCCGGCGGGAGCACGGCCGGGATCAGGGCCGGGAGCAGGGCCGGGACCGGTTCGGCAAGGACCAGGAGCGTGGCCGCGGGCGGGGTCCGTCCGGCCCGAGCACGCGGATCTTCGTCGGGTTGGGTCGCCATGCCGGGGTACGCCCCGGTGACCTGGTCGGTGCCATCGCGAACGAGACCGACGTGAGCGGTCGCGAGATCGGCGCCATCGAGATCAAGGACAAGTTCTCGTTGGTCGAGGTGCCCGCCGGGGCGGCGGACCGGGTGATCGACGCCCTGCGCGCCACCACCATCAAGGGCAAGAAGGTCACCGTGCGCCGGGAGCGCTTCGAGCGCTGAACCCCTCCGTCCGCCGTCGGTGGACGGTCACGACGACCCCGTCGCCGTCGGGCACCACCTCCGCCGCCACGCCGTAGTGCTCGCCGATGCGCTCGGCGGTCAGGACCTCCGCCGGCGTCCCCACCGCGACGAGCCGACCTTCGGCCAGCAGGGCGACCCGGTCGGCGAACTGCCCGGCGAGGGTCAGGTCGTGCAGGGTGGTGACCACGGTCAGCCCGCGCTCGGCGCGCAGGTCCTCGATGAGCTCGAGGACCTCGAACTGGTGCCCGACGTCGAGCGAGGTGGTCGGCTCGTCGAGGACGAGGATCGACGCCTCCTGCGCGAGCGCCCGGGCCACGACCGCACGCTGGCGCTCACCGCCGGAGAGGCGGTCGAGGGGCCGGTCGGCCAGCGCCTCGAGGTCGAGCCGCTGGAGCACGGCCCACGCCGCCGCGTGGTCGCGGGTGGTCGACGCGAGGCGGAGGCCGAGGTGCGGGGTGCGCCCGAGCAGCACGTAGTCGATGACGCGCATCCCCGGCGGTACGACCGGGAGCTGGGGGACGACGGCGAGGGTGCGGGCGCGTGCACGCGCGCTCAGGCGGTCGGCCCGGCGCCCGCCGACCTCGACGACGCCCGTGTGCCGGAGCAACCCGGCGAGGCAGCGGACCAGGGTGGTCTTGCCGGCGCCGTTCGGCCCCACGAGCGCCAGCCACGAACCCGGCGCCACGGCGAGGTCGACGTCCGCGAGCACGACCCTGCCGTCGAGGCGGGCGCCGACGCCCCGCCAGGCGAGCGCGTCCTGGACGCTCATCCGGCGACCGCCCGGGAACGCAGCAGCAGCACGAAGAAGGGCGCCCCGACGAAGGCGGTGACCACGCCGATGGGCAGCTCCGCCGGCGCCTCGAGGGTGCGGGCGACGACGTCGGCGAGCGCCAGGAAGGCCGCCCCGAACAGGAGCGACAGCGGCATGACCGCCCGGTTGCCGGTGCCGACGGCCAGCCGGACCACGTGCGGGACCACCAACCCGACGAACCCGATCAGGCCGCTGACCGCCACCGCGGCAGACGCGGCGAGCGAGGCCGCGAGCAGGACGAGGAGGCGCACCCGGTCCGGTCGGAGCCCGAGCTGCGCGGCCTCGTCGTCGCCGACCGCCATGACGTCGAGTGCGCCGACGGCGAACAACAGGACCGCGGCCGTGACGACCGCGTACGGGAGGACCACGGCGACCTCGCCCCATCCGCTCGTCGACAGGCGCCCGAGGATCCACGAGTACACCTGACGCAGGTTGTCGGCGTGGCGCTGCTGCAGGTACGTCTGCACCGCGGTCAGGAAGCTCGTCACCGCGACGCCGGCGAGCACGAGGGTGGCCGGCGCCGACGGGCGCCGTCCCGTGCCGACGAGCGCCGTGAGCGCCACGGCGAGGAGGCCGCCGACGAACGCGGCGAGCGGCAGGGGATCGACGAACCCATAGGCGTCGCCGAGCCCGGTCACGATCGCGACCGTGGCCCCGAGCCCGGCACCGGCGGCGACGCCGAGGAGGTACGGGTCGACGAGCGGGTTGCGGAACACGCCCTGGTAGGCGGCACCGGACACCGACAGCATCGCCCCCACCAGCAGCCCGAGCACGACGCGCGGAGCGCGGAGCTCCCAGACGATGGCCTGTTCCCGTGGGGTCAGGCCCGAGTCGACGTCGACGAGCGGCAGCCGGTCCAGCAGCTCGAGGGCGACCCGGCCCGGCGGCAGCCCGACCGGCCCGACGGCGACGCCGACGAGCGCGGCCCCGGCGACGGCCACGAGGCCCGCCGCCAGCCAGCCGGCGCGGAGCCGGCTGGGGGCTGCCATGGAGACGGTCGTCATCCGGCGGGGACCGCCTCGACCTCGCTGATCGCGGCGACGATGGCCTCGAGGAAGTCCACGACCCGCGGGCCCCAGCGAGACGCGATGTCGTCGTCGAGCTCGATGATCCGGCCCGCCTGCACGGCGGACAACTTGTCCCAGCCCGGCCGGGCCGCGACCGTCTCGGCGGTCTGCCCGCAGCACACCGTGTCCGCCAGGAAGATCAGGTCGGGGTCGGCGTCGACCAGGTACTCGGCGGAGAGCTGCGGGTAGCCGCCCGCGGCGCCGTCCGGATCCGCAGGGTCGGCGACGTTCTCCAGGCCGGCCAGGGCGTAGATCTCGCCGATGAAGGTCTGCGAGGTGACCGTGTACAGGGTGTCGTCGACCTCGTGGTAGTAGGTGAGGGCATCGTCGCGCTCGGGGACGCTCGCCGCGAGCTCCTCCAGGGCGGTGCGGATCCGCTCCACCTCCGCCGCCGCCTGCTCGGTCCTCCCGGTCACCTCGCCGAGCTGCTCGATCTGGGCGTAGGTCTCCTCGAGGGAGACGGCGGTCGGCAGCAGGAGTGTCTCGATGTCGAGCGCCTCCAGCCCGGCGACCACGTCGCCGGGGTCGAAGGAGAGCACGACCAGGTCCGGCTCGTACCCTGCGATCGCCTCGACGTTCGGCTCGAATGCGCCGAGCTCGGTGACGGGTGCCTCCTCCGGGTCGGTGGAGAGGGAGTCGACGGCGACCACCAGGTCGCCCGCGCCGCGGGCGCAGGGCCAATAAGTTGCCCCCAGAGCGAACCAGAC
>JBEIGA010000127.1:0-11287 GCA_040382135.1 Acidimicrobiales bacterium
GTGGAGCCGCCGGTACTTGGTGGGATCGGCATGGGGCTCGTCGCGGGTGTTGATGATCGGGCGCTTGAGCGTGGTCTCGAGCCCGACCTCCTCCTCGAAGAAGTCGGCCCGCTGGGTGAGCTGGTACGGGACGTCGTCGCTCGACCGTCCGGGCACCTCGGTGCCGACCTTCCCCGCCCCGGTGAACACCTGGCGCGTGATGAAGTGGGCGGTGGCGTGGGTGATGATCCGCGCGAAGGGGGTGCTGCGGTCCATGAGGTAGTTCTCATGGCAGCCGTAGCTGTTGCCCTTCCCGTCGGAGTTGTTCTTGTGGAGGATGATCTCCTGGCCGGGCGGGAGCATGCGCTTGGCCGCGGCCATGGCCCGGGTGGCGATCTCCTCGCCGGCGCGGTCGTAGCGCACCACCGACAACGGGTCGGCGCACTCGGGCGACGAGTACTCCGGGTGGGCGTGGTCCACGTAGAAGCGGGCGCCGTTGGTGAGCACCGCGTTGACGAGGTGGGTCTCCACCTCGGGCGGCAGCGAGCCGGCGGGGGCGAACCCGCGGGCGTCGTTGGCGGGTGACTCGTCCTCGAAGTCCCAGCGCACCCGCTCGTCGGCGCCGAGCTCGAGATCGGCCAGGTAGGCGTTGATCAGGAACGAGGAGGCGGAGATGGGGTTCGCGTCCTCCACGCCCCGCAGGACGATCCCGAACTCCGTCTCGATGCCGAGCGTCTTGACGATGGCCACGGGACGACCCTACCCGGCGCGACCCCCGGGCATGGGTGTGCACCGGGGGCCGCGCAACGGGGAGGGAGCTCAGCCGGCCGTGTACTGCAGGCCGCGTCCGTCCTCGATCATGAGGGTGAGCATGGCACCCTCGATCTCGATCGTCGGCCCGCCCTCCAGGACCGCCAGCACATGCACCTCCTGCATCCCCTCGTCGGCGGCGCATGCCATCCGGGTCGTGCCCAGGCCCTCGGTGGTGAGGACGCCGTCGACGACCTCGAAGGCGCCGGTGAACCGGTTGCACCCGGTCGAGCCGGAGGCGCTGCCGTCGTCCTCGATCCGCAACGTCGCCTCGTCGGCCTCGGCGTAGGTGGAGGACACGGCGTCGTTGCTGAGCAGGCTCATGAGCGTCCAGTCGGTGCCGGCCAGCTCGGCGTCGGGCACCTCCGGTTGGGCGATGAAGCGCAGCTCGATCCCGTCGCCGGTGAGGACGAGCTCCTCGCCCTCCACGGCCACGCCGCTGACCGTCTGCATGGCGCCGAGGTAGGCGGCCTCGAGCTCCATCACCCCGTCCTCGAGGCAGGCCATCTGGGTGGAGCCGAACACGCCGGGGGTCACCGAGGAGCCGTCGACGACGAGCTCGCCGAAGTAGTTGTTGCAGGCGCTACGGCCGGAGGCCTGGCCGTCGGTCACCGTGAGGGTCACCGGCGAGCCGTCGACGAGGACCAGGTCCTCACCGCCGACGGTGCCGCTCGTCAGCTCCCAGGTGCTGTCGCCGAAGGGGTCCACCGCCACGTCTCCGTCTCCGGCGTCCGCCGGCTCGCCGGGCCCTTCGCTGCCGACCGTCTCGTCGTCACCGCAGGCGGCGACGGTCAGGCCGAGGAGGGTGATCAGGATGAGGGTTCGCTTCAGGATGAGGGTTCGCTTCATGCATCCTTGGACGTCCGTGCGGCGTCTCCGGTTCCCAGATCGTCGACGAGATCGCCGCGGGCGCCCTCCGTGACGGCCCAGCGCTCGACGCCGACCTGCGCAGCGAGGTCGTCGAGCGCCCGACGGAGCGGCTCGAGGACCACGCCGGGGGCGACGTCGTCCTCGACGAAGGCGCCCTGGACGCGGAGCACGCCGGCCGGCCGGTCGGTCTTCAGGTCGAGCCGTGCCACCAGCCGGTCGCCGAGCAGGAACGGCAGCACGTAGTAGCCGTAGCGGCGCTTCGCCGCCGGGGTGTAGATCTCGAGCCTGTACCTGAACCCGAAGAGGCGCTCGGTGCGCTCGCGGTGCCACACGACCGGATCGAACGGTGACACCAGGGTGCACGTCCGGACAGCCCGGGGCAGGGCGGCACCGGGATCGAGGAGCGCCGGCTGCGGCCAGCCCTCGACCGTGGCAGGGACGAGCCGCCCGTCCTCCACCAGCTCCAGGACGCGGGCCCTGGTGTCCGCGGACCGCATGCGGAAGTAGTCGGCGAGGTCGGCGAGCGTGGCGACGCCGAGCGCCCGCGCCGCCAGGGCCACGAGCTCGCGCTGGGCGTCGGCCTCGGACGGGGTCGGGACGGCCAGGACGTCGGGGCGCACGATGCGCTCGATGAGGTCGAAGCGCTTCTCGAAGCCCCGCGTGCGCCGGATGCCCAGCCGGCCCGTGCGGAAGAGCCAGTCGAGCGCCAGCGAACCGACCGACCGACTGTCCCACCACTCCCCCGACCGGGGCCGGTGGTCGCTGAGGTCGGACGCGGCGAGGGGGCCGCGTTCGGCGACCTCGGCGTGCACTGCGGCCACGTAGTCCGGCTCGTCCCGTGCGAGCCGGAAGAGGCCGTCCCAGGTTTCACCCGCCTCGGCACGCGCCTTCGTCCAGCGCAGCAGCGGCTCGAGCTCCACCGGCACCAGCGACGCCTCGTGGGCCCACGCCTCGATCCACTCGTCCCGGGTGTACGCGAGGTCGTCGAGGAGACCGGGATCGTAGGGACCGAGCCGGGCGAACAGGGGCAGGTACTGGGTGCGGGTCACCACGGGGACGGAGTCGAGTTGCAGCAGGTGCAGCCGACCCATCACCCGCCGGAGGTGGCGGCGCGTGGGCGCGCCGGTGGGGCGCGGGTCCCGGAAACCCTGCGCGACGAGGACGACGCGCCGTGCCTCGGCCGCGGAGAGGTGCTCGATGGGGGCCGCCGGCTACAGGTACTGGCCGGTGCCGACGCGCTCGATCGCCCGGCCGCCGACGGTGTCCTCGGTCTTCCTGATGAGGGTGCGCACGTAGACGATGCGTTCGCCCTTCTTGCCCGAGATCTTCGCCCAGTCGTCCGGGTTCGTGGTGTTGGGCAGGTCCTCGTGCTCCTTGAACTCCTGGTGCACGGAGGCGATGAGGTCGTCGGTGCGGATGCCCTTCGGGCCGCCGGCGATCTGGCGCTTGATGGCGAGCTTCTTCGCCCGGCGGACGATGTTCTCGATCATGGCCCCGGACGAGAAGTCCTTGAAGTACATGATCTCCTTGTCACCGTTCTGGTAGGTGACCTCGAGGAACTGGTTCGCGGGGTCCTCGCGGTACATCTCCGCCACCGCCTCCTCGATCATGGCCTGCACGGCCTTGGCGGGGTCGCCGCCGCCGAGGGTGTCCACGAGCGAGGCGTCGATGGGCAGCTCCGGCGTGAGGTAGCGCCCGAAGATCGCCGTGGCGGCCTGGTCGTCCGGGCGCTCGATCTTGATCTTCACGTCGAGGCGCCCCGGCCGCAGGATGGCGGGGTCGATGAGGTCCTCGCGGTTGGACGCGCCGATCACGATCACGTTGCGCAGGGTCTCGACACCGTCGATCTCGGCGAGGAGCTGGGGCACGATCGTGGACTCGATGTCCGAGGAGATGCCCGTGCCGCGGGTGCGGAACAGCGACTCCATCTCGTCGAAGAACACGATGACCGGCCAGCCCTGCTCGGACTTCTCCCGGGCCCGCTGGAACACGAGCCGGATCTGCCGCTCGGTCTCGCCGACGTACTTGTTGAGCAGCTCCGGGCCCTTGATGTTGAGGAAGTAGCTGCGGGCGGCCTTGTCACCGCTGACCTCGGCCACCTTCTTGGCGAGGGAGTTGGCCACGGCCTTGGCGATGAGGGTCTTGCCGCAGCCGGGAGGGCCGTAGAGCAGGATGCCCTTCGGGGCGGGGAGGTCGTACTCGGCGAACAGCGCCTGGTGCACGAACGGGAGCTCGACGGCGTCCATGATCTGCTCGATCTGCCCGTCGAGCCCGCCCACGTCCTCGTAGGAGACGTCGGGGACCTCCTCGAGCACGAGGTCCTCGACCTCGGGCCGGGGCAGGATCTCGAGCAGGAGGTTGGAGCGGGTGTCGAGCAGCACCGTGTCACCCGAGCGCAGCCGCACGTCGCGCAGGGCGGCGCCGAGCTCGCAGACCCGCTCCTCGTCCGCCCGGCCCACCACGAGCGCCCGATCACCGTCCTCGAGGAGCTCCTTGACGGTGACGACCTCGCCGGCGCGCTCGGGGGTGCGGGCGAGGACGACGCTGAAGGACTCGTTGAGCGCCACCTCCATGCCGACCTCGAGGGCGCCCTCGAGGTCCGGGTGGACCGCGACCCGCATCTTCCGTCCCGACGCCACGACGTCGACGGTGGCGTCGTCGTTCAGCCCGAGGAGGGTGCCGTAGCCCGACGGCGGCTGGGTGAGCTTCTCGACCTCTTCGCGGAGTGCAGCGATGTGGTCGCGAGCCTCGCGCAGGGTGTAGGTCAGACGCTCGTTCTGGGACACGGCCTGGGCCAGCTGCCCCTTCGTCTCGAGGAGCCGCTCCTCCAGGGTGCGCACGCGCTTGGGCGCCTCCTGCAGCCGGCGCCGGAGGACGGCGACCTCGTCCTCGAGCCGCGCCGCGAGCTCCCGCAGCTGCTCCAGCTCGGTGGCATCCGCTCCTGCGTCGCCCACGCCAGCACCTCCACGTCCTGTTGCCCCGACCCTATCGCCCGGCATGCGACCATCGGGACCCGACCGGGCCGACCGGGCCGATCGGTCCGATCGGTCCGATCGGTCCCTCACCCCTGCACTGCGTCCATTTCCCCCGGAATGCCCGTGTTTATTCACGGGGTTCGTCTACACTTCAATGCAACCCGCCCGATCGTGCTCAAGTAGGGTGCGACCGCTCCCGAAAGACGGGCAGGCCCCCCAGAGCGTTGGCTGGAAGGAACGCAACCGATGAAGGTCTGGATCGATCAGGATCTCTGCACCGGTGACGGTCTCTGCGAGGAGATCGCCCCGGACGTCTTCACGCTTCTCGACGACGGCCTCGCCTACGTCAAGGAGGGCTCGAAGGTGTTCTCCGACCCGGGGGGCCCCGAGGGCCTGGCCAACGTGCCCGCCGGCCAGGAGGAGGCGGTCATCGAGTCCGCCGAGGAGTGCCCCGGCGAGTGCATCTTCATCGAGATCGCCTGACCTCGGCGGCCGGGATCACCGGCCGCACCCGGGGCCTGCGCCTCACCCGATCGAGGACCGACGGCGGCCACAACGGCCGCCGTCGGCGCGTCCGGGGTCGGCCCCGACGTCAGGGGCACGGCCCCGAGGGCACCGGCGTGTCGGAACCCGTCTCGAGCACGGCATCGAGCACGGCCTCGAGCTCGGCGGGACGAACGGCGTAGGCCGTCCTCGGCCGCTCCGTGGACACCGCCACCACCACGCCGAGGACCGCACCGTCCTCCCCCACCACCGGGGCTCCGGAGTCCCCCTCGCCCACCCGGCCCTCCAGGAGCGCGACCTCCCGGGTGAACGACCCGTCGCCGTGGATGTCCGGGCCGCGCGCGAGGAGCGTGTCGACGACGCGGATCCCGACCGGGCGCAACCCGGCGTCGTCGTCCCGTGCCAGCACGACGGCGTCCTCGACCGGGACCGGGTCCCGCCGGACCAACGGCGGACCGACCGACGCGGGCAACTCGACCGCCAGCAGCGCCAGATCGCGGGCCGGATCGAGGGCGACGAGCACCGCCGGGACCGAGGCACCGTCGTCCACCCGGACCGACGGCCGCTCCACGCCGGTGACCACGTGCGCGGCGGTCGCCACCAGATCCGGCTCGACCACGAACCCGCTGCCGCGGACCGCGACCCGGCAGGCGGTGCCCTCCACCACCACGGTGGAGGCGGCCGCCCGCTCGACCGGAGCGGGCAGGGCGGCACCGGGCGGCGTGCCCGAATCGGCGTCGACCGAGCACGCCGCCACCAGCAGGACCCCGGCGAGCAGCCCCGCCGGCCGGCCCGCCCGGAACCGGATCACTCCGGTCGTTGCAGCAGACGGGCGTGGCTGAGAAAGCCGGTGTGGGCGACCATGCGATGGTCCGGCCGGACGGCCTGACCCTCGATGTACCAGCCCCGCTGCAGGACCTCCATGGTCTCGGCCATGCCGAAGCCGTTCGGCTCGAGGGCCTCCCGGAACTGCACCGCCTGGGTGATGCTCGGCGTGTAGGCGACGATGATGCCGCCCGGGTGCAGGGCCTGCGCGGCGTGGGGCACCACCTGCCAGGGTTCGGGCAGGTCGAGCACGACCCGGTCGAGGTCGGTCTCGTCGATGCCCTCGTACGCGTCGCGGATGTGGACGTCGTAGCGGGAGAGGGCCTCCTCCCCGGCGTAGGCGGCGACGTTGGCCTTGGCGCGGGCGGCGAAGTCCTCGCGCAGCTCGTAGCCGGTGATGACGGCCCCGGCCCGCAGCATCGTCATGGACAGCGCGCCGGAGCCGATGCCGGACTCGAGCACCCGTGCGCCGGGGAAGATGTCGGCGATCATCAGGATCGGCCCGAGGTCCTTCGGGTAGATCACCTGGGCGCCGCGCGGCATCTTGAGCACGATCTCGGAGAACGTCGGCCGCACGGCGAGGAACGTGGCGTTGCGGGTCGACTTCAGCTCGGCGCCCTCCGGTGCGCCGATGATCTCGTCGTGGGGGAGGACGCCGGCGTGGGTGTGGAACTCGCCGCCCGCCTTCAGCCGGAGCATGTAGCGGCGCTTCTTCCGGTCGACGAGCAACACGTGGTCGCCGTCGACGAAGGGTCGGGTCACTCGGACTCCTCGTACGTGGGTGCGGAGGTCGTCGCCGCGGGGGCACGACGGGTCGGGCCGATGGCCACGGGCGCGGTGGCCCGCTCGACCAGCCGGCAGAAGGCGCAGATCTCGTTGCTCGACGGCGCGCCGCAGGACGTGCAGCGGGCGAGGGCGTCGCCGCCGCCCTGGGCGAAGGCGTCACGGAAGGCGGCGGAGGCGCGGTCGAGGTAGCCGAAGTAGAAGCTGTGCTTCGCCCCCGGCGAGCCCGACTCGATCTGGTTGAGCGCCTCCTTGTACCCGAGGTGCCGGTTCCCGGCGGCCATGGGGCACTCCTCGACGATGTAGTCGATCCCCCGCACCACGCAGTACGCCGCGGTCTCCCGCTCGGCGAGGCGGACCAGCGGCTTCACCTTCTTCGGGAAGCCGTCACGGGCCGGGAGCACGGGGAGCTGGCGGGCCAGGTACTCGGTGTCCCAGCGCAGCACGTTGCCGAAGAGGACGGCCGCCTCGTCATCGAGGTTGTGGCCGGTGACCACCACGTCGTAGCCGTGGTCGATGGCGGTCTTGTCGAACAGGTGGCGCTTGGTCAGCCCGCAGGCCGAACACGGCGCACGACGGGCGGCCCGGGCGCCGGTGGGGATGTCGTAGCCGTACTCCGACGGCAGGTCGACCTCGAGCAACGTGGCGCCGCGGGAGGCGGCGAACCGACGGGCGTACTCGGTGGAGGAGCTGCTGTACTCGCCGATGCCGAGGCCGATCACGAAGCCGTCGGCGCGGTAGCCGAGCTCGAGCAGGATGTCCCAGACGGCGAGGGAGTCCTTGCCGCCCGACACCGCCACGAGCACCCGGTCGTCCGGGGTCATCATGTCGAACTCGTCGATGGCCTTGCGGACCTGGTCGTTGCAGAGCCGGACGAAGTGCTCGACGCAGAAGTTCGCGTTGTGCCGACGCACGTCGATGACCGCCGGGCCGCGGCAGACCTTGCACTTCACGGGCGGGCACCCTGGTCGGAGCCGCCGGAGATGACGGGCCGGATCTCGACCACTGCGTCGGCGGCGAGGAGCGCGTCGCCAGGGACGAGGGTGCCGTCCTCGATCACGAGGACCGACTCCCGGTTGAAGCCGAGCTTCTCCACGAGCGCGTGGACGCGCATCGGACCGGGGAGCTCGAGCTCACGCGTGGGGTTCCGCAGCTTCACCTGCACGGGTCGATCTTGGCACGACGCCGCGCGGATGCGGCACCCCGCGGGTCAGCCCTTCCGCTTCGCTCTGCGCCGCTGACGGCGGGTGGGCGGCGCCGGGAGGTGCACGATCTCGTAGCGCTCGCCGGGGAGCAGTCGCTCGGCGAAGACCACCGGCCCGGGACCGCGCTTGGTGATCCGACCGGAGAAGCGGACGACCTGCAGCAGGGCGAACACCGTGAGCCAGCCCTTGTGCCCGCCCATGAGGCCCTGGCGCGTGGCGCGGAAGCGGATGGTGCGGGTGACGTACCGCCGCAACATGGACACGACGGGCTCAGATCCGCCGGATCTCGACGATGGTGGAGCGCTTGGCGCCCGCCCGCCTGCCGATCAGGTAGATGAGGAACACGAGCAGGATCCCGCCGACCACTGCGGCGGGCACGGCCTTCGCCTTGGCTTCGACGGTCTTGCCGTCGACCGTGTCCTTCAGGTCTCGGAACTTCGCCTCGATGTCCTCGCGGCTGATGCGTTCCTCCGACGCGGCCATCAGAGGCTCCTCTTGTTGGCGATGCGCATGGCGAACAGGCCCGCCACGACAGCGAGCAGGACGACGACGATGAGGTACGGGATCCAGGAGAGGGACCCGGTGAAGGTGGAGTCGGTCTCCGCCTGCAGCAACCGGAGGATGCCGACCGCGAGCAGGATGATGCCGAGGCCGATGCAGAGTGCTCCGGCGAGGCCGAAGCCGAGGTAGCGGCCGAGGCCACGGAGCGGCCCCAGGGTCTCCTGTCTGGCGTAGGCCTTGACGGTCTCGGCGATGTCGGCGACGTTCGCCCCCACGCTGACACCCACGTTCGCGCTGGCCTTCCGGGCCTCCAGGCTCCGATCGCTGTCCGTCACTGCGCCTCGCTGTCCGTCACTGCGCCTGCTCGGCGGCCCGTCCGCCCGGTCGTGGCGGCACCCTAGCGCGCGTCCGGGCGCGTCCTGAAGGGATGCTCACGACGACATCTGGGCCCGGAGCAGCTCCTCCTGGTCCGCGAGGAGATCGACGAGCAGCGCGGTCCGGGCACCCGGTCCGGCGGCGACGAGCAGGCGCTGGCGGTCGAAGCTCCCGAGCGGCGCCACGGCTGCGGCCTGCGCCAACGCGATCGTCGGGTCCGGATCGAGCTCGATCGTGGCGGGGGACGCCGGCAAACCGAGCTCCGCAGCCAGGGCGAGCACGGTCCGTAGGGTGGGGAGCACCCGATCGAGCGTCTCGGCGGGCGCCTCCAGGTCGTCCTCGTCGGGGAGCTCCTCGATCTCGGCGAGCGGGTACGGGTCGTCGGGCAGCCAGCGCACCACCCGGATCCGCCCGACCCCGATGGCGCCGACGCCCCAGCGGCCGTCGTCGAACTGCTGCGCCTGCACGATCTCCGCGAGCGTGCCCACGTCGGTGCGCAGGTCGCCGCCGCCCACCTCGCTCCCCCGCTCGATGAGCACGACGCCGAAACGACGGTCACCGGCCAGGCAGTCCTGCACCAGCTGCCGGTACCGGGGCTCGAACACGTGGAGCGGCAGCCCTGTGCCCGGGAACAGCACGGATCCGAGCGGGAACATGGGCGAGACCGGCATGGCCGCGATCGTAGGGACTCGGGACCGGCTCAGCCCGGCGCAACCGCTCCCGGCACCGGCTCGGGGTCGAGCAGGTCGATGGCGGGCCCGGGCGGGTACGCCACGAGGTCGGTGCCGAGCGGCACGGTGAAGACGACGGCGTCCTCGGGCAGGGGGTCGCGGTTCGCGATGTAGGCGAAGGTGAGGATGCGCCCGTCCTGCGCGTCGGCGAACCCGGCGAGCGACGTCACGAACAGGAGGCTGCCCGTCTTGGCCCGGATGCGGCCGTCGGCCGGCGTGCCCTCGAACCGGGTCTCGAGCGTGCCGGGCTCGCCGGCCACGGGGAACCCTTCGGCGAGGCGGCTGTCGGGACCCTCGCGGTCGAGCACGTCGGCGAGCAGGTCGCAGGTGAGCCGGTTGCCGGCGTCGAGGCCGGACCCGTCGACCACGACCACCCCTGCGGTTGGGTAACCGGCCTCGGTGAGGACCGCCGCCGCGGACGCAGCGCCGGCGACGGTGCTGCGCTGGCCGGCGGTGGCGGGGGCGAGCTCCTTCAGCACCAGCTCCGCGGTGGTGTTGTCGCTGTAGACGAGCATGGCGTCGAGGATGTCGAGGAGGGGCGCCGACTCGATCGCGCCGAGCTCCCGGGTCGCCTCCACGGGCGCCACCCCGGAGGCTGCGCCGCCGGTGACCACCACGCCGCGCTCCTCGAGCAGGCCCACGAGGATGCCCGCGGCGTGCACCGGCGGGTCGGCCGCGGGGCGGGCGGCCGAGGTGGCGGCCGGATCCGCGGGGAACGAGGTGAAGCCGTCGTTCACCGAGAGGGCGGACAGCGGACCGGTCTGGTTCTGCGGCGAGGCGAAGCGGGCCGGCCACGACGGGACGTAGCGGACGGCGTCGTACCGGGACTCGTCGCCGACGACGTCGCCGCGGATCTCCCGGATGCCCGCGGCCACCACCGCGTCGGCGAGGGCCTCGAGCGAGGTGGACGGCCTCGGCGGGTCGTACCGCGCGGCGTAGTCGGCGGTCTCGAGCGCCGGGTCTCCGCCGCCCACGAACCAGACGTCTCCCTCGACGACGCCGTCGACGGGTTCGCCGGCGGTGACCACGGTGGTGCGGTAGCGGTGGTCCGGACCGAGCAGGGTGAGCGCTGCCTCCGCGGTGACGATCTTCTGGAGCGAGGCCGGGGTCAGAGGCGTGGCGGCGTTGCGTTCGAGGATCGTGCGCCCGTCCTCGGTCACGACGAGGCAGGCGTCGGCAGGGACCTCCGCGATCCGCAGGTCGAGGGCCGTGGCGAGCAGCTGGTCCGCCGCGGGGGTCTGCAGGAACTCGGGCACGCGGCGGGCGGAGAGGACCGGGGTCACGACGCCGGGGCCGGGCTCCACCGTGCGTGCGGGCACCTCGGCGGCGGCCTCGTCGGACCGCACCGCCATCCAGGCGGCACCGGCGGCGACGAGCGCGAGCAGCAACGGCAGCAGGACCCGGCGGAGCACGGGCGGAGGCTAGCCCCGGTCCCGCCGGCCTCCGTGGCAGGAAGGCGACGGAGACGCGTTCGACCGGCCGGGTGCTCGGCACGCACGGGTAGCGTGCGCGGCATGGAGATCGTGGCCGCCCTGTTCATCGAGGGCATCGACACCCGGCAGGTCCCGGGCCCGTCCACCCGCATCGACCTGACGGGCGTGCAGTTCTCGGCCCCGGCGCCGGCACCGCCCCCGGTCACGATCGAGCCGCACCTGGTGGTGATCATCCGCTGTCCGCAGGGGCACAAGGGCACGGCGGCGCTCGAGGTGGTGTTCGAGAAGGACGGCGA
>JBEIGA010000128.1:0-11259 GCA_040382135.1 Acidimicrobiales bacterium
CAACCCGGTGAACCCGTACCCCACGGTGCGCGCCGCCTGCTGAGCCTGGCCCGCCCGCACGGTGTTCTCAGTGCGGGCCCGCCCTCACGACGAGCAGGCCCGGGCGCACCTCGAGCGGGTGGAGCCGACGACCCTGCGCGTGCAGGTGGTCGTTGGCCTGCTCGATCCACCCCCGCACGTCCGAGCGCATCGGCCGCAGGAACGGGTTGCCCACCCCCGGGAACGCCACGGTCATCCGGCCGGCGGCGACGGCGACGAGGATCGTGAAGCCCACGACGCCCCACCCGAGGGTGATGCGGGCGCCGTGCCCCGCCGGCACGACCTCCACCGCAGGGATGCCGCGCGGCCCGGCCACGCGTCGCACCATGTCGGGGACGGGGACCCAGGTGACGGGTCCGTCCTCGAGGCGGGCCTCGTCGGCCTCGCCGGCGAAGAAGGCCTGGACGTCCGCAGGTGCAGCCGGCGGGAGCGGGGGAGGGCCGGTCCGGGCCATGGTCGGTCAGGCGCCCACCGCGTGGTAGCCGCCGTCGACGTGGACGATCTCGCCGGTGGTCTGGGGGAACCAGTCCGAGAGCAGGGCCACGCAGGCCTTGGCCACCGCGGAGGAGTCGTGGACGTCCCAGCCGAGCGGCGCCCGGCCGTCCCAGGTGTCCTCGAAGAGCGAGAACGCCGGGATGGACTTGGCGGCGATCGTGCGCACCGGACCCGCAGCAACGAGGTTGACCCGGACGCCCTGCGGACCGAGCGCACGGGCCAGGTACCGGGATGCCGACTCCAGCGCCGCCTTCGCGACGCCCATCCAGTTGTAGGCGGGCCAGGCGACGGTGGCGTCGAAGTCGAGGCCCACGATGCTGCCGCCGTTCGGCATGAGCGGGGCGACGACGTCGGCCAGGGTCTTGAGCGAGTAGGCGGAGATCTCCAGGGCGACCTTCACGTCGTCCCAGCTGGCGGCCATGAAGTCGTCGCCGAGGCAGGCCTCGGGGGCGAACCCGATGGCGTGCAGGGCCCCGTCGACCGTGCCCCAGGAGGCGGCGAGCGCCTCGCGTACCGCCACGACCTGGTCGGGCTGCGTGACGTCGAGCTCGAGGACCTCCACCGGCCGCGGGAGCTTCCGTGCAGTGCGCTCGGTGAGCCGGAGCCCCCGGCCGGCGCCGGTGAGCACGATCTCCGCGCCCTCCTGCTGTGCCAGCTCGGCCACGCCGTAGGCGAGCGATGCGTCGGTGAGGACGCCGGTGATCAGGAGCTTCTTGCCCTCGAGGATGCCCATGTCCCCTCCTGTGGTGACCGGGCGAGGCTAGCCCCTCGGGACGGCGGGCTGGGATCCTCGGCCGCCTCACCTGTACGGTCCCCGCCGTGAGGATCGGATTGCTCGGAGGGACGGGACCGGCAGGCAGCGCGTTCGCGGTGCGGTTGGCCTCGGTGGGATACGACGTCGTGATCGGTTCCCGGTCCGCCGAGCGGGCTGCGGAGGTCGTCGACCGACTGCTGACGCAGTGGCCCGACCGTGGGCTCAAGCTGTCGGCGGCCGACAACGCCCACGCCGCCGACTGCGACGTCGTCGTCGTGGCCACCCCCTGGGAGGCGGCGGCGGAGACCGCCGGTTCGGTGGCCGAGCACCTCTCCGGCAAGGTCGTGCTCTGCATGTGCAACGCCCTCACCAAGGTGGGGCGCGAGTTCCTTCCCCTGGTGCCGCCGCGTGGCTCGGTCTCGGCGGGCGTGCAGGCCGAGGTCCGCACCGCGTACGTCGCCGCGGCCATGCACCACGTGCCGGCAAAGGAGCTCGGGCACATCGACCACGAGGTCGAGAGCGACGTGCTCATCTGCTCCGACCACCCGGTCGCCACCAGGGCGGTGTCGGAGATCGTGGCCAGGATCCCCGGGCTCCGGCCGCTCGACGCCGGCGAGCTCTCCAACGCCATGGCGATCGAGGCGTTCACCGCCGTGCTGCTCCAGCTGAACGTCCGCTACAAGACGCGAGCGGGGGTCCGCTTCACCGGCATCCGGGACTGACCCGTGCCGCCGGGCGACCAGATGCGCCTGTACTGCACGGAGCGGCGGGCCGTGGTGCCGTTCACGCCGAACCGGGTGGTCACGATGTACACGTGCGGCATCACGCCGTACGACGCCACCCACCTGGGGCACGCCGCCACCTACGTCACCTATGACGTCCTCCAGCGTCGTCTGCGGGACCGCGGCCACGAGACCCGCTGCGTGCGGAACATCACCGACGTCGACGACGACCTCCTGCGCGCCGCCCGCCGCCGCGGCGTCCACTACCTCGACCTCGCCTTCCTCGAGACCCGACGCTTCGACGAGGACATGGCCGCGCTCGGCAACCTCGAGGTCTGGAGCGAGCCGCGGGCGACGGGCGCCATCCCCGACATCCGGGGGTTCGTGCACGCCCTCCTCGACGCAGGAGCCGCCTACGTCGTGGACGGCACCGTCTACTTCTCGGTCGCCACCCGCCCGGATTTCGGGCGGCTCTCGGGGCTCTCCCGGGAGGAGATGCTGCGGCGTGGGCTGGCCTGGGGCGAGGACCCCGCCGACCCGGCCAAGCGCGACCCGCTCGACTTCGTGCTCTGGGTGCCCGCCGCCGACGACGAGCCGTCGTGGGAGGCGCCGTGGGGGGCCGGTCGCCCGGCCTGGCACGTGGAGTGCTCCGCCCTCGCCGTGCGCGAGCTCGGGCCCACCATCGACCTGCACGGCGGCGGGGAGGACCTCGTCCACCCGCACCACGACTGCGAGATCGCCCAGTCCGAGGCCGTGACCGGGCAGCGCTTCGTCCGCCACTGGATGCACCAGGCGATGGTCCGCTGCGACGGCGAGAAGATGTCGAAGTCGCTGGGGAACCTCGTCTTCGTGGCCGACCTCCGGGCGCGGGCGCATCCGATGGCCGTGCGGCTCGTCCTCCTGGCCCACCACTACCGGGCCGGCTGGGAGTGGCACGAGGACCTGCTCGTCGCCGCGGAGGAGCGGTACCGGGCGTGGTGCCGGGCCGGGCGCGGGGTGGGAGCGCTGGGTCCGGTGCGGGCGGCGCTCGACGACGACCTCGACGTCCCGGCCGCCGTCGCCGCCATCGACGCCGCGGCAGCCGCCGGTCTGGGCGTCTCGGAGGCCGCGGGCCTGCTCGGCGTGGTGCTCGAACCACCGACCCCCCGGGCTTCGCTGTCGGGCTGAGCTCCCGGTGCGCCATGATGTCGCCGTGGGAGCGGGGACCGACGCCGATCGACGCGAGCACGGCCAGATCCAGACCGTCGCGCGCCTCGTGCTGCGCCCCCTGGTCCGCGTCGGCTGGCGCATCCGCACCGAGGGGCTCGAGCACGTGCCCGCCGCCGGCCCGGCGATCCTGTGCCCCAACCACGTCTCGGTCATCGACTCGTTCTTCCTGCCCGCCGTGCTGCCGCGGCGGATCACCTTCGTCGGCAAGGCCGAGTACCTCGACGACTGGAAGACCCGGAGGCTGTTCCCCGCCCTCGGCATGATCCCGATCGACCGGACCGGCGGCGACGCAGCCCGTGCCGCTCTCGACACGGCGGCACGGGTGCTGGCGCGCGGCGAGCTTTTCGGCATCTACCCCGAGGGCACCCGCTCCCGGTCGGGGATGCTGCACAAGGGACGCACGGGCGCCGCCCGGCTCGCGCTCGAGACGGGGGCCCCGATCGTGCCCGTCGGGATCGTCGGCACCCGGGAGATCCGGCCCCCCGACGCCTCGTTCCCCAAGCTGTTCCGTCCCGCGGTGCTCTGCTTCGGCGAGCCCATCCCGCCCGAGCGCTACGCCGACGGGCTCTCCGACCACCGGCAACTGCGGGCCTACATCGACGAGGTGATGTTCTCGATCCGCGCGCTCTCCGGCCAGGAGTACGTGCACGAGTACGCCACCAAGCCCGCCGACGCCCCCGCCGAGTCGCGCGACCCCGTCGAGCCCGCCATGGCGGAGCGCCCGTCGTCGACCACCGTGCTGCGCGTGCGCCCCCTGCCCGACGAGACCGCCGCCTGACCGGCACCACCGCCTGCCGCCGGTAGCGTTCCGGCCGTGCTGGACGACGTGCGTGATCGCTTCCCCGGGGTGAACGACGGCTGGGCCCGCTTCGACGGCCCGGCCGGGACCCAGATGCTCGACGCGGCGGTCGCCGCGATGGTCGACTGGATGACCAGCGGCAAGAACGCCAACTCCCACGGCGAGTTCGCCGCCGCCCACGCCACCGACGCCATGGAGGCCGCGGCGCGGGTCACCGTCGGCCGGTTCCTCGGCGCCGACGCGGGCGGCATCGCCTTCGGACCGAGCGCCACCGGGATGATGTTCCGCCTCACCCGGGCGATCGCCGCCACGCTCTCGCCAGGCGACGAGATCGTCTGCACCCAGCTCGACCACGACGCCAACGTGTCGCCGTGGCTGCGGGCCGCCCAGGAGTCCGGGGCCACGGTCCGGTTCCTCGAGCTCGATCCCGCCACCGGCCGGCTCCGCATGGAGCAGCTGCCGTCCCTGCTGGGGGCCCGTACCCGCTGGGTGGCCTGCACCGGGGCGTCCAACGCCCTCGGGACCCGGCCCGACCTGCCTGCCGTCGTCGAGGCCGCCCATGCGGTCGGTGCCCGCGTGCTGGTCGACGGGGTGCACCTCGCCCCCCACGCCCCGGTCGACGTCACCGCCCTCGACGTCGACGCCCTCGTGACCTCGCCCTACAAGTGGTACGGACCGCACGCCGGCGTGCTGTACCTGAAGCCCGAGCTCGTCGAGTCGCTGCCGGCGGCGAAGGTCCGGCCGGCACCCGACCACGGGCCCGACCGCTTCGAGCAGGGCACGCCCGCCTACGAGGCCATCGCCGGCACGGTCGCCGCCGCCGAGTGGCTCATGGACCAGGGGATGGACCGCATCGAGGCCCACGAGGGCGAGGTCTTCGCCCCGCTGCTCGACGGCCTGCTGGCCATGGACCACGTCACCGTCCACGGTCCCCGCGAGCACACCGACCGGACCCCGACCGTGTGCTTCTCGGTGGCCGGCCGGCACGCCGACGACGTCGTCCGCGCCCTCGCCGCGGAGCGCATCGCCGTCTGGTCCGGGAACTACTACGCCCTCGAGGCCTTCGAGGCGCTCGGCCTCCACGAGGGGGCCGTGCGCGCCGGCGTCGTCCGCTATATCACGCCCGAGGACGTGGACCGACTCCTCGCTGCCGTCGCTGCCCTGGCCTGAGCCGCTCCCGCGCCCGAGCCGCGCTCCGGGCTGCGACCGGCTCAGCGGCCGAGGGCCACCCGGTCGGCGGCGGTGATCGCCGTGGCGACATCTGCGGCGGCCGCCGCGTGCCCGTCGACGATCCGGGCGACGGTGAGCCGCACGTGGTGCGAGCCGTCGGGGACCGCCAGGAACGGACCTCCGGGCGCTGCGGCGATGCCCAGCGCGGCGAGCGTGACGAGGGTCGTCTGCTCGTCCGGGGTGGCGACCCACAGGTTGATGCCGTCCGAGCCTGTCCAACCTATGCCGTGCCGGTCGAGCTCCGCGGTGAAGGCCTGCCGCCGCCTCCGGTACGTGGCGCCGGCGCGCTCGACATCCGCGATCGTGGCGGGGTCGGTGAGCAGGTCGGCGAGCACGGCCTGCAGCAGGCGGCTCGACCAGCCGGGGCCGAGCATCCGACGGTCGACCAGGGACCCGAGGAGCGCCGCCGGCCCCGCCACGGACGCGAGCCGCAGATCGGGTCCGTGCGACTTGGAGAACGAGGTGATGTGGACGGTCTGCTCGGGCAGCCATGCGGCGAGCGACACGAAGGGCGCGCCGGCGATGTCGCCGCTGTGGTCGTCCTCGACGACGAGGGTCCCGCTGCCCCGGAGGAGCCGGGCGAGGCGGCGGGCCCGCGTCGGCGCCATCGAGATCCCGGTGGGGTTCTGTGCTCGTGGCTGCAGGAACAGGGCGGTCGGGCGCTGCTCGAGTCCCCGCCGGAGCGACTCGGACACGATGCCCTCGTCGTCGAGCTCGAGTGGCAGGACCTCGGCGCCGAGCAGTTCGAGCAGATCGAGCACGGGCGGGAACGTGGGGTTCTCGACCAGCACGCGGCTGCCGAGACGGACGACGGACGTGAGCACCCGGTCGACGGCGTCCATCGCCCCGTCCACGACGGTGAGCGCCTCGGGTTCGTACGGCAGCCGCTTGCGCAGCACGGCGTCGAGCTCGGGCAGCACCGGCAGGTCGAGGTAGCTGGTGGTGAGACCCGACTGTCCGACCCGGGCCAGGCTCGCGGCCAGGTCGGGGAGGAGCGCGGGATCGGGGGTGCCGGTGCTGAGGTCGAGCCGGAAGTGCTCCACCTGGGCGGCCATCCGCCGGAACCGTCGCGGTCCGCTCGGCTGCGCCGCCCGTGCAACGAACGTGCCGGCCCGGCCCCGGCTCTCGATGAGCCCGGCGCGACCGAGGAGCTGCCAGGCCTCGTTGACCGTCGTCGGGCTGACGCCCAGCACGGTGGCGAGCCGGCGCACCGTCGGCAGGCGATCACCGGCCCGCAGGACCCCGTCGCCGAACAGCCTGCTGATGCCCGCCGCGATCCCACGCGGGGTGCGGTCCTCGACGGCCGCCGCGACGGCATCCAGGAGGTCGGTCACCCGGTCCATCGAACCTCCCGTCAGTCCCGCGCCCGGCGCATCGACGAACCGTCGACAGATGTAACAGTAGGTAACACAACGCTCCTTGTGCGCCATCCGGACGGTGCTTAGGATCCCGCGCACTCCCGGAGGGATCCGGGTGCGGAGGAGGGGTCGGATGACGAACGTGGTGCGTGCTGCGCTGCTCCAGACGAGCTGGACCGGCGACAAGGAGTCGATGATCCAGGTCCACATCGACCGGACCCGGGAGGCGGCCTCCCAGGGCGTCCAGGTCATGTGCTACCAGGAGCTCTTCTACGGCCCGTACTTCTGCCAGGTGCAGGACTCGGTGTACTACGACTACGCGGAGGAGATCCCCGACGGCCCGACCACGGCCCGCTTCCAGGCGCTGGCCAAGGAGCTGTCGATGGTGCTCGTGCTCCCGATGTACGAGCGCGAGCAGGACGGCGTGCTCTACAACACGGCAGCGGTCATCGACGCCGACGGCACCTACCTCGGGAAGTACCGCAAGACCCACATCCCTCAGGTGAAGGGCTTCTGGGAGAAGTTCTACTTCCGACCCGGCAACCTCGGGTACCCGGTGTTCGACACCGCGGTCGGTCGCATCGGCGTCTACATCTGCTACGACCGCCACTTCCCCGAGGGCTGGCGGGCGCTCGGCCTCGCCGGCGCCAAGATCGTCTTCAACCCGTCGGCCACGAGCCGGGGGCTCTCCGCCTACCTGTGGCAGC
The DNA here is from genome assembly GCA_040382135.1 of Acidimicrobiales bacterium. Lineage (GTDB taxonomy): Bacteria > Actinomycetota > Acidimicrobiia > Acidimicrobiales > JBEIGA01 > JBEIGA01. The sequence continues at coordinate 7,314 of JBEIGA010000128.1, forward strand.
TCGAGCAACCCGCCTCGGCGGTGGCGAACGAGTACTACATCGGCGCCATCAACCGGGTCGGCATCGAGGACCTGGGCGAGAACGACTTCTACGGCCAGACCTACTTCGTCAACCCCCGGGGCCAGTTCGTGGGCGACGTGGCGAGCACGCACGACCCGGAACTGGTCGTCCGCGACCCCGACATGGACCTCCTGAAGGAGGTCCGTGACCAGTGGGCGTTCTACCGCGACCGGCGGCCGGACATGTACGGCCCGCTGGCCGAGGCCTGAGCACCGTCGAGTTCGAGGAGGAACCATGGCCCGCACGCTCATCACCAACGGATCCGTCATCAGCACCTCGGGCGTCTCGCCCATGGACGTCCTGATCGACGGTGAGACCATCGCCGCCCTGTACGCACCGGGCCAGGTCGAGGCGCAGGGCGTCACCGCCGACCGCACGATCGACGCCGCCGGCAAGTACGTGATCCCCGGCGGGGTCGACGTCCACACCCACATGGAGCTGCCGTTCGGCGGCACGTTCGCCTCGGACACCTTCGAGACCGGCACCATCGCGGCGGCGTGGGGCGGCGTCACCACCATCGTGGACTTCGCCGTCCAGACCCTCGGGGAGCGGGTGGAGGACGGGCTCGCGGCCTGGCACGCCAAGGCCGAGGGCAACTGCGCCATCGACTACGGCTTCCACCAGATCATCGGCGGGGTCGACGAGGACTCGCTCAAGGCGATGCGGTACCTCACGGAGCACGAGGGGATCACCAGCTTCAAGCTGTTCATGGCCTACCCCGGCGTCTACTACAGCGACGACGGCCAGATCCTGCGGGCCATGCAGGCGGCGTCGGACTGCGGCGCCGTGATCATGATGCACGCCGAGAACGGCATCGCCATCGACGTGCTGGTGCAGCAGGCCCTGGCCCGCGGCGAGACCGACCCCGTGCACCACAGCTGGACGCGGCCGTCGCAGCTCGAGGCGGAGGCCACCCACCGTGCGATCATGCTCGCCGACGTGGCCGGCAACGTGCCCCTGTACATCGTGCACATGTCCGCGAGCGACGCCCTCGAGCACGTGGCGCATGCACGGCACCAGGGCCGCAACGTCTTCGCCGAGACCTGCCCCCAGTACCTGTACCTCACCGTGGAGGAGACGCTCGCGAAGCCGGGCTTCGAGGGCGCCAAGTGGGTGTGCTCCACGCCCATCCGGTCCGTGCACGACCGGCACCACCATCAGGCGGACCTGTGGCGGGGCCTGCGCATGAACGAGCTGGCGGTCGTCTCCACCGACCACTGCCCCTTCTGTTACAAGGACCAGAAGGAGCTCGGTCTCGGCGACTTCTCCAAGATCCCCAACGGGATCGGCGGCGTGGAGCACCGCATGGAACTGCTGTACCAGGGCGTGGTCAACGGCGAGCTCACCCTCGAGCGATGGGTGGAGACCTGCTCCACGACGCCGGCCCGGATGTTCGGCCTCTACCCCCGCAAGGGCGTCATCGCCCCCGGCGCCGATGCGGACATCGTGGTCTGGGACCCGAACCGCACCACCACGATCGGTGTCGAACACAAGCACCACATGAACATGGACTACTCCGCCTACGAGGGCTACCAGATCGACGGCGCAGTGGACACCGTGCTGTCCCGCGGGGCGATCCTCGTCGAGGACGACCGCTTCCTCGGACGCGCCGGCCACGGCAAGTACCTGCGGCGAGGCCTGTCGCAGTACCTGGTCTGAGATGTCGGCCGAGCGGAACGGAGGAGCACACATGCGACGCATCAGCCACTGGATCGACGGCCGGGTGGTGGAGGGGACCTCGGGACGCACGGCACCCGTGTGGAACCCGGCCACCGGCGAGCAGCAGGCGTCGGTCGACCTCGCCTCGCTCGACGAGGTCGACCGGGCGGTCGCCGCCGCGAAGGCGGCGTTCCCCGAGTGGCGGGCCACGGCGCTCGGCCGACGTTCGGAGGTCATGTTCCGGCTCCGTGAGCTGGTCGACGCGAACCGCAAGGAGATCGCCTCATTGCTCACGGCCGAGCACGGCAAGGTGCTGTCCGACGCGCTCGGCGAGGTGGCCCGAGGGCTCGAGAACATCGAGTTCGCCTGCGGTATCCCACACCTGTTGAAGGGCGGGTACAGCGAGCAGGCCTCCGGCGGGGTCGACGTCTACCAGATCCGTCAGCCGCTCGGGGTCGTGGCCGGGATCACCCCGTTCAACTTCCCGGCGATGGTCCCGATGTGGATGTTCGCCAACGCCCTGGCCTGCGGCAACACCTTCGTGCTCAAGCCGTCCGAGCGTGACCCGTCCGCATCGCTGTTCATGGCCGACCTGCTCAAGCAGGCCGGTCTCCCGGACGGCTGCTGCAACGTGATCCAGGGCGACAAGGCGGCCGTCGACCGGCTGCTCGAGCACCCGGACATCGCTGCGGTGTCCTTCGTCGGCTCCACGCCGATCGCCCGCTACGTCTACGAGACCGGCACCCGCAACGGCAAGCGGGTCCAGGCGCTCGGCGGCGCCAAGAACCACATGCTCGTGCTGCCCGACGCCGACATCGACATGGCGGCCGACGCCGCCGTCAGCGCCGCCTACGGCTCCGCGGGGGAGCGCTGCATGGCGATCTCGGTCGTGGTGGCCGTCGGTGAGGTCGCCGACCCGCTCGTCGCCGCCATCGCCGACCGGCTCCCCGCCATCACGGTGGGCCCCGGTGACCACGCCGACTCCCAGATGGGCCCGCTGATCACCGCCGAGCACCGCGACCGCGTCGCCGGCTACCTCGATGGTGCCCACGAGGCCGGCGCCACCGTGGTCGCCGACGGGCGCGCCGTTACCGCCCCCGACGGCGGCTTCTTCCTCGGAGCGTCGCTCATCGACGACGTCACCCCGGACATGGCCTGCTACCGCGACGAGATCTTCGGCCCGGTGCTCTCGGTGGTCCGGGTGGCCACGTACCAGGACGGTCTGGACCTCATCAACGCGAACCCCTACGGCAACGGCACCGCCATCTTCACCCGTGACGGCGGCGCGGCCCGTCGGTTCCAGTTCGAGTGCGAGGTCGGCATGGTCGGGATCAACGTCCCGATCCCCGTGCCGGTCAGCTACTACAGCTTCGGGGGCTGGAAGGCGTCGCTGTTCGGCGACACCCACATGTACGGCCCCGAGGGCGTGCAGTTCTACACCCGGGCGAAGGTGGTCACCTCCCGGTGGCCCGACCCGTCCACCTCGAGCGTCGACCTCGGTTTCCCGCAGGTCCGATAGGAGCCATCGTGGACTTCGGCGTCGTGCTGCAGACCAACCCACCCGCGTGGCGCGTGGTCGATCTGGCGAAGAAGGCCGAGGCCATGGGCTTCAGCCACGTCTGGACCTTCGACTCCCACCTGTTGTGGGAGGAGCCGTTCGTCATCTACAGCCAGATCCTCGCCGAGACCCGCAAGGTGATCGTCGGGCCGATGGTCACCAACCCGGCCACCCGGGACTGGACCGTCACGGCGTCGCTGTTCGCGACCCTCAACGAGATGTACGGCAACCGCACCGTGTGCGGCATCGGTCGGGGCGACTCGGCCGTCCGCGTCATCAACGGCGCGCCGGTCACGCTCCGCACCCTCCGCGACAGCATCCACGTGATCCGGGAGCTCGCGAACGGCAGGGAGGTGGAGTACAAGGGGTCGCAGCTCCGCTTCCCCTGGAACACCCGCAGCGAGCTCGAGATGTGGATCGCCGCCTACGGACCCAAGGCGCTCGCCCTCACCGGCGAGGTCGGCGACGGCTTCATCCTGCAGCTCGCCGATCCGGCCATCACCGCCTGGTCCGTCCGCGCGGTCCGCGAGGCGGCCGAGCGAGCCGGCCGCGACCCGGCCTCGGTCACCATCTGCGTGGCCGCGCCGGCCTACGTGGGTGACGACCTCGCCCACATGCGTGATCATTGCCGCTTGTTCGGCGGCATGGTCGGCAACCATGTCGCGGAGA
>JBEIGA010000129.1:0-11196 GCA_040382135.1 Acidimicrobiales bacterium
GGGGGGTGGGGGTGGGGTTGGGGGGTCTGGCGAGGGGGAGAGGGGTCAGCGGGTCAGGAGGAGGGAGCCGCCGAGCGGGCCGCCGCCGGCGGCGGCCACGGCCACCTCGGCGTCGGGGACCTGCCGGTCGCCGGCCTCGCCCCAGAGCTGGACGCACGCCTCGTGCAGGAAGCCGTACCCGTGGAGGCGGCCGCCGGAGAGCTGGCCGCCGTGGGGGTTCAGCACGAACCGGCCGCTCCCCCCGAGACGGATCCGCTCGCCGCCCTCGACGAACGGACCGCCCTCGCCCTTGCCGCAGAAGCCCAGGGCCTCGAGCCACATGAGGGTGATGATCGAGAAGCCGTCGTACGCGCAGACGACGTCGACGTCGTCGGGCGTGAGGTCCGCCCGCTGCCACATCATCGACGCGGCGTCGCGCAGTGCCATCGTGGTGAGGTCCCCCCACTGGTCCCAGGAGGGACGGCCGTGGATGGCGGTGCCCACGGCGTTGATGCGCACCGGAGGACGGGGAAGGTCCGGGGCCGTCTCCGGGGCCGACACGATGATCGCCGTGGCGCCGTCGCACGGCACGTCGCAGTCGAACAGGCCGAGCGGCCAGGTGATCATGCGGGCGTCGAGGTAGTCCTGCAGCGAGAGCGGGTCCCGGAAGATGGCGTTGGGGTTCTGGCCCGCGTGCGCCCGCTGCACGACCGGGATCCAGCCCAGCTGCTCGCGGGTGGTGCCGAACTCGTGGAAGTGGCGCTGGGCCATCATCGCGATCCAGTTGGCGGCGGACGGCGCGTTGAACGGCAACGTCCACTGCATCGTGCCGTCGACCCGGCCGCCTCCGCCGAGGCCGCCCATGGTGACCGCCTCGCGGCCCTGGTCGCCCTGAGCCGAGGACTCGGTGACGCTGCGGAAGCACAGCACGTGCGTGCACAACCCGGCCGCGACGGCGAGGGCGGCGTTCACCACGGAGCCGAGCTGGCCCGGCGACTCCACGCCGGACTGGAACCAGTTGAGGTTCAGCCGGAGGGCGTCGTGGACGTCGGTGATGCCGGCGCCCGAGAACCCGTTGGGACCGAAGGGCCCCGGGTAGGTGGAGACCCCGTCGATGTCGGCCGGGGTGAGGCCGGCGTGCTCGATGGCCCGCAGGCACGCCTCGAGGGTCAGGTCGAGGCCGGGCCGGTACAGCTTCCGACCGATCTGGGACTGGCCGACGCCGCTGATGACGGCGTCGCGCTCACCGCGCCGGCTCATGCCCCCACCCCCTCGCCGACCGGCCGGAAGAGCGGGATCCAGACGTCCTCGCGGTGCTCGAACGTCACCTCGACCTCCATGTCGGTGTGCACCTCCTCGGGCTCGCAGCCGACGATGTTCGTGGTGAGGCGGAGGCCCTCCTGCTCGGGGAGCTCGACCACCGCGATCACGTAGGGCACCGGTGCCGGCGTCCACTGCTTGTGGTTGACCGTGTAGCAGTGGACCACGGCCCGACCACTGGTCGCGTCCACGCCGAGGTTCGTGCCGTAGCACGTGGGACAGACGGGTTGCGGTGGGTGGATCCACGTGCCGTCGTCCCGACACCGTTGGAACTGCAGGCGTCCCTGTTCGCCCCCCTGCCAGAAGTGGCGGTTCGCGTCCGTGACGCGCGGTAGGAGACGGAAGATCTGGTCCGACACGGTTCCCCCCTGGTCGACTCCGGTCATCTTGGCACGGGTCGCATCAGGGGTCCCGCGGCAGGCCGAGGAGGCGCTCGGCGATCACGTTGCGCTGGATCTCGCTGGTGCCGCCGGCGATGGTGAGGCTGCGGTTCCACAGGAACCCGTGGATCCATCCGGCCGCGTCACCCTCCTGCACGGCCGCCGCGGCGCCGTGCAGGAACATGCCCACCTCCTGCACCCGCTGGTCGTGGAGCACGCCGAGCAGCTTCACCACGCTCGACTCCGGCCCGGGGCCCGCCCCGGTGAGGCTGCGGAGCGTGGTGCGGGTGCGGAGCGCAGCGAGGGCGTGGGCCTCGGCGAGCAGAGCGCCGAGCTCGGCCGTCGTGAGCGGATCGTCGCGGCCGGCGAGCTCGAGCGCGGCGTCGAGACCCGGTCCGATCGAGGCGCCGGCCCCCATCGTGACCCGTTCGTTCGCCAAGGTCGTCCGCCCCGCCCGCCAGCCGTCGTTCACCCGGCCGATCACGCAGTCGTCCGGCACGAACACGTCGGTGAGGAACACCTCGTTGAACCACGCGTCGCCGGTCATCTCCCGCAGCGGGCGGATGTCGATGCCGGGGGTGTTCCGCATGTCGACGAAGAAGCACGTGATGCCGTCGTGCTTGGGGGCGTCGGGATCGGTGCGGGCGAGGCAGATGCCCCAGTGGGCGTCGAGGGCGAGCGAGGTCCAGACCTTCTGCCCGTTGAGGACCCACCCGCCCTCGACCCGCTCCGCCCGCGTGCGGAGCGAGGCGAGGTCGGAGCCGGCGCCGGGCTCGCTGAAGAGCTGGCACCAGCCGATCTCGCCGAGCATCGACGGCCGCATCCAGCGCTGCTGCTGTTCGGGCGTGCCGTGCTCGAACAGGGTGGGGAGCACGAACCCGGCGATCGCGAGGTGCGGGCGACGGACGCGGGCGGCGCGGAACTCCCCCTCGATGACGATCTGCTCGACGGCACCGGCGCCGCGACCCCACGGGCGCGGCCAGTGCGGCATCTGGTAGCCGGCGTCGACGATCCGCTCGTTCCACGTCGCCATCGGGGCGGCGGCGAGCTCGGCCAGGAAGGCCCGCACCTCGAGGCGGTGCGCCTCGGCCGAGGCCGGGAGCTCCACGGGCCTGGTGCGGCGGACCCCGGCCCGGACGCGGTCCGCGACGTCGACCGCCGCGGTCGTGTCCGATCCGAGCAGGGCGCGGACCTGCTGCGCCCGGCGAAGGTAGAGGTGGCAGTCGTGCTCCCAGGTGAACCCGATCCCGCCGTGCAGCTGCACCGCGTCCTTGGCGATGCGGAACACGGCGTCCGGGACGATCGCGGCGGCGACCGAGGCCACGAGCCACTCCTCGGCGCCGTCGGCGTCGGGGTCGCCGCCGCGCGCGGCGTCCCAGGCCGCGGCCCGGGCGAGCTCCAGCGACGCGAGCATGTCGGCGAGGCGGTGCTTCACGCCCTGGAACTGGCCGATCGGCCGACCGAACTGGACGCGGTCACGGGCGTAGGCGGCGGTGGTGTCGACGAGCCACGAGCCGACGCCCACCGCCTCGGCGGCGAGCAGCACCCCGGCGAGGAGCCGGACGGTGTGGTCGTCGGGGACGGCGAGCAGACGGTGCGCAGGCACCGGCGCCCCGGCGACGTCGACGACGGCGAGGCGTCGGGACCCGTCGACGCTGCGCTGTTCGGTGACCGACACGGTCGCCGCGTCGAGCACGGCCCAGCGTCCCGGCCCGACCTGGACGACCACGACGTCGGCCACGGCACCCGACGCGACGGGCGCGCCGTCACCGAGCCCGACGCCGGCCACGATCGACCCGTCGGCCAGACCGGGCAGCAACTCGGCCCGGGCGTCGTCGGTGCCGTAGCGGTCCAGGAGCCACGAGGCGAGGACGGTCGGGACGAACGGGCCCGGCAGCAGCACCCGCCCGAGCTCCTCGCACAGCACCGCGAGCTCCTCGATCCCGTACCCGGAGCCGCCGTGCGCCTCGGGCAGGTGCAGCCCCAGCCACCCGAGCTCGGCGAGCTCCGACCAGCAGGGCGGCAGCGCGTCGGCCGGCGCCTCGAGGTACGAGCGGGGGAGCGACGGCGGGACCCGGTCCGAGGCCCAGCGGCGAGCGGTGCCGGCGAGCTCGCGCAGGTCCTCGGTGATGGCGAGAGACATGCGGTGTTCGTACCACCCTCCGGGGCCTGCGCGCTCGGCGGCCGTGGTGCGGCTGCGCGCGCTGCGACCGGACGTGCGCGTCACCGCCGTCGCCCGCCGGGACGACCGGCCCGTCGTGTCGTCCCCCGGCCGCCTCGAGTGGACTCCGCTCGACTGGAAGGAGCTGCGGTTCGTGGGCTCCCCCGCGTCCGGCGTGGAGGAGCCCGACGGAGTTCGCAAACGAGCCGTCGACCACTACCTTGACCAGCTCGAGCGGTGGCGCAGCGCGTGCACCACGATCGCCACCCAGGGCGGGATCGGGGCGGGATCGGGGCGAGCAAGGTCGCGTTCGACTTCTGCTGATCGGAGGATGCAGGACATGGATGTGCGCTGGGGTGTGCTCGCCCCCGGGAGGATCGCCGGCCGTTTCGCCGACGCCATGACGATGGTCGAGGGCGGGCGGATCGTGGCGATCGGCTCCCGCTCGAAGGAGCGGGCCGACGAGTTCGGCGACCGCTACGGGATCCCGGGCCGGTACGGCTCCTACGAGGAGGTGGTCGAGGACCCGTCGGTCGACGTGGTCTACGTCGCAACCCCGAACAACCGCCACGAGACCGACACGCTGGCTGCGATCGCCGCAGGCAAGCACGTGCTCTGCGAGAAGCCGTTCGCCCTCAACGAGGCTCAGGGCCGGCGGATGGCGGACGCGGCGAGGGCGGCGGGCGTGTTCCTCATGGAGGCGGTGTGGTCGCGGTTCCTGCCCGCCTACCGGCACCTGGTGGCGGTGGTGGGCGAGGGCCGCATCGGCGAGGTCCGGCTGGTGGAGGCCGACTTCGGCTTCACCCGCGCCGTCGACCCGGCGAGCCGGCTGTTCGCCCCCGAGCTCGGCGGTGGCGCCCTCCTCGACATCGGGATCTACCCGCTGCAGCTGTGCTCCCTGTTGCTCGGTCCGCCCGACCGCCTCGTCGCCGAGGGCAGCGTCGGCGCGACCGGCATCGACGAGCTCGTCGCGGCGGTCCTGCACCACCCCGGGGGAGGGATCGGCGTGGTCAAGGCGTCGATCCGGACCCCGATGGCCTGCACGGCGCGGATCGCCGGCACCGAGGGCTGGATCGACCTGCCGGCGTCCATGCACTGCCCCGACGCCGTCACCATCACCACCGCTGCGGGCGCCGAGCGGGTCGACTGCTCCTACCAGGGCGACGGGCTGCGGTTCCAGATCGACGAGGTGCACCGCTGCCTCGCCGATGGGCGCACGGAGAGCGACGTGATGCCCCTCGCCGAGACGCACCGCCTCGCGGCCACCATGGACACGATCCGCGGCCGGCTCGGGGTCGTCTACCCGGGCGAGTGACCGGGCCTCAGGCCGGAGGGTGGCGTCGGTCGCGCTCGGCGCGGTAGGCGGCGCGCACCTCGCCGGCGGCGGCGCGGTCCGCGCCGGGATCGACCGGGGTGCTGCCGCCGAGGCCCCAGCGGTCGACCACCTCGTGGTGCGCCGCCTCGAGCGCAACCGCGGCCGCCTGGACGCAGGCCCCGGTCGCGACGGCCTCGTCGGTGTCGGCGACCGAGACCGGGACGGGGCACAGGTCGGCGAAGACCCGACGGACGGCGGCGCTGCGGGCGCCGCCGCCGGTGAGCACCACCGAGGTGACCGGCGCGTGGGCCGTGAGCGCGTCGAGGGCGTCGAGCATGCCGCACACGACGCCCTCGACCGCGGCCCGGGCGAGCTGGGCGCGGGTGACGTCGCTGCGGATGCCGGCGAGCACGCCGGTGGCGTTGGGCAGGTCCGGGGTGCGTTCGCCGTCGAGGTAGGGGAGCAGCACGAGGCCACCGGCGCCCGGCGGCGCCTCGAGGGCCAGGGCGTCGAACCCGTCGCGGTCCGTCGCCAGCAGCCTCGCCACGGCGTTGAGCACCTTGGTGGCGTTCATCGTGCACACGAGCGGCAGGAACCGGCCGGTGGCGTCGGCGAACCCGGCGACGGCGCCGGACGGGTCGGCGGTGGGGGCGTCGGCGACGGTGAACGCGGTCCCGGAGGTACCGAGCGAGACGACGGCCCGGCCCACGGTCAGGCCGAGCCCCAGCGCGGCGCCCATGTTGTCGCCGGTGCCGCACGCCACGGCGGCGCCCTCCCAGTGCCCGACCACCTCGAGGGGGTCGGCGACCCGGGGGACGACGTCGGTCCAGTCCCGGTCGCGGTCGATGATCGCGAGGAGGTCCCAGCGGTACTCGCCGGTGGCGGGCGACCAGTAGCCGGTGCCCGACGCGTCCCCTCGGTCGGTGGTGAACGACCGGGCGAGCTGCCCGGTGAGCCAGTCGTGGGGGAGCAGGACGTGGGCGAGGCGGGCCCACGCGCCGGGCTCGCTGCGGTGGAGCCACGACAGCTTGGTCGCCGTGAACGACGCCGTGGGCACGCTGCCCACCGCACGGGCCCAGCCCGCCGCACCGTCGGGGAGCTGGCGGTGCAGCCAGCCGGCGTCGGGGGCGCTCTCGGTGTCGTTCCAGAGCTTGGCCGGCCGGAGCACCTCGCCGGCGGCGTCGAGGGCGACCATCCCGTGCTGCTGGCCGGCGACGCTGATCGCCTCTGCGCTTCCGCCACCTGCGCCCCCGGCACCTGCGCCGGCCTCGGCCCAGGCCCGGTGGAAGGCGGCCAGCCAGTCGGCCGGGTCCTGTTCGGAGCGGGGCGGGGTCGTCGGGGGGTGCGGCGCGCTCGCCCTGGCCACGACGGCGCCGTCGTCGAGCCGTCGGAGCTCGACCTTCGTGCTCTGGGTGGACGAGTCGACCCCGGCGACGAGCGGGGCGGAGGCGCTCACGGGTGCCGTTCCGGTCCGACGGTCACCGGGTCGACCAGATCACCCGGTTGACCTGGTTCTCGAGCCACTCCTGGCGGCCCGAGACGGGCGTGGGCGACAGGTCCGTGGCCACGGCCTCGTCGGCGAGGGTCGCGAGGTCGAACCCGCCGTCGAGGATCCGCCGACCGGTGCCGTCCTGCCAGCCGGCGTACCGGCGGTCCCGGGCCTGCTCGATCGTGCCGTCCTCGAGCATGGCCGCGGCGACGAGGAGCGAGCGGGCCAGGGTGTCGATCCCGCCGATGTGCCCGTGGAACAGGTCGGTGCGGTCGAGGCTCTGGCGCCGGAGCTTCGTGTCGAAGTTGAACCCGCCGGTCCGGAGCCCGCCCCCGCGCAGGATCTCGTAGACGGCGAGGCTCAGCTCGTCGACCGAGTTCGGGAACTGGTCGGTGTCCCAGCCGTTCTGCGGGTCGCCCCGGTTCGCGTCGACGCTGCCGAAGATGCCGTGGTCGATCGCGTACGCGACCTCGTGGTGGAACGAGTGCCCCGAGAGGGTGGCGTGGTTGACCTCGATGTTCACGCAGTACTCGCCGACGAGGTCGTAGCGCTCGAGGAACCCGTGCACCGTGGCGCAGTCGTAGTCGTACTGGTGCTTGGTGGGCTCCTGGGGCTTCGGCTCGAGCAGCAGGGTGCCGGTGAAGCCGATGCGGTGCTTGTGCTCGGCCACGAGGTGCAGGAAGCGGGCCAGCTGGTCGGCCTCCTGCCGGAGCCTGGTGTTGAGCAGGGTCTCGTAGCCCTCGCGGCCGCCCCACAGCACATAGTTCGCGCCGCCGAGGCGGTGGGTGGCCTCGAGCATGTGGCGCACCTGTGCGGCGGCGTGGCGGAACACGTCGGGGTCGGGGTTCGTGGCCGCCCCGGCCGCGTACCGGGGGTGGCTGAAGAGGTTGGCGGTGCCCCACAGCAGCCGCACCCCGGTCGCCTCCTGGAGCCCCGCCGCCCGCTCCACGAGCACCTCGAGGTTCGCCCGGCTCTCCTTCAGGGTCGCACCCTCGGGGGCCATGTCCACGTCGTGGAAGCAGTAGAAGGGCGTGCCGAGCTTGGTGAAGAACTCGAAGGCGGCGTCCTGCTTGGCGAACGCCGCCTGCATCGGGTCGACGCCGGGCTGCAGCCACGGGCGGTCGAACGTGCCTGCGCCGAACACGTCGCTGCCGGGCCAGCAGAAGCTGTGCCAGTAGCAGACGGCGATCCGCAGGTGTTCGGCCATGGTGCGGCCGGCGACCACGCGCTGCGGGTCGTACACCTGGTAGGCGAGCCCGTCGGAGGCGCCCGACCCGGCGAAGGGCACGGGCTCGGGGACCTCGGTGAAGAAGTCGGGCACGGCGGGTCCTCCCGGTGGGGTGCGGGTCAGGTGGTGCGCTTGCGGCTGATGGCGTCGACCGAGGCGGCGAGCAGGAGGGCCAGGCCGGCGCAGATGAACTTCACGCCGGAGCTGCCGAAGTCGATCTCGACGCCGAACGGCGCCCGCTTCCCGACGAGGGTGAGACCGTTCGGGATCAGCGCGAGGACGAGACCGCCGAGGATCGCGTTCACGATGCGTCCCTGCCCGCCGAAGAGCGAGGTGCCGCCGATGACCGCAGCGCCGACGGCGAGGAGCAGGGTGTCGTTGCCCCCGGTGTTCGGGTCGACGGAGTTCACCCGCGAGGCGAGGAAGGCGCCGCCGATGCCGGCGAGCAGGCCGCAGAACATGAACGCGGTGAGCCGGACGCGCACGACGTTGATGCCCGCCCGCCGCGCCGCCTCCTGGTTGCCGCCGACCGCCATCAGGTGGCGCCCGTACCGGGTGCGGTTCAGGACGAAGGTGAGCACCAGCGCGAGCACCAGCACGAGCGGGATGACGTAGGGCATGCCGCGCTGCTCCGCCTCCGCCCCGGCGAACGCACGGTTCTGGTTGAGGACCGCCACGGTCCCGAGGATGAGGACAGCGGCGACGGCCGCCTTGAGGGCGACCACGGACATGGGGATGCCGCTGCGGCGGGATCGACGGCTCTCCGAGAGGCCGTAGCCCACGACGCCGAGGATGCCGATGACCCAGGACAGCGCAGGGCTGATGCTGTCGCCGACGATGCCCTTGATGACGTCGTTCTCGATGCGGACGCTGCCGCCCTCCTTCACGAGGAGCAGCAGGATGCCTTGGAACACGAGGAAGTTCGCGAGCGTCACGACGAAGCTCGGGATCCCCAGCTTGGCCACGAGCGCACCGGTCCAGAGGCCGAGAAGGAGCGCGACGAGGGCGGCCAGCACGATGGAGGGGACGAGCCCCCATCCCTCCTGGAGGCGCAGGGCGAGGACGGCGGCGGTGACACCGGCCGTGTAGCCGGCGGCGAGATCGATCTCACCGAGCAGCAGGACGAAGGTGACCGCCATGGCGATCACGATCACGGCGGCCGCCTGTTCGAGGAAGTTGGCGAAGTTCAGTGCCGTGAGGAACGTCTCGCTGCTGAACGAGAAGATCGTGACGAGCACGATGATGGCCAGCACGGCGGGCAACGAGCCGAGCTCACCGGATCGCAGGCGGGACCGGGTCTCCGCCACCACGCCGCCGAAGGTCAGCTGGGCGTGGTCGAGGGCGAAGTCGCCGAGGGCCTGACCGGCGTCGTCGGCGGATCCGGTCGGGGGGGCGGGTGTGGTCGTCATGTTCAGAGCGCCTCGGTGACCTGGGTGATCCCGACATCGCCGGAGCGGCCGGCGGTGATGAGCTCCACGAGGAACTCGCGCCGGGTGTCGGGCGTGATGGGGACGTCGGCGGCGATGCGTCCGAGGTACATGGCGCAGACCCGGTCGCTCACCTGCAGGACGTCGTTCATGTTGTGGGAGATGATCACGACGCCGAGGCCGGCGTCGGCGAGGCGCCGCACGAGGTCGAGGACCTGCTTGGTCTGGGCGACGCCGAGGGCCGCGGTGGGCTCGTCGAGGAGCACGACCTTGGAGTTCCAGAGCACCGCCTTGGCGATCGCCACGGTCTGGCGCTGTCCGCCGGAGAGCGACGACACCTTCTGGCGCACGCTCTTCACGGTCCGCACCGAGAGCCCGGCGAGGGTCTGGCGGGCCGCCTCCTCCATCGCCGGCTCGTCGAGCAGGCCGTAGCGCAGGCGTTCCCGCCCGAGGAACAGGTTCTGCACGATGTCGAGGTTCTCGCAGAGCGCGAGGTCCTGGTACACGACCTCGATGCCGAGCGCGGCGACGTCCTTCGGGCCGTTGATCGTGACCGGCCGACCCTCGAACCGGAAGTGCCCCGACTCCGGTGCGTAGATGCCGGTGATGCACTTGATGAGCGTGGTCTTGCCGGCGCCGTTGTCGCCGATCAGTGCGGTGACCGTGCCCGGATAGACCCGGAAGTCGACGTCGTGCAACACGTGGACCGGGCCGAAGCTCTTGTTGACGCCGATCGCTTCCAGGATCGGCTCGGGTTGCGGCGTGTCAGCCACCGTGCGGTGTCCCCTCGGTCTGGCCTGCAGCGTCGGTACCGGTCGCAGGGCCGGGCCCGACGCTAGCCCGGAGCGGTGAACCGGGCCTCGGGACGAGGCCGGGAACGGGCAAGGCCGCCGCCCGCAGCCCTGGGCTGGTGTGGGACGGCGGCCGTGCGGGTGTGGACGGGTGCGGGGCGTCCACCGGTACGGGAGGGTGACCGGTGGACGCCCCCCGCCGTGGGGTCAGCCCTCGACGCCGTGCTCGGCGCAGAGGTCCTCGATGCCCTCGCAGACCGCCTCGGCGGTCACGAAGCCGTCGGCGACGACGTCCTTCACCTGGTCGATGAAGATCGACTGGATGGCGGCCTGGACGTAGGGGATCTCGCCGTTGCCGTTGTCGATGGTGGCGTTCGCCCCGAGGTCCTCACCGGCCAGGAGGGCGGCCGCCGCCTGCACGGCGCCTCGGGCCTCTTCGACCACCGGCTTGTAGACGGTCATGCACTGGGTGCCCTGGAGAATCGCCCGCAGGCCCTCGACCGTGGCGTCCTGACCAGTGGTGGGAACCGTGAGCCCGGCGTCGGCGAGCACCGCCTGGGCGGCCAGGGAGAGGCCGTCGTTGGCGACGAGCACGCCGTCGATCTCACCGCCGGCCGCGGTCAGCAGCTGCTCGAAGATCACGCCGCCCTGGGCGTTGTCCCAGTCCGGCACGGCCTCCTCGCCGACGGTCTCGATGCCCGAGCCCTCGATCGCCGCCTGGTAGCCCTCACGGAACAGGGTGGCGTTGTTGTCGGTGGGCGAGCCGTGGAGCTGGATGATCTGCTTGCCCTCGACGTTGCCCTCGCCGCCCATGCACTCGATGATGCCCTCGCCCTGGGCGGTGCCCACGGCGACGTTGTCGAAGCTCACGTAGACGTCGGCCGAACCACCCAGGGTCAGCCGGTCGTAGTCGATGTTCTTCACCCCGGCCGCAGCGGCCTTCTCCTGGATCGCGGCCCCCGAGTCGCTGTCGAGGTTCACGATCGCGAGCACCTGGATGCCGTCGGCGATCATCTGGTCGGCGATCGTCGCCATGTTGTCGGCGTCGCCCTCGGCGTTCTGGATGAGGCACTCGAGCCCGGCCTCGGCGCAGGCCTCCTCGATGA
>JBEIGA010000130.1:0-11162 GCA_040382135.1 Acidimicrobiales bacterium
CTCCCCGACCCGCCCATCGAGCTCGGCGACTGGTTCGTCGACCCCCGCGGCGACTGGGGCGGCGAACGGGCCACCCCGAAGGTGGAGGGCCTGGCCGAGGTCGTCACCCACATGGACGACATCGCCTGGACCGAGGTCAAGCGCCAGCGCAACGCCGACGGCAGCGTGTCGGTCGTGCGGGAGAAGTGGCCGATCGCCGAGCCGGGCTTCATGAGCGCCTACATCGAGTACGGCCCCGGGATGATCACCCGCCGCCACGGCCACTTCGGCCACCACCTGGTGTTCGTGATCTCCGGCGGCGCATGGTTCGGCGACCGCTGGTGCCCGGCGGGGACCCACATCGAGCTGCCCGTCGGCGCCGCCTTCGGCCCGATCATCGCCGGCGACGAACCCACGCTCTTCCTGGAGCTCACCGACGGCGACTTCCGCAGCTGGGGCGACCAGCCCGAGCTCTACGAGCGGGCGATCGCCGAGCGCGGCGTCACCCCGCTCCCCGATCCACCCATCGACCTGGGCGACTGGTTCGAGGACAAGCGGGGCTACTGGGCGCCCGGGCAGCCGGGTTAGAGCCGCTCGCCGGGGAGGCGGCTCGCCTGGCGCACCCAGTCGACGAACCGGGTCTCGTCGAGCTCGTCGTCCTCCCGGACGTTCAGGTAGCGGGTCTCGGGAGTCTTCGAGCCGACCGGCGGCATCGGATCGAGCGAGGTGCCGCGGAAGAACGTGACCTGCACGTGCTTGGCGTAGCAGTGCACGGCCAGGAACCAGCTGCCCTCCTCGACGCCGTAGAACGGCGTGTTCCACTTCACCGCCTTGGCCACCCCGGGGACGGTGCGCTCCACCAGCGCGTCGACGCGACGCCCGACGTCCTGCTTCCACCCCGGCATCGCTGCGATGTAGGCCTGCACCACCTCGTCGCCGTACCCCTTGGCGATCTGCGGGTTCCCGCCGGTCAGCAGCCTGGGTTGTGGCGCCTGCGGGTCACCGCCGTCCGGTCGTCCGGTCAACGTGCGCCTCCGGGGATCTCCACCGGGCATCGGACGCCCGGAGCTGTGGCGAGCCGTGTGTCCGCCGTCAGGAGCGCGATGTCGAGCAACTCGGCCAGCGCGACGTAGGCGGCGTCGTACACCGTGAGGTTGGACCTCAGCTCCCAGCACCGCTCGAGGAGCTCGACATGGGAGACCCGCTCGACCCGCAGCGAACGCAGGTCCTCGATGGCGAGCGTGGCACGCCGATCGTCGATGGCGCCTGCCGCAGCGAGACTCCTCCACGCCGAGAGCACTTCGACGTCGATCAGGTGGGGCGCCACGAGTCGCTCCCCCCGGAGCCGTGCACGCACAGCGTCACCGTCAGGCCCGTCGTCGGCGAGCGCCGTCACGACGACGCTCGCATCGACCACGATCATCGGTGGTCACGTTCGGCCCGAACCGCACGGACGGCCGACCGCAGCGGGACACGCCCGCCTGCTCGTCCACCGGCACGGTCGAGCACCTCGTCGAGTGTCGGCGTCCGCGCCTCATCGGTGAGCCGTGCGAGCAGGAACTCCTGCAGCGACATGCCCGCGCTCGCCGCGCGCCGGCGCAGGGTGGCGTGCACGTCCTCCGGGACGTCCTTGACCTGGATGCTGGGCATGCCCGCAGGCTAGCGCCAATTCGGCGCCACGCCTGGTGAAACAGCGCCACGTTGGCGCCTGCTCGACATCCGCGCCGTGCGTCGGCGCCAGGGCTGTGGCTCTGTTCGTGGCGATCGTCCACCGGACGGCCCACCCTTCGGTCAGGGCTTCGGCCGGGCGTGGAGGACGTCGCGCCCCGCGCCGGGGGTGGGCTCACCGGCGATCCCGACGGCGGGCTGTTCCCAGTGGTCCAGGTACACGACGTCGCCGAGCGGCCGACGGCGGACGGGTCCGTGGTGGCCGGCCGGCCAGCCGAGCACGACATGGCCGGCGAGCAGCCAGTCGTCCGGGATGCCCACCGCTCTCCGCAGCAGCTCCTCGCCGCCGTAGGACGCCCAACTGGTGAGGCACGCCCCCAACCCCTGCGCCCGGGCCGCGAGCAGGAGGTTCTGCATGGCCGGGTAGATCGAGCCGCCGAGGAGGAGCTCCGACGCCGAGTCGTACCGGTAGGTCACGCACAGGACCGAGACGCGGTCGCCGGCGCGGTCGTGCAGCTCGTACGTGGCCCGGTCGTTGCGGGCCCGACGGCTGTGGTCCTCGGGGTCCGGACGGCGCATGCCGTAGACGGGCTCGATCACGGCGAGCGCCCGCCGCGCAGCCTCGGCCACCACGGCCCGCTGCTCGGGTGAGCGGAGCACGACGAACCGCCACGCCTGCGCGTTGGCCCCGTTCGGCGCCCACGTGGCCGCCCGGAGGCAGCGTTCCAGCGTGGCGTCGTCGACCAGCTCGTCGGTGAACCGGCGGATGCTGCGGGACGTGGCGACGACGTCCCAGAAGTCGTTGGTGGCTGGCATGACCGCTCCTCGACGGGACCGCGTCGAAGCGACGAACCCTATGCGGACGGGCGCTTCCGTGCCTCGGTACCGTACGGACCGAGACGGTCGACGAGGAGGCGCGCATGACGACAGGGGCCAAACGGCGGTTTGCTCTCGTGGTCGCACTCGGCGCCCTCGCAGCCTGTGCCGCCGACTCCTCCGACGGCCTTCCACCGAGCACACCACCGACGACGTCCGCCGAGCCGGGGGTGGACAACCCGTACGCAGGCGTCGCTGCGGCCGTCGAGCCGGTCGGGCAGGTGTCCGAGGGCTCGATCCGGACCGACGACGGGCGGGACCGCTCGTACCGCCTCTATGTCCCGGCATCGCTCCCCGACGGTCCGGTCCCCCTGCTCGTCGCCCTCCACGGCGGCCTCGGTTCGGCCTCGCAGTTCGCGGAGAACTCCGGGTTCGACGGACTCGCCGAGGCGAACGGCTTCATCGTCGTCTACCCCGACGGCATCAGCGCCCGCCCCGACGGCACCAGGCTCCGCACGTGGAACGGCGGCTACTGCTGCGGCCCTGCGGCCGAGCGGGACGTGGACGACGTCGGCTTCGTCCGGCGCCTCCTCGACACGGTCGCTGCGGAGCACGCCGTGGACCCGGCACGCGTGTTCGCCACGGGCCACTCCAACGGAGCGATCCTGGCGTACCGGCTCGCCTGCGAGCTGTCGGACCGGATCGTCGCCATCGGGATCCAGGCCGGCAGCCTCGGGATCGACAGGTGCAACCCTTCGCAGCCGGTCTCCGTGCTCCACATCCACGGCACGGCGGACACCAACCACCCGATCGACGGGGGCGTCGGGACGGGCGTCTCCGGGGTGGCCTTCCGGCCGGCGTCGGCCGCCGTCGAGGCGATGGCCGTGGCCAACGGCTGCCCGGCGCCGCCCGTCACGACGACCGGCGACGCGAACCCGGACCTCACGGCGACGACGTGGTCGGACTGCGGAGCCGGGACGGTCGTGCGGTTCCTCGTCGTCGAGGGCGCGAGCCACGCCTGGATGGGGCACGCGCCGGCGTCGGACGCAGCGGCCGGGCTCGTCGGCGAGCCCTACCCGGACCTCGACGCCAGCCGGACCGTCTGGACCTTCCTCGCCGCCCACCCACGGGCCTGACCTCGGGCAGGCCTGCTAGGACTGCGGCCATGTCGTTGCAGCACCTTCCCCGGACCGCGACCGTCGAGGAGGCCTCGGCCTGCATCGCCGAGCACGGGTACGTGATCATCGACGAGCTCGCCTCGGCGGAGACGATGGACCGGCTCGAGGCCGAGGTCGACCCCTACCTCGAGGCGACGGCGTTCGGGGCGATCCCGGCGCTCGGGTTGCTCACCCGGCGCACCGGATCGCTGATCGCCCGCTCCCCCACGGTGCGCGAGCTGGTCCTCGACCCGCTGTTCCTCGGCATCGTTCGGAACCGGCTCTCGCACGCCTCCTCGGTGCAACTCGGTCTCACCGAGCTGATCGCCCTCTCGCCCGGTGCTCCGGCCCAGTTCCTGCACCGCGACGAGCTGCTCTTCGACGGCTACCCGTTCGCCAACGACTACGAGATCACGGTCAACTCGCTGTGGGCGGTGTCCGACTACACCGAGGCGATGGGCGCCACCCGCGTCGTGCCCGGCAGCCACCGGCTCGGTCCCGACGAGCGCTTCACCGAGGCCGACACCGTCGCCGCCGAGATGACCCGTGGCTCGGTGCTGATCTTCTCCGGGAAGCTGTACCACGGGGGTGGGGAGAACCGCTCCGACCGGGTCCGCAAGGCGCTCGACCTCTGCTGCAACGTGGGATGGGTGCGCCAGGAGGAGAACCAGTACCTCTCCTGCCCTCCGGAGGTCGCCCGCACCCTCCCCGAGGAACTGTTGCGGCTGATGGGCTACGCCGCCTCCCACGGCTACGGCCACGTCGGCAACCGCGAGGACCCGCTGCGGGCCCTCGGGCTCGGGTAGCGCTCGTCCGCCGGATCAGCCCTCGGCGGCGGCCTCCGGCTTCCACTCGCGGAAGTAGTCGGGGTTGCGCCGGTCGCGCATCGACTCGTAGCGGCCCCGGAGGGTCTCGTCGGACTGCTCGCTCGGCGGGAGGATCCAGAACCGGTCCTCGAGGATCGCCCGCAGGACCCGGTCCGCCACCTCTTCGAGCGGCGTCTCGCGGACGTCGGGGTTCGTCGCCTGCATGATCCTGAACACGTCGTCGTAGGTGAAGTGGCCCTGGGTGCGTTCGGTCTCGCGGCGGTACTCCTCGGGCCGGGTCGCCCAGGCCTCGAACAGCTTCGTCCGGAGCATCCCGGGGCCGGGGAACAGCACCGACGCGCCGAGCCGGGTGTTCCGGGTGCGGAGGTGGAGCAGCAGCGTCTCGGTCATCGTGACCACGGCCGCCTTGGTCACCGAGTAGATCGGCGTGTCGGCCATGGGGGCGATGCCGCCGTTGCCGCTCGTCGTGTTGACGATGTGCCCCTCCTCGCCCTGGCTGATCATGATCGGGACGAAGGTCTTGATCCCCCAGGCGACGCCGTACACGTTGACGTCGATGCACCACTGCCAGTCGGCCGGCTCGTAGTCCCAGAGCGCCACCTGCCCGCCCGGGCCGATGCCGGCGTTGTTGCAGACGACGTGCACGCCGCCGTAGGTGTCCAGCGTCTCGGCGGCGAGCGCCTCCACCGACTCGAGTTTGGTGACGTCGGTGCGGACGCCGTGCACCTCGAGTCCCTGCCCACGGAGCATCGACACCGCCTCGTCGATCCGCTCGGGAACGATGTCGGCGACGACGACCTTCATGCCCTCCTGACCGAAGCGCTGCGCCATCGCCAACCCGATGCCGCTCGCGCCGCCGGTGACGACGGCGACCTTCCCCGTGACGTCCTGCATGGTCCCCACTCCCTGTCGTCGACGGGCCCTGCCGCGGGCGACCGTAGCCTCCGGCACGACCTGCGCAGCTCCGCTCAGGCGAGCAGGCTGCGGTCGAGGTCGGCGACGGAGGGGACGCCGAGGAGCGTCATGGTGCGGACCATGTCGGCGCGGAACCAGCCGAGCACGGTGTCGACGCCGCGCTCCCCCGCCGCGCCCAGGCCGTACAGGTAGGCCCGCCCGGCCATGGCGGCGGTCGCGCCGGCGGCCACGGCCTTGACGATGTCGCTCCCCCGACGGATCCCGCCGTCGCAGATGATCTCGGTGCGGCCACCCACGGCGTCGGCGACCGGGGCCACCAGGGAGAAGGGTGCAGGCGCGCCGTCGAGCTGGCGTCCCCCGTGGTTGGACAGGGCGATCGCCTCCACGCCCACCTCGGCCGCGGTGATGGCGTCCTCCACCCGCTGGATGCCCTTGAGCACGATGGCCCGGTCCCAGACCGAGCGGAGCCAGTCGATGTCGGCCCACGACAGCGCAGGGTCGAACTGGGCGCTCACGTAGTCCGAGAGGGTCACGGGTGAGGTGCCGTCGCCCACGGACCGACCGGCGACGTTCGCGAAGCGGATCGGCTCGGATCGGACGAACGCCAACGTCCACGAGGGATGGAGGATGCCGTCGACGATCGTGGACGGCCCGATCGTCGGCGGCAGGGAGAACCCTCGGCGCACGTCGCGCTCACGGCGACCGAGCACCGCGGTGTCAACCGTGAGCACCAACGCCTCATAGTCGGCGGCACGGGCCCGCTGGATCATCTCCTCGACCAGGCCACGGTCCCGCCACGCGTACACCTGGAACCACAGCCGGCCGTCGCTGACCGCGCGCACCTCCTCGATGCTGCGGGTCCCGAGCGTGGACAGGGTGTACGGCAGGCCGGCCCGCGCTGCGGCGCGGGCGACGGCGAGCTCGCCGTCGGGGTCGGCGATGCGGGTGAACCCGGTGGGCGCAAGCACCAGCGGGTACGGCACCGCACGTCCGAGGACCGATCCGGCAGGGTCCGCACCCCCGATGCCCTGCAGCACCCGGGGCCGGAACTCGGCCTCGGCGAACGCCCTCGAGTTCGCTGCGAGCGTGCGCTCGTCCTCCGCCGCCCCGTCGATGTAGTCGAACACGCCGCGTGGCAGGCGACGGCGGGCGATGCGGCGCAGGTCCTCCACGGACGCAGCGCGGGCGAGGCGCCGCGCGACGGGATCGGTCTCGGGCGGCGTGAACCGGACGACGGAACGGACGGTCTCCACGCTGCGACGGATGCTCACGGCGTGTCCTCCACCCGGTCCGCCTCCACCTCGATCGTCGTTCGGACGGGGAGGTCCGCCGACGAGCACCCGATCAGCAGCTCGTAGACCCCCGGGTCGACCTGCCAGCCGGGCGATCGCCGCTCCTGCGGCGGTGTGGGCGAGGCGCCGGTGAGGCCGGCGACCCGCGGCTCGATCTCGGCCCAGTCGTCCTGTCCGGGGTCCCAGTAGGCGAACGAGCGGTCGTCCAGCACGAGATCGACCGCCACGGTGTCCCCCGCCGCGACCGACACCCGTGCGAACGCCCTGAGCTCCTTGGGCGGCCGGGCGAGCCGGGCGTCGCGCGGGGCGACGTAGCACTGCACCACGGCCGTCCCCGTCCGGGAGCCGGTGTTCGTCACCGGCACCGTGACGGTGCAGGTCCCGCCGGGACGGAACGTCGACGGGACGACGGGTTCGCCGAACGAGAAGGTCGTGTAGCCGAGCCCGTGACCGAACGGGAAGCGCGGCGGGATGCAGCGGTGGTCGTGGCCCCGGTAGCCCATGAACACGCCCTCGCCGTAGCGGAGCTCGCCGTTCTCGCCGGGGAAGTTGTCCCAGGACGGCGAGTGCTCCACCCGGTACGGGATCGTGGTGGCGAGGCGGCCGCCGGGCTCGACGACGCCGGTGAGGACGTCGGCCAGGGCCGGCCCCAGCTCCTGCCCGCCGAACCAGCACTGCAGCACGGCGGCGACCTCGTCGGCCCACGGCAGGTCCACGACCGAGCCGGCGTTCACGACCACGACGGTGCGGGGGTTCGCGGCGGCGACGGCCCGGACGAGCTCGTCCTGCCGTCCGGGCAGCGAGAACGACGCGCGGTCGCGCATCTCCGACTCCCACTCGCGACTCGTGCCCACGACCACGACGGCGACATCGGCCGCGGCCGCGGCGCCGACCGCTCGCTCGAAGAGGTCGGAGCGGGCCGGCGGGCGGAAGCCCACCGACACCCCGGCGAGGAACGGCGCCTCGATCGCGGCGTACTCGACGACGACCTCGACGGGCAGGCCGGCCGTCAGGGGCACCGTCGCCACGGCCTCCCGGCTCGCGAACCCGAAGAACTCCGTGCCGCCGGGAGGTGGCGGGTGCGCGAACCCGTCGAGCACGACCGCACCGTCGACGAGGACGCGGCAGCGGCCGCACTGGACGAGCCCCAGCTCGTGCTCACCAGTCTCGGCCGGCACCACCGTGCCCCTCGCCCGGAACGACCAGTCACCCCCACGGAGACCGGGCGCGGGATCGCCGAGGAACAGGGTGCGCAGCTCGTGGACGGATCGCCGTTCGGCCGGCTCCCCTTCCCATGCCGGTCCGGCGAAGAGGTCGAGCGCGAAGCCGTCGGGCGCGCGGAGGCCGGGCCCGCCGACCGGGCGGGCGGTGCGGTCGATGTCGCAGCCCCGCTCGTACCGCAGCTCGACCTCACCGGGCAGCGCGGCGCGCAACGCCTCGCGGGGGGTGCGCACGGCGTAGGGCGTGACCTCGGACGAGCCGCCGCCCATGATGCGGG
Source organism: Acidimicrobiales bacterium (assembly GCA_040382135.1). Taxonomy (GTDB): domain Bacteria; phylum Actinomycetota; class Acidimicrobiia; order Acidimicrobiales; family JBEIGA01; genus JBEIGA01. Next base: position 8,153 of record JBEIGA010000130.1, read on the forward strand.
GCGCATCGGCGTTCGGACCGACGAGCGCGACCCGGGCGAGCCCACCGGGGTCCAGCGGCAGCACCCCGTCGTTGCGCAGCAGCACCGTGCCTGCGGCGGCGGCCCGCCGGACGAGAGCGATGTCGGCCTCGTCCGGAGGTCGGACTGCGACCGGGGTGGGCGCATCGAGCGCGCCGATCCGGTCCCACGCCCGGAGGAACCGGCGCACGGCGTCCTCCAGCGCCTCGGCTGCGACCTCCCCGGACTCGACCGCGGCGGCGAGCGCCACGCCGAGGGCACGGGCGGGTCCGGGCATCTCGAGCTCGAGACCGGCGGCCACCGATGCGGGCTCGGCCACGGCGAACCAGTCGGTCATGACCAGGCCCTCGAACCCCCACTCCCTGCGGAGCACCCCGAGCAGCAGGTCCGGCTGCTGGGTGAGCCACCGGCCGTTCAGCCGGTTGTAGGAGGTCATGATCCCGAGCGCACCCCCTTCACGGACCGCGAGCTCGAACGGCACGAGGTAGAGCTCCCGGAGGGCCCGGGCGTCGATGACCGAGCTGATCGTGGTGCGCTCGAACTCGGCCTCGTTGCCCACGAAGTGCTTGACGGTGGCGATCACGCCGGCCGACTGCACGCCCCGCACGAAGCCCGCTGCGAGACGACCCGACAGCAACGGGTCCTCCGAGTAGCACTCGAAGTTCCGACCGGCCAGCACGGCCCGGTGCAGGTTGACCGTCGGCGCGAGGAGGGCGCGGCACCCTCGGTCGCGTGCCTCCCTCCCGACCAGCGCACCCACCTCCTCGGCGAGGGCCGGATCCCAGGTCGCGCCCATCGCCGAGCCACAGGGGATGCAGGTGGACGGGTCGCCCCCTGCGCCGGGGAAGGTCGCTCCACGGGCACCGCTGGGACCGTCGGTGACGGCGATGGACGGGATGCCGAGGCGCTCGACCGCGACGGTCGTCCAGAAGTCCGCTCCCGAGAGCAGGGCGACCCGCTCGTCGGTGGTCAGTGCGGCGACGAGCGCCTCGACGTCGGCCATGGGTCCTCTCCTCCGCCGACGGCGGGGCGGCTCACCAGGCGGCGATCCGTCCCGACACCTCGGGCACGTCCTGGAAGGCGGTCGACTCGATGGAGTCGAGCACGGTCTCCTTGGACCGCAGACGGTAGCCGTCGGGGGTGAGGCGCAGCGTCCAGTGCACGATGCCGCTCGAGAGCGTGGCCGGCCGCCGATCGACGATCTGCGACACGAAGAGGTACGACGCCAGGTCGATCTCGTCGCCGCGCTCGGCCTTCACGAACACGTTGGTGGCGTTGTGCCGCAACGGGTACGGGCTGTGGCGTCGGTGCTCCCGGGTCCACGCCATCGCCGCCGCCGGCCCCCGGTTGTCCGAGGCGATGAACGCCTCGTAGGGGTGATCACCCCGCTCCGTGCGGGACACGAGGTGGCAGTCGTCGGTGAGCAGCGGCGCCAGTCGGTCGAGGTTGCCCTCGTCGTAGTGGAACCACCAGTGGTGGACGAACTCGTGGGCGGCGAACCGGTCGTGGGTGCTCATCAGGCGGAGTTCCTCTGGCCGGACGACCGGTCGATCCAATCGGTGGTCGGGGCGATCGTGTAGGTGGAGATCAGGGCGTTGATGAAGGCGTCGTCGTGGAACGGGTCGGACGGCTCGGACACCGTGACGCCGCGGGCCCGCATGTCGGCGAGCAGGGTGTCGATGACCCGCTCGTGGGTGAGGTCGTCGGTGTGGTCCATCACGAGCTTCGCCTCGTGCCGGTCCATGTAGACCTCGGCGTTCCAGTGCACGAGGAACCGGATGTCGTGCGGCTCGTAGGCCCGGACCACCTCGCCGTCGGTGGTGATCGCCCAGTCGTCGGAGCCGGCTCGGTACTCGAGCTTCGAACGGTGCTTCAGCCCGGGGGTCGCCCGCTCGTCCGGCCGGCCCACGGGGTCGCCCCGGTGGAACATCAACTCGTTCTGCACGAGCACGCCCTTGTTCCACATGGGGTGCTCGACCCGCTTCGGCGCACCCAGCGGCCCGTCGGGCCAGTACGTGAACGTGCCCTCCTCGCCCTTCCAGAACCAGGTGACGATCTGGGCCATCTTCACGATGTACTCGCGGAACAGGCCGGACTTGGCCATCACGTTCTGCATCCACACCGGCGTGTTCTCGATGCGCACGCCCCGGAACGTGGTCGCGTCGAGGTGCGCGTTCAGGCCGCTGTTGTGGGGGCCGCAGATGTTGAAGAGCATCATCGTGGGCTTGGCGTACTGGGCGCCCCAGTAGCCCTTGGCCTGCTCGAGGAAGCCGGCGTTGTAGAAGCAGTCGTGGAGCTCCGGGTAGTAGAGGACCGAGTTCTCGGCGAGGAACCCCCGGAAGTTCGCCGTCGCGATGTCGTCGAGGGTGAGGCCGTGGTCCTTCGGCACCACGCCGGTGCTGGTGGCGATGAGCTCGTCGACGGACTCGAAGTGGTGGGCCGTGATCGTCGGCCAGGGCCCGTGCTCCTGCACCACGCCGAGCAGGCGCCGGTGCTGGTCCTCGGTGTAGACGCCCTCGATCACCCGCGGCGGGGCGACCGGTCGGAGCACCCGGTCGAGCGGTTCGGCGGTCATCGTCATGGCGTTCCTCCACGGTCGGGCGGCCGGCAGTAACACGTTATACGCTGGATCGGCGAGAGGGAGGGGCACGCATGCGGGTGGACCGATCATCGGCGGACCTCGAGCTCGTGCGCACGTACCGAAGAGCGTTCAGCACGTTCGACCCCGCGGCGTACCACCCGTTCCTCGGACCGGAGCCCGTCTACCACGCCGGTCTCACCACCCGGACCGGACTCCCCGCCTACGACGTGAACACCGGCGCCGGGCGGGTGCTCTACCCCTACGGCGCCCTTCGCACCACGGAGCGCCGTGCCGTGGCCGAGGACGGCTGGGTGGCGATGCTCCTCGACCGGGAGGCCATCACCAACCGAGGTGCCCACTACGAGAACGTCTACGCGATGTTCTTCGAGGTCGTGGACGGCCGCATCGCCA
>JBEIGA010000131.1:0-11073 GCA_040382135.1 Acidimicrobiales bacterium
CCCAGCGCCGGCTGGTCGGCTCGTCGGTGCCGCCGCGCGGGTGCTCGACGACGACGTACCGGGCCCCGGGCAGCCCGAGCGCGCCCGCGACCGTGCGGGTCAGGGTCTCGAACCGGGTCGTGGTGAGGACCACCGTGGGGATGCCCCGGCGTTCCAGTTGGACGAGGTCGTGGACACTCCACGACGTGCAGGACCCTCAGTCGGCGGAGCCGGTGAGGACGACCTGCACCTCCTTCGTCATCCGGTCGAGGACCTGGTCCTCGCACGGGATGGCGGCGTTCTTCTCCGCCCGGAACCCGACGATGGCCCCGGTGCGCTCGGCCAGGCGGGAGGCGACCCGGTCGAGCAGGAGCCCGGCGTTCGGCTTGTTGTTGTCGAGTACGCCGATGGTGAGCCCGGCGAGCGACCGCTTCGGGGCGGCGAGCCCCACCGGTGGTGCGCCCACCCGTCCGTCCGGAGCGACGATCTGGACCATGGTTCCCCCCTTGCGCCTCAGCCCTCGAGGGGCAGGGTGACGCTCGCGGTCATGCCCCAGCTGGGCACGACGCTCGAATGCTTGCCCGCGCCGCCGGTGACGACGACGCGGATGTTGTCCGCCGAACCGGTGACCGGCAGCGGGTGGTCGTCCGGGACGGCGTGCATCCACGGGTCCCAGGCCAGCGACCCGAACATGGCCCGGTAGTCGCCGGCCGGCCGGCGGGCCCGTTCGTACAGGAACGAGGCGACGTCGCGGCGGCCCCAGCCCGCGCCGGCGATGGTGGCGGCGTGCTCGGGGCACAGCAGCACGAAGAACTCGCCCTGGCTGATGCAGGCGTTGTTCACGCCGAAGGTGGCCATGGCGGTGGCGCACTTCTCGAGGATCCGGGCGGGCTCGTCCGAGTCCATGTCGTGGAAGTTGTGGGGCGCCTCGCCGCAGTGGACCGTGACGGCCGAAGGAGCGTGGACGCCGACGCTGCGGGCGTAGCCCTCCCACGGCGACGCCGGCAGGTTCTCGGCGATGCAGTACGTGTACTTGGCCGGGCCGCCCTGCGTGGAGGCGTCGCCCGGACCGGGCACGGCGCCGGCCACGTGGAGCAGGACGAGCCGCACGGCCCGGCCCACCGTGGCGTTCGCCCGGTTCCCCGGCCCCAGGACGCCGAGGCCGGCGTTGAAGCCGAGCGCGTCGACCGCCTCGCCGTGGACCACCACCAGGGGCGCGACCGGGTGGGTGGTGGCGTTCACGCCCCGCAGGTTCACCTCGGGGCGGGCGAGCGCCCGCACCGCCGTGACCACCACCGGGGTCAGCTCCGGCGGGCAGCCCGCCATGACCGCGTTGGCGGCGATCACCCGGCGGGTGGCCTCGCCGAGGCGGGGCGGCAGGACCGCCACCACCTCGTCGGGATCACCGTCGCAGGCCGCCAGCGCGGCCTCGACCCGCGCCGTGGTGGGGGCGACGACCGGCAGGCCGTCCCCCCACCCCCGAGCCTCCAGCAGCGCGTGCAGCGCCTCCGGCGACTCGTCGGCGACGTCGAGCAGCTCGCTCAGGCGGACACCTTCTCGAGGATGTGCACGCCGCAGGCGTTGCCGAGGCCGATCACGTGGGCCAGGCCGACCTTGGCGCCCTCGATCTGGCGGGGGCCCGCCTCACCGCGCAGGTGGGTGGCGATCTCCCAGACGTTGGCGATGCCGGTGGCGGCGATGGGGTGACCCTTCGACTCGAGGCCGCCCGACACGTTCACGGGGGTCTTGCCGGTGCGGTGCGCCGCACCCGACTCGAAGAAGTCGACCGCGCCGCCCTCGGGGCACAGCTTCAGGTTGTCGTAGTGGACGAGCTCGGCCGTGGCGAAGCAGTCGTGCAGCTCCACGAGGTTGAGGTCCTCGGGGCCGACGCCCGCCTTCTCGTAGGCCTGGGTGGCGGCCATGCGGGTGAGCGTGTTCACGTTCGGGAGGACCTGGCAGCCCTCGTCGTACGGGTCCGAGGTCAGCACGGAGGCGCTGATCTTGACGGCACGACGCTGCTGGTCCGGGGACAGGGTCTTCAGCTTGGCGCCGCTCACCAGCACCGCCGCCGCGGCGCCGTCGCAGTTGGCGGAGCACATCGGCCGGGTGTTCGGGTACGAGATCATGACGTCGTTCATGATCTCCTCGAGCGACATCGACTTCTGGTACGCCGCGAGCGGGTTCAGCGTCGAGTGGTCGTGGTTCTTCTGGGAGATCCGGGCGAAGAGCTCGAAGCTGGCACCGCCGTACTTGTGGCCGTACTCCATGCCGATCTGGGCGAAGGTGCCCGGCATGGTGACCGTGCCGATGCGGCCGTCGAGCGGCGCCACCGCGCCCATCCGCCCAGACGGGGTCCAGGTGTTGCCCTCGTTCTTGCGGGCGCCACCGGCGAGCAGGCCCGCGCCGGCGAGCTTCTCGACGCCGACCGCGAGGCCGTAGTCGACCTCACCCGACTTGATCGACATGTAGGCGACCCGCAGCGCGGTCGCACCCGTGGCGCAGGCGTTCGACACGTTGTAGACGGGGATGCCCGTCTGGCCGATCTGCTTCTGGAGCATCTGCCCGGTGGTCTGGCCCACCAGGTTGCCGTAGGCGAGCACGCCCATGTCGCGCATGGAGGTGCCGGCGTCGGCGAGGGCGGCCATCGCCGCCTCGGCGGCGAGGTCGATGGTGTCCTTGTCCGGGTGCTTCCCGAACTTCGTCATGGTGATGCCGAGGATGTACACGTCGTCGTTGGCCATCGTCTTCCCCTGTTCTCGTCCTGGTCCTGTCCTGTGTCCTGCTGCCGGTCAGCCGACCGGCTCGTAGCCGAAGCCCACGGCGACGGTGCCCTCGTCGTCCTCCCCGATGGGGAAGGTGGTGAGCGCGACCTTCATGCCCAGGCTCACGTGCTCGGGCGTGGCCTCGACGTTGGCCAGGTTCGCCTGCACGGTCGTGCCGTCACAGTCGATGATGGCGGCGGCGAACGGCACCGGGATGCCCGGCGCTGCGAAGGTCACCAGCGTGAAGGCCTTGACCGTGCCCTCGTTCGCGACCCGGACCTTGGTGAACTCCGTGCCGAAGCACGAGGCGCAGGCGTTGCGCCGGTCGAAGAAGCGTGCGCCGCAGTTGGTGCACTCGTTCGCCACCAGGTGTGGGTCGTCCCCCACCACCAGGTAGTCCACCAGCGGGATCTGGTTCCCCATCGAAGCCTCCCGGGCTCTCAGTCAGACCTTGCGAGGATACGTGGTCGGCGCAACCGGCGCCTGCAGCGGGGCGGCGGCGAGGGCTCAGGTGCTGCCTGCCCCTCCGTCACCATCGACCCCGGTGGAGGACCTGATCGAGCGGGGGACGACCCCGGCCGGCGCTGCGGCTGGGACGGTCGGCCGCCGGGTGGCCGATGGCGACGGTCCCCACCGCCCGCATCCCCTCGGGGACGCCGAAGGCCTCGAGCACCGCCGGTTCGTGGTCGAACAGCCCGAAGAAGCAGGCACCCAGCCCGGCGTCGACGGCGGCGAGCAGGAGGTTCTGGGCGGCCATCCCGCCGTCGACGAACCAGTAGGGCACCGGCCAGTCGGCCGTCGACGCCCCGAGCCCGGTGCGCGCCTTGTCCGGCTCGGCGTAGCGGGACACGTAGGCGGCCGGGTCGACGAGCACGACCACCAGCACCGGAGCGTCGAGGAGGCCCGGCCAGGGGAACGACGCCCGCCGCTCGGGGGCGAGCGTGACCGCCCAGTAGTCGGCGGTCCCGGACCCCTCGAGCACCAGGAACGACGCGGCAGCGCTGTTCCCGGCCGCCGGATGCCGACGGGCGAGGTCGATCAGGCCGTCGACCAGGTCGGGATCGACCGGCGCGGGCAGGAAGGCCCGGCACATGCGGCGGGCGCGGACGGCGTCAGCGAGCTCCACGACCGTCCGGTCCGCAGGCTCGGCGGGGAGCTAGAGCAGCGACTCGAGGTCCTCGGCCATTGCCCAGCCGTGGACGACCAGCAGGTCGCCGCGGTCGGCATCCAGGCCGGCGAACAGCTCGGCGATCTCGGCGGGCACGGCATCGGGCTTCGCGACCTCGTGGTCGAGCACGCAGGCAGGCGAACCGTCGCCGGTGGCGGTGAAGGCACGGTCGTCGTAGCGGTCGCCGTCGATCCCGAAGCGCTTGGCCAGGCGGCGACCCCAGGCCCGCTCCTCGCCGTTGGCCCGGTGACCGGGGCGGGGCACGACCCCCGACAGCGACGCCAGCGCCTCGTAGCCGCCGGGACCCGAGACCCGGGTGCCCACGAGGACGTCCTCGTCCGGGAAGGCGAGCACGGCCCGGCGGTACTGGTCGGTGACGATGGCCTTGAGGACGTTGTCGCGGGCGGCGTCCCGGCGGATGGTGCCGACGCCGATCAGGATGCTGGGCGTGCCGCCGATGCGCTCGAGCGTGCAGAACGCGAAGCCGGCGAGGGCGTCGCCCTCCCGCACCAGGGTGACCAGCACCCATGCCCCGGCCTGCGTCGACAGGGCCTCCAGCTCGTGGACCTGGGCCCCCGAGCCGCAGAGCTCCGCCATCTCCTCGAACTCGGCCTCGCCGAGCGCGGTGCAGTCCTTGGTCTCGACCTCGATGGCCATGGCGCCCGGTGTGCTCCCCTGGTCGTGTTCCGACCCTCTAGTCCAGCGGGGCGGAACGTGTTCTCGCAACTTCGCCCGCCGGCGGACCGGGGAGCGAAGGAACGACGCCGGACATTGTCCCACGAACTCAGGCGTCGAGCAGCACGGCGTCCGGTCCGAGGAGGACCCGCAGCTCGGCGACGAGGCCCCGACCGGCGTCGACGCTGAACTGGTCGGGCAGGCGCAGGACCGTGCGGTCGTCGAGGTGGAGGTACACCCGTGAGTCGCCGGGGTGGTCCGCCAGGAGGTGCTTGAGGGTGTCGATGGTGTCGGGACGGGCCGCCGCCGTGGAGAGCCGGACCCGGACCGGCGGCGCGTCGGCCAGCTCGGTGGGCTGGAACAGCTCGATCTCCTGCGCCATCAGTTTGGGCAGGTCGTCGCGGCTGTCGACCCGGCCCTTCACGAGCACGATGGCGTCGTCGGTGAGCTTGTGGCCGTGCTCGACCATGGTGCGGGGGAAGACCATGACCTCGACCGAACCCTCGAGGTCCTCGAGCTCGAAGACGGCCATGAGGTCGCCCTTCTTGGTCCACTTCCGCTGCAGGTTCGTGACCACGCCGCCCACGACCTTGAGCGAGCCGTCGGGCAGGTCGGGGAGCTCCGAGATGGTGACCTCCGACTTGCGCCGCACCGCGGCCTCGGACCCGAGCAGGGGGTGATCCGAGATGTAGAGGCCGAGCATCTCCTTCTCGAAGGCGAGCTTGGTGGACTTCTCGAACTCGACGTTCGGGATGGCCGGCCGCTCGTCGAACCCGGTCGCCTCCTCGAGCTCGCCGAAGAGGGTGAACACCCCCATGTCGCGCTCGCGGCGGCGGGCGAGGGTCATGTCGATGAGGGTCTCGTGCACCTCGAGCAGGCCCTTGCGCGGGTGGCCGAGGTTGTCGAAGCCGCCGGCCTTGATCAACGACTCGATGGTCCGCTTGTTCAGCACCGACGGGTCGACGCGGTCGCAGAAGTCCAGGAAGCTCTCGAAGGGGCCGTTCGCCTCGCGCTCGCGCACGATGTGCTCGACGAGGCCCTCCCCCACGTTCCGCACCGCCGACAGGCCGAAGACGATCTGGCCGAGGCCGTCCCCGTCGAGCTCGGGCACCGGGGTGAAGTCCGACTCCGAGCGGTTCACGTCCGGCACGAGCACGGAGATGCCCATGACCCGGCACTCGTTGAGGTAGGTCGCCGCCTTCTCGAGCGAGCTCTTCACGCTGGTGAGGAGCGCGGCGAGGTACTCGACCGGGTAGTGCGCCTTGAGGTAGGCGATCTGGTAGGCGATGTAGCCGTAGCCGTAGGAGTGCGACTTGTTGAAGGCGTAGTCGGCGAACTGCTCGATGACGTCGAAGAGCTGGGATCCCAGGTTGGCGCCGTAGCCGGTGGCCTCGACGCCCTGCACGAACTTGTCGCGCTCCTTGGCCATCAACTCCCGGATCTTCTTGCCGCAGTTGTGGACGAGCACGTCCTCGGCGAGTGCGTAGGGCCGCTCGCCGTTCGCCATCTGGAAGTCGAAGCACTCCTTCTCGCCGACGTCCTCGATCGAGACGACGGTGTCCCAGGCCAGGTCGCCGGTGCGCAGGTCCTCGAGCCGCTCGGAGTACAGCAGTCCGGAGAGGGTGTCGCGGTGGAGCAGCCGCACGCTCGTGTACCCGCCGGAGTCCACGCCGAGCGCGCGCTCGGACCGCCCGGTCACCCGGGTGCGCCGGTCGAGCTCCGCAGCCAGGAACGACGACGGGATGCCGATGTTCGTGGCGCTCGAGCCGGGGCACCACTCCCGCAACCAGCGGTCGACCTTCGCCGCCTTCACCTCGGTGAGGTGGGGCTCGAGCACGAGGGCGAGCGCCTTGGCGTAGGAGGAGTCCGCGACGGACAGCGTGTAGTGGGTGCCGTGGCCGGCGATCTCGCGCCGGTGGATGTTGCCGACCACGCCGACCCGCAACAGCATGCGCTTGAGCGCCTGCACCACCTGCTTGCTCTTCGAGCCGAAGTGCACCCCTGACCGGTCGGCCCAGCCGTCGGCGCAGAAGTACAGGCCGAGGAAGCGCTCCACCTTGTGGCGGGGGGCGTTCAGCAGGTGGCGTCCGATCACCTTGTCGGCGGCGAGCCCGAGCCGGCCGAGGAGGGGCTCGAGCGACCGCAGCTCGTCGGCGGTGATGCTGATGCGGGTCACGCCCGCAACGACCCGCTCGCGGACCGGTGGCCGTCCGAAGTGCGTCTCGAAGGCCCGACGGAAGGCGTCGAGCAGCTCGGGGTCGGTGTTGCAGAAGTGGGGCGCACGGTGACCCAGCGTGAGGTCGGGCGTGTCGCCCTCCGAGATGAGCAGGGCGGCGAGGTCGACCTCGGCGGCGCTGACCTTGCTCCCCCCGTCGGTCCCGGTCTGCCGAGCGACTGCCACGAGGTCCCCCGGCGCGATGCGTCCGAGCGGCACCCAGGAGTCCTCGACGAGGAACCGGTGGTCGGCCGTGGCCTCGATCTCGTAGCCGGTGGAGGTGGTGAGGCGGAAGACGGGCTTGACGCCCACCGACCAGACGTCATCGACCTCCTCGAACCGCGACGTCGCCGACGTGCGGTCGATGGTCTGCACCCGACGGTCCCGGAGGCGCATCACCTGCTCGATGGGCACGTAACCGCGCGCCTTGGTGAGCATCAGGGTGCCCGCCGGCAGGCAGGCCTTCCTGAGGTTGTCCGCTTCGGCCAGGGAGAAGCCGGCGAACTTCTGCGCCACCCGCATCACCGACTCCTGATAGATCATCAGGCCGTAGGTGTCGCCGAGCAGGTCCTCGGCGTCGGGGTGGAAGTACTCGACCGGCTTCCGCGCGTTCTTGCGGTCGGCGTAGTCGTTGTGCATGTTCGCCGCCATCGGGCCCGGGCGGTAGAGGGCCACGAGGGCGGCGACGTCCTCGAACGAGGTGGGCTGCAGCGACCGCATCAGCGACCGCATGGGCGGGGACTCGAGCTGGAACACACCGATGGACTGACCGGCGGACAGCAGCTCGAAGGTGGGCGTGTCGTCGAGCGGGACGGCGTCGATGTCGACGTCGACGCCCCGGGTGCGACGGATCAGCTCGAGCGTGTCGGAGATGACGTCCAGGTTCCGGAGGCCCAGGAAGTCCATCTTCAGCAGGCCGAGCTCCTCGACCCCGTGCATCTCGTACTGGGTGACCACCGGTGCCAGCTCCGGCGACTGCCCGGACTCCGGCTTGCGCTGGATGGGCAGGTACTCGGTGAGCGGCTCCTTGGTGATCACCACCGCCGCGGCGTGGATGCCGTCCTGGCGGCGCAGCCCCTCGAGGCCCTTGGCGACGTCGACCACCTTCTTGACGTCGGGGTCGGTGGTGTACATGTCCCGGAGCTCGGTGGCCATCTTGAAGCCGTCGGTGAACTTCGGGTGCTCCTCGAGGCAGGCGTAGAGCGGGGTGTCGCGGCCCATGATGAGCGGCGGCATCGCCTTGGCGATCTTGTCGCCGACGGCGTACGGGTAGCCGAGCACCCGGGCGGCGTCGCGCACCGCGGCCCGGGCCTTGATCTGGGAGAAGGTGACGATCTGGGCGACGTGGTCGCGGCCGTAGCGCTCCGCGGCGTAGCGGATCATCTCGTCCCGGTAGCGGGAGTCGAAGTCCATGTCGATGTCGGGCATGGAGATGCGCGAGGGGTTCAGGAACCGCTCGAACAGGAGGTCGTACTTGATGGGGTCGAGGTCGGTGATCCAGAGCGTGTAGGCGACCGCACAACCGGCCGCGGAGCCACGACCCGGGCCCACCCGGATGCCGCTGTCGCGGGCGTGCTTGATGAGGTCCCACACGATCAGGAAGTACGACGAGAAGCCCATGTCGCGGATGACCTGCAGCTCGTAGGCGAGCCGCTCGACCACGGTGTCGGGCAACTGCTCGCCCCAGCGCTTCCGGGCCCCCTCGAACGTGAGGTGGCGCAGGTACTCGGCGTCGTCGGTGAAGCCCTCGGGCAACGGGAAGGTGGGCAGCTGGGGCTTGCCGAACTCGATCTCGACGTTGCACCGCTCCGCGATCCAGAGCGTGTTGTCGCAGGCCACCTCGATCTCGCGGAAGAGGTGCCGCATCTCGGTCGCCGACTTCAGGTAGTGCTCGTCGGAGGAGAACTTGAAGCGGTCCGGGTCGGACATGAGCGACCCGGTCTGCACGCACAGGAGCGCGTCGTGGGCGACGGCGTCCTCGCGGTGGGTGTAGTGGCTGTCGTTGGTGGCCACGAGCGGCGCGCCGATGCGGCGGGCGATGTCGAGCAGCATCGGGTTGGTGCGCTTCTGCTCGGGGATCCCGTGGTCCTGGATCTCGACGAACAGGTTGTCCTTGCCGAAGATGTCCTGCAGGCGTCCCGCACGCTCGAGACCGAGGGCGAAGTTGTCCTTCATCAGGGCCTGGAGCACGTGGCCGCCGAGGCAGCCGTTGGTGGCTATCAGGCCCTCGCTGTGGTCCGCCAGTGTCTCCCAGTCCATGCGGGGCTTGTAGTAGTAGCCCTCCATGAAGGCCCGGCTGGCGAGCTGGATGAGGTTCTTTTAGCCGACGTTGTCCTCGGCCAGCAGGGTGAGGTGGTAGTAGAGCTTGGCGCCGCCGTCGACGTCGCCGCCGGAGTCGTCGATGCGACCCCGCCGGGGCGGGCGCTCGTGGCGGCTCTCGTGGGCCATGTACGCCTCGGTGCCGAGGAGGGGCTTCAGGCCCTCCTTCCTCGCCGCCTTGTAGAAGTCGAGGATGCCGTACATGTTGCCGTGGTCGGTGATCCCGATCGCCGGCTGGCCGTACGCCGCGGCGGCGGCCATGAGCTCGCCGACGCGCGCCGCGCCGTCGAGCATCGAGAACTCCGTGTGGACGTGCAGGTGGGTGAACGACCCTGCCACGAGCGCGGTCCCTCCCCGCCGAACCGCCGGCGGACGGCGGAATCACAGGGGTGTGATTCCCCGGGAACGCTAGCCCGCAGGGGCGGGGGTCGCCATGGGGGCGGAGGTCACGTCAGCCGGCTCCCGGTCCCGCACCGCGAGCGCGAAGGCGGCCATCAGGATGAACAGCTGGTGGGGCAGCTGGCCGTAGTAGATCGTCTGGGTCAGCCCCACGACGAGGGTGACGTGGGCGGCCACCCCGAGGGGGGTCCGCGGGTTCCGGCTCCACCAGATCGCGTGCGCGAAGAATCACAGGTAGAGCAGGGTCGCCGGGATCCCGTGCGAGAACAGGACGGTCCAGAGCTGGCCGTGGGTGCCGAGCGGAACGGCCGCGAAGCCCGATGGACGGGGGCCCCCGTAGCCGAGGACCGGTGACTCCCCCACCCGGTCGATGGTCTCCTCGATGAGCTGGCTGCGGACGTTGTCGCTGTCGCCGGCACGGACCGACAGCGAGGACAGCGCCTGCTCACCGAGGGGCGTCCAGGTGATCACGGCACCCACCACGAGGACCACGACGATCATCCCCACGCCGAGGCCCGCCCGCCCGGAGGGACGACGGCGGGCCGCGGTGTAGGCGGCAGCGAGCGCGAGGCCGAACCAGAGCCCCCGGTTGAGCGACAGCAGGATCGGCACCAGCGACAGGGCGAGGAACCCGCGCACGAGCGCCACGGGGAGACCCCGCACCGGACGGACGGCGGCGGCCACGGCGAACGGGGCGAGCAGCGCCATGGCCGCACCCCAGCCGTTGGTGTACGTGAAGGGCGCACTCGGTCGGACGAGCTCGACGCCTCGCACCACCTGCACCTCGGCGAAGGTCGGGGTGATCAGGTCGGCCACGAACGGATGACCGGCGATCCACTCGGGGAGCAGCGCCGCCGCGATCGAGGGCACCGACAGCCGGGGGACGAGCAGGCCGAGGAGTCCACCGACCACGGCCGCCATGAAGAAGACCACCAGGACCCGGTGCACCCGCTCGGCGCCGAGCCGTCCGCCCCCGTTGACGATGTCGAGGACGAGGACGGTCGCGCCCAGGTAGAACCCGGCGCGCAGACCGAAGGTCAGAAGGTCCTCGCGTTCCTCGAGCTGGACCGCCGAGAGCACCATGAACCCGAGGAACCCGAGCCAGAGCAGGAAGCCGGGAGGCACGAGCAGCCGCCGCCGCAGCACCAGGGAGAGCGCGCTGGTCGCAGGGAAGAGGATCCAGACGAAGGCACCGAAGCCGAGGAGCCAGAACAGCGGGTACCAGCCGAGCAACGCCACCGTCGGCCACGCAGGTGAGCGGTCCACGGCCGACCGGGCGGACGTGGTCGCCGTGGGGAGCCCCGCCGGGGTCCCCGGAGGTGTGAGGACGGCGGTCACGCCACCGGACGGAGCGCAGCGCGCCCCGGGAAGCCGGCCCGCACCGAGCCCTCGCCGCCCCCGAGGACGATCACGCCGTCGGGCTCGACCCCGCCACGGCGCAGGTCGGCAAGGGCCACCTCCACCTCACGACGACGGGAGCGCGCCGGGTCGACGACGAGCACGACGGCATCGGCGAGGTCGGCGAGCACCACCGCATCGGCGACCTCGGCCATGGG
>JBEIGA010000132.1:0-11067 GCA_040382135.1 Acidimicrobiales bacterium
GCCTCGCCGACGACCGCGTCGGTCCCGCCGGCGATCGAGGCCATGGCGGCGGTCATCGTCATGCCCGGATCGGTCGGTGCCAGGTTGCGGAGCTGACCGTCGCCGCCGCCACCGGCGATGAACACCACCATCGTCTCGCCGAGCGCACGGCTGACGGCGAGGATGCCCGCCGCCACGAGACCGGAGATGGCAGCCGGGATCACGACCTGGGTGGTCGTGGTGATCTTCCGCGCCCCGAGCCCGACCGACGCCTCCCGCAGGGATCGGGGCACTGCGGACAGGGCGTCCTCGGACACCGAAGCGACGAGCGGGATGGTGAGGATGCCGACGCCGATGCCCGCCACCAGCATGTTCTGCGGCCCGGCATCGGTGAAGAGCCGCTGCACGAGGTTGGGCGAGATGTACTGCAGGGCGAAGTAGCCGAGCACCACCGACGGGACGCCGGCGAGCACCTCGAGCACCGGCTTCAGGATCCGGCGTACCCGGGGCCGGGCGTACTCCGACAGGTAGATGGCCGACGCGAGCCCCAGCGGGAACGCGACCAGCAACGCCACCCCGGTGACGATGATGCTCGCGATGATGATGGTCGGCAGGTCGTAGAGGCCACGGCGGGGGAACCAGCCGATGTCCCAGAGCGAGGCCCACTCGACCTGGGAGATGAAGGTCCACGCCTCGCCGGCGAGCGTGATCACGATGAGCACCGAGATCACGATGGCGAGCGAGGCGGTCACCCGGAGCACCATCGCCACCGACCGCTCCCGTCGGAGGCGACGGCGGTCGCCGGACAGGACGTCGATACCGATGGGTGGATCGGTCATCACGGAGGTCACCATCTCACGGTAGGACCCCCGTGTTGCAGGGCCGAAGATCCCTGGTGTCCCTCGGGGGACGTCCAGGTGAACAATCGGTGAACGACTCCGGACAGTCGTGGTCCGGCGTGACCGACGACTCGTCCCGCCGCTCCCCGATCCTCAGGAGCGCCCGTTCACCCGGTCGAGGAAGCGGTACACGTCGAGCAGGTCGACGCCGGGGAACGGCGTGAACGCCCGCCCGCCGGCCGGCAGCGCCGACAGCACATGGCTGCGCTCGGCCGCCGACGGCCAGGCCACACCCTCCCATCGCGCCAGGAGGTCGGGGTCGACCGTGTTGGTCGCGGTCCGGGCGTCGAGGCGCCGGAGGGTGTCGCCACCACGAAACCATCGGGCGTCGGCGCCGGTGCTGCCGAGCGTGATGGCGTGCGGGGTGCGCTCGTTCGAGGTCTCGGTGTACGTGACGCACCAGTACTCGCCGAGGTCGGTCTCGGTGAACTGGTAGTGGAGCAGGAACGAGTCCGACGTGCTCCACGCCTGCCGGGCACCCCACTGCCGGCTGACCCGCTCGCCCTCCACGCCGCCGTCGGCGTCGGTGGGGAACGGGATGCCGTCGTTCTCGTAGGCCTTGGTGATGACGCCCTCCGGGTCGGTCCGGAGGAAGTGGACGGGGATGCCCAGGTGCCGGGTGGCGAGGTTGGTGAACCGGTGGGCGGCCATCTCGTAGGAGACGTAGAACTGCTCCTTGAGGTCCTCGACCGACAGGTCCCGCGCCTCCTTCATCTGCTCGAGGAGTTCGACCGAGGGCGCTTCGGGCAGCAGCACCGCCGCGGCGAAGTAGTTGGACTCGATCCGCTGCCGGAGGTAGTCGCCGAAGTCGCGGGTCTCCCGGTGGTCGAGGGCGAAGTGGCCGAGCGTGTGCAGGATCACCGAGCGCGCGGCGCGGATCGTGAGGTCCTCGCGCCGGGGGATGTAGATGATCCGGGCCCGCTGGTCGGTGACCGAGCGGGCCGTCCGCGGCATGCCGGGTACCCGTTCGATGCGGAACCCGCAGTGGGCGGCGAGGTCGGTGAGGTGCCGCTCGTTGATCGGGCCGTGCCCGGGGTACCCGACAGCGGCGAGCATGGAGGCCGCCACCTGCTCGATCTCCTCGAAGTAGTTCCCGCGGGTGCGCATCTCCCGCCGCAGCTCGATGTTCGCCAGGCGGGCGCGGTCGCCGGCGCGTTGGCGGCGTGCCACCTCGGGCGAGTCCGCCGTGTCCGGGAGCGCCTCGGCGAGGGCGACGAGGTGCTCGAGGACCACGTCGGGAAGCTTCGCCGAGGCCTTCAGCCGGGGAAGTCCGAGGGACGCGTAGCGGGCCTCGCCCTGCAGACGCTCGAGCTTGAGCTCGAGCTCCGCCCTGCGGTCGGGCGCACGGTCCTCGAGCAGGTCGGAGGTCGAGGTGCCGAGCGCGGCGGCGAGATCGCCGAGTTGGCCCAGCCGCGGCTCGACCTTGCCGTTCTCGAGCTGGCTGAGCCAGGCCGGGGTCCGGCCGACGGCGCCGGCGACGTCGGCCAGCGTCATGCCGGCGGCACGTCGGGCGTGGCGGACCCGCTGCCCGAGCAGCCGCAGATCGGTGGTGGCAGCCATCTGGACCTCCCGTCGAGCCCCTCAGGTCGTGGCGACCGCCACACCTCGACGTCTGAAGTTTTGCCGTTCTTTCCGATTTGGGCAACCTGAGCACCCATTTTCGGGACTTCTTGCCTGGAAGGACGTTCGTTCTTTCCTCAGACTGGGCACACGGACGGTACGAACGTCGACCGGAACCCGAACAGAGAGGCGGCATCATGCGCAAGAGCTTCCAGCAGCAGGTCACCGAGCTCGAGCAGTCCTGGGCGAACGACCCGCGTTGGGCGGGCGTGCGCCGCGACTACTCGGCCGCCGACGTGG
The DNA here is from genome assembly GCA_040382135.1 of Acidimicrobiales bacterium. Classification (GTDB taxonomy): domain Bacteria; phylum Actinomycetota; class Acidimicrobiia; order Acidimicrobiales; family JBEIGA01; genus JBEIGA01. The sequence continues at coordinate 2,739 of JBEIGA010000132.1, forward strand.
TCCGCCTGCGTGGCTCGATCAGCCCGGAGTGCACGATCGCGCGCGACGGCGCCGAGCGGCTCTGGGACCTGCTGGGCAAGCGCGACTACGTCCACGCCCTCGGCGCCATGACCGGTGGCCAGGCGGTGCAGATGGTCAAGGGCGGCCTCGAGGCGATCTACCTCTCCGGCTGGCAGGTGGCGGGCGATGCCAACCTCGCCGGGCAGGTCTACCCGGACCAGAGCCTCTACCCGGCCAACAGCGTCCCGGCCGTGGTCACCCGCATCAACAACGCCCTGCGGCGCGCCGACCAGATCGAGTGGGCCGAGACCGGCGGCCAGACCAAGCGCGAGTGGATGATCCCCATCGTCGCCGACGCCGAGGCCGGCTTCGGCGGCCCCCTCAACGCCTTCGAGCTCATGAAGGGCATGATCGAGGCGGGCGCCGCCGGCGTGCACTGGGAGGACCAGCTGTCGTCGGCCAAGAAGTGCGGCCACATGGGCGGGAAGGTCCTCATCCCGACCCAGCAGCACATCCAGACCCTGACCGCCGCCCGCCTCGCCGCCGACGTCCTGGGCGTGCCCAGCATCGTCGTCGCCCGGACCGACGCCCTCGGCGCCAACCTCATCACCAGCGACGTCGACGAGCGCGACCGCGAGTTCCTCACCGGCGAGCGCTCGAACGAGGGCTTCTACTACACCCGTCCCTGCCTCGAGTCGCCGATCAAGCGGGCCCTGGCCTACGCCCCGTACGCCGACCTGATCTGGTGCGAGACCTCGACGCCGGACCTCGACGAGGCCCGTCGTTTCGCCGAGGCCGTGAAGGCCGAGTTCCCGGACAAGATGCTCGCCTACAACTGCTCGCCCAGCTTCAACTGGCGCAAGCACCTCGACGACGCCACCATCGCCAGGTTCCAGAAGGAACTGGGCGCCATGGGTTACCGGTTCCAGTTCATCACCCTGGCCGGCTGGCACGCGCTCAACGCGTCGATGTTCGAGCTCGCCCGGGCGTACACCGCCGAGGACATGACCGCCTACGTCGCCCTGCAGGAGCGGGAGTTCGGCATGGAGTCCGAGGGCTACACCGCCACCCGCCATCAGCGTGAGGTCGGCGCCGGTTACTTCGACGACGTCGCCACCGTCATCTCCGGCGGCGCCGCGTCCACCCTCGCCATGGCCGGCTCCACCGAGGAGGAGCAGTTCCACTAGGCGGCCACCGAGGCTCCCACGAGGCACTCGGGCCCCGGCGGCTCCCGTCTCCGCAGCCTCCCCGGCTTCCTTCCCGAACTGGCCGGGGGGGGGGGCCGGTTTGGGGTCCGGGGGGGGGTGGGTCGTTCGGCTCACGGTGGGGTATCCGCGGCCGACGGGGATGAGGTGACGCGGCGCTCCCCCACCCCTTCGCCCGACGCCGACTTCGAGGCGCGCTTCGCCGAGGCCGCCGCGCGGGCGAACGAACGGGAGCAGCACGCGCGCCGGAACGAGGGGTTGTGGTTGTCCCACCACCACCCCGAGGAGTGGGACCGCTGCCTGGTGATCAGGGGCCGACGCGTCTGCCGACGCTGCTTCGTCCTCTACCCGCTGGCGTTCTCGATCGCCCTGCTGACGCTGGCGGGCGGCTCGCCGTGGCCGCCGGAGCTCGATCCGTGGTTCATCTGGGGGCTCAGCATCCCGGCCACCGTCGAGTTCGTCGGCGAGCAGCTCGGCCGGTTCCGGTATTCGGCACGCCGGCAGGTGATCGTCACCGCCGTCGTCGCCGTCGCCTACGGGCGCGGGCTCGGCCTCGAACTGCAGGACTCGTGGCACTGGCTCTTCTGGGGACCGATCCTGCTGTTCGGCACCGCCTGGTTCACGGCCGCGATGGTGGGCCGACGTCGGCGAGGCCGCTGACCTCCACCCGGTTGTCGTGGTAGACGGCGCCGTGGCCGAGGTCGCTGTCGCGCTCGGCCACCGTGGCGTTCGCGGTGGCACCGCCGACGAGCTTCGGCCACCAGCCCTTGGTGGTGACCACGAGGCCGACGCGGGCGCGACCGTCGAGGACGGCCACGGCCTCGAACGCCCCGCGGTCGTTGTGCACCCGGACCCGGTCGCCGTCGGCGATGCCCCGGGCGGCGGCGTCGTCGGGGTGGAGTGACACGACCGGCTCACCCGCCCGACGGAGGTGTGCCGGCGACGAGGCGAACACCGAGTTGAGGAAGTGGTGGTCGGCCGGGGCGACCAGCGCGAGCGGGTGGCGCTCGTCGGCGCCGATCGCCTCGGCGGGCGGCACGAAGTCCGGCAGCTCGGGCACACCGGCGATCACGGCGTCCCGTGAGGCGAACTGGAACCGTCCGCTCGGCGTGGGGAACCCGTCGGCGAACGGCAGGTACGGCTCGGGGAAGCCCATGCGGACGAACCCCTCGGACCGCAGGCGCTCGAGGGTGATCCCTGCGAGCGCCGGATGGTCACCCCCGAGCGCGGCCTCGGCGAGCTCGTGGTCCGACGCCAGGACCGCGGGGTCGGTGATCCCCATGCGGACGGCGATCCGTCGGGCGATCTCGGTGTGCGGGAGGCATTCCCCTGCCGGCGGCACGGCCGGCTCGTTCCACTGCAGGTACAGGTGGCTGAAGGAGTCGTGCAGGTCGGCGTGCTCGGTCTGCATGGTGCCGGGCAGGACGATGTCGGCGTAGTCGGCGGTGTCGGTGGGGAACTGCTCGACGACCACGGTGAACAGGTCGGGGCGGCTGAGGGCCCGGCGCACCTCCCGCTGGTCGGGGTTGGACGCCACCGGGTTCGCGGCGAACACCAGAAGAGCGCGCACGGGTGGGTCGGCGTCGAGGAGGGTGTCGGCGAGGCGCGTCATGTACAGCGTGCGGACGGGGTTCGGCCGCAGGTCCGGCCGGGTCAGCGCGTCGTGATCCAGCGGGTAGCCCGGGGCGGTGGAGTAGCAGATGCCGCCGCCGACCCGGGCGAAGTCGCCGAGCACCGCAGGGATGGTGGACACGGTTCGGGCGGCCGACGCACCGCCGGCGTGGCGCTGCATCCCCATCGACAGGCGGATGCCGGTGGGCCGGGTGGTGGCGAGCCGGGCGCCGAGCGCTCGGATCTGCGCCTCGGGCACGTCGCACACCTCGGCGGTCCGGGCCGGGGTCCAGGTGGCGAGCAGATCGCGGAACGCCTCCCAGCCCACGCTCCACCGTTCGAGCCACGCCTCGTCGGCGCCGCCCTCGGCCACGGCCACGTGCAGCAGGCCGAGCGCGAGCGCGCCGTCGGTGCCGGGCCGCAGCGCCACGTGCTCGTCGGCGCGACGGGCGGTGCGGGTGCGCACCGGGTCGACCACGACGACGTGGGCACCGGCACCGCGGGCCTCCTCGACGAAGGGCCACAGGTGCTGGTTCGAGGTGAGCGTGTTGGTGCCCCACAGCAGGATCAGCCGACTGTGGGCCAGGTCCGACGGCTCCATCCCGAGCGCGCTGCCGGTGGTGTACCGCATGCCGGCGTGGCCGCTGACCGAGCAGATGGTGGCGGCGTGCTCCGAGCAGCCGAGAGCGTTCCAGAGCCGTTTGCCCGCGCCGGCGATCCCCTGGATCCAGCCGACGGTGCCGGTGCCGAGGTACGGCCAGATCGCCTCGCCGCCGTGCTCGGCGCGGATGGCGGTGAGCCGCTCGGCGATCTCGTCGAGCGCTTCGTCCCAGGAGATCCGGACGAAGCGGCCCTCCCCCTTCTCCCCCACCCGTCGCAGGGGGTGCAGCAGGCGATCCGGCCGACGGGTCTGCTCGAGGTAGCCGTTGACCTTCACGCAGAGCCCGCCCCGGGTGAAGGGGTGGGCCGGGTTGCCGCGGAGCTTCACGGGGACGCCACCACCGTCGACCGTGACGATCCAGCTGCAGCCGTCGGGGCAGTCGAGGGGGCAGCCCCCCACCGCCTCCCGGTGCGGCGGCTCAGGCGTCGGCGACAGTGGCATCCGGTGACTCCTCGAGGAGATCCGCGTCGGGCGTCGGGCCGTGGGCCAACGGCGGATCGATGAGGTCGAAGCTGCCGCGCCAGCGGGCGAGGAGCGTGTAGACGGCGAGCAGGGTGGCGAACCCGGCGAGGATCCAGCGGATGCCGAGGACCTCCGCCAGGCCGGTGACCATGATCCCGATGGGGGCGGCAACGCCCCACAGCAGCATCCACACGCTCATGACCCGGCCGCGGTACTCGTCGTCGCACAGGGCGTGGGTGGCCGACAGGATCGTGGACATGAGGATCATGAACGCAACGCCCACGACGGCGTTGGCCACGATCCCGAGCGCCACCACCGGCGAGATCGCCAGGCCGTAGAGGCCGGCGGCGAAGAGGGGGAAGCCGGTCATGACCAGCCCCTTGTGCGTCCAGCCGCGGTCGAAGGCCAGGACGCCGAGCGCCGAGACCAGCGAGCCGTACCCGAACGCCCCGACGAGGAGGCCGAAGGCCGTGGGCCCGGCGTCGAACGCCTCCTTCGCGATCACCTGGCCGTTGAGCTGCAGCGGCGACGACACGAGGGCCACGATGAACCCGGCGAGCATGGTGACCCGCAACCCGGGGTTGCGGACCGTGTACCGGCACCCCGACCGGAACGAGGCGACGTAGCCCTCGGCGTCGGCGGCGCGCGCGGGTGGCGGGCGGTGTTCCATCGTCCGCAGCCCGAGGATGAGCACGACGAAGCTCACGGTGTTCGCCCAGAAGACCGTGCCCGCGCCGAGCGGTCCGATCAGCAGGCCGGCGAGCGTGGGGCCGAGCGACCGGCTCACGGTGAACTGGGTGGAGTTGAGGACCGACGCGTTGCGCATCGCCGACACGGGGACGAGGTCGGTGATGATCGCCTGCTGCACCGGGGCACCGATCGAGCCGGTGAAGCCGCCGATCACCGCCAGCGCGGCGAAGGTGCCCACGCTGGTCCAGCCGACCTCGTAGGCCAGGGCGAGCGCGGCCGCCGTGAGCATCTGCAGCACCACGGCCCAGAGGAACACGAGCCGCCGCTCGAAGCGGTCGGCGATCGCCCCGCCGATGGGCGACGACACCAGCATGGGGATGAGGCCGATGCTCGCCACGAAGGTGGCGGTGGTGACGCCGTGCAGGTCGGCCACGACCCAGTTCAGGGCCGCCATGTGCATCATCGAGCCGGTGTTCGACACCACGCTCGAGCACCAGAACCAGCGGTAGTCCCGGTAGCCGAGCGCGGCGACCTGGCCCGGCACACGCCGGTCCGGCACGAGCTCGGTCGTCGGTCCCCCCACGGGACGACCCTACGCCTGCGAGGGGCGGGCGGTCGCCCCGACGGACCGAGGTCACGCCGGGGCGGCCCCTGACCCCGGGGTCAGACCTTCAGTGCGACGAACTCGCCCGTGACGAAGGGGAGGCTCTGCAGCGCCGTGTCGCCGGAGCCCTCGATGGTGCCGCACACCTCGGTCTCGGTGATCTCGGTGATGGTCACCTGGTGGTCGCCGAGCGGCAGGATGCGCTCGGACCCGAGGTACAGGTCGATGAACTGGATGCGCGGCTCGGCGGCGTCGTCGTCGACGTAGACGCCGGGTTCGAGGGTCTTGTCCACGCCCGCGAACAGCGACACGTGGAAGAAGTGCTCGCCCTCGGGCACCTCGACCAGGCCGACCGGCGCGCTGAGGCCGAACTGCGGGTCCTCCGGGACGGGGTAGCTCGAGAACACGAGGTCGACGGTCTGGTCGAGCGACCAGTCGGCGAAGACCTCGATGTCGGCGATCGGGCCGTCGGTGAGGCCGGCGGTGGCGCCGTTGCCGATCTCGAGCACGGTCTCGGACGGGCAGCCGCCCTCGGCGACGGTGGTGGTGGTGGTGGTCCCGTCGGTCTCCTCGGCCACGGTCGTGTCGGTCGTCTCCTCCGCCACCGTGGTCTCGGTGGTCTCGGTGCTCTCAGCGGCGACCGTCGTGGCGGTGGCGCCCTCCTCGTCGTCCCCGCCGCATGCGGCGAGCAGGAGGCCCGCGGTCACGACCGCGGCAGGGATCAGCTTTCGGTTTCGCATCCGGTGCGGATCGGCCCGAGACGGCGGTTCCTTGAACGCGCGTCCCGTGACATCGGTCGGGGAGGTCTTCGACCCGCCGAACGGTTCCATCTTGGCCGTCCGTCCGGTCAACCCGCCGGGCCGGGGGGCCCAGCAGATCAGCGAGCGCCCGGAGCGACGACTGCGATCCCGACGGCCGCCGCCGCGGCGGCGAGACGGTCGTCGTAGGTGAGCAGACCCTCGAGGTCGTCGCCGAGGTGCAACGCCGCCGCGAGGTGGAGCGCATCGAGCGACCACATCGTGGTGGGCTCCAGACGCCCGGCGATCTCGAACACCTCGGTCGGGAGCCGCAGGAGGGTGACGGACTCGAGCACCTCCCGCGCGAGCACCGCCCGATCGGGCACGGCTCGACGGACGGTCCGCATGAGCTCGGTCCGTGCCAGGTCCGACGACACCAGGTGACGACCCTCCCGGGCCAGCCACCTCCGCAGCGCGGCGCTCTCCCGCTCCGCGACCACCAGCTTCACGAGGGCGGACGTGTCGGCGTAGTACGGCACCTCAGTACCGCTCCTCCGCGCGAGCGTCCGCGAGCACGCGGGACAGGTCGGGCCCCGGTGTCGGGGCGGGCAGGTCGGTGATCCTGCGGGCGGCAGGCCGCGCGCTCCCCTCCGCCACCAGCGCCTCCAAGCGCGACGCAGGGATGGGCGTCATGCGGGCCACCGGTCGGCCCCGGTCGGTGATCGTCACCGTCTCACCGGCCGCGACCTCGGCCACCACGGCGGACGCGTTCTGCTTCAGCGCTCGGATCCCGACCTCAGCCATGTGCTTCAATGTAGCACTTCAGGGCACACCAGGATCCGAGCAGAACGACCGATGGCCCGATCATTCCGTGCGGCGGGCGTCGAGCAGTTCGAGCAGCCTGGTGGTGGTCGACCAGGAGCGGATGGTCGTGCGCCGGTACTCGGGTGTCCCGACGATCCGGCTCATCCGGCTCTCGGAGCGCCGGGCGCTGAGCCGTTCGAAGGAGACGACCCCCCGACCCGGCCAGGCACGGTCCACGCCGTCGCGGAGCTCCACCACCGACAGCATCCGGGCCGGAGTGAGCGGGGAGCGGAGGAACAGGACGTCCGAGTGGTACTCGTCGGGTCGGGTACCGAACCCCGGTGGCGCCGAGGAGACCACGGACCGCAGCTCCCGATGGGAACGCACCACGGTCATGATCGGCGTGCCGAAGCGCTCCAGCAGCAGGGCCACGTACGGGTTCCCGCCCACATGTCCGTCTGGCATGGTGTCCATCTGGCGACACGGTCCCGCCCTGGCCGTCACGGTCCGATCCGGATCGGCCGCCCGGACAGCGGCCGCTGCAGCGCCTCCGGCAGGATTCGAACCTGCGACCAACGGATTAGAAGTCCGTCGCTCTGTCCAGCTGAGCTACGGAGGCCGGATGGAACAGCGTACCGGCCGGGTCTCAGGCGGGACCGCAGTCCGGATCGGCCTCGTCGCCGACCGTCGTGACCAGCCGGACGAAACCGGAGCGCAGGACGTGGAGCTCGGTCCACCCGTCCGCGCCCGTGCGGACGCACCCGGCGCCGTCGGCGAGGACCATGTGCTCGCTCGGGTGGACACGCAGCCGGAACACGCCGGGCTCGTCGGCGTGGAGCACGACCTGGTCGGCCTCGACGGAGAGCAGACGGCCGGGGCCGTCGAGCAGTCCCGGCGAGCCCTGGACCTCGTAGAGCAGCCAGTCGGAGTTGCCCCACACGAGGTCGAGCCCGGGCACGCCGGCGGCGATCAGCGCGGCCTCGGCCTCGGCGGACGGGTCGAGCTCGACGTCGGGCACCGCGACGAAGGAGATGCCGTTGTGCCAGAGCCAGGCGAGGTAGGCCTCCGCCGTCAGTCCGTCCTCGTAGAAGAGCGGGTTGCGCTCGATGTCGACCTGGCGCTCCCACCCGCGTGCCAGCTGGAGGTGATCGGCGACGAACACGGTCTCCCAGTGGTTGCGGGTGAAGGGGATCTCGATGCGCACGTCGTCGCCGGCCCGGGCCGTCACCTGCTCGACGAGGGGGGCGTGGAACGCGGCATCGGCCGAGGGGTCCTCGGCCTGGGCGACGGCATCGACCGCCGGAGCCAACTGCCAGATGAGCAACGGGCCGGCGAGCACCGCCGCGCGTAGCGGCCGGGAGTCGGCAGCCACCACGAGGGCGGGGGCGGCCAGCAGCATGAGGCGGGTGAGGTTGCCCCCGAGCGGGTTCGGGACGAGGTACACGACGGGCGCGACGATCAGGAACAGCACCGCGGCCACGCGCAGGGTGCCGGCGCTCCGGGGGACGAGGACGACCACGGCGACGGATGCAGCGACCGCGAGCAGCAGCGCACC
>JBEIGA010000133.1:0-11060 GCA_040382135.1 Acidimicrobiales bacterium
GCCCCCGGCCGGCGCGACGGCTCGGCGTGGGTGGCGCTGCGGACCAGGCGGTCCGCGGCCCGTCGGGTGCGGCGGTCCGTCAGCGGCCGGGCGCGCACCGCGGCCAGTTCGTTGGCGAGGACGGTGCCGATGCCGTGGACGTCGCAGGCGGCACGACGGGGCGCGCCGGCGGGGAACGCGGGGTCCTGGGTGGCGTCGGGGAACGGCTCCTCGGGTGGGCCGGCGAGGTGCAGGCTGCACAGGACCGGGCGGCCGTCCGGGGTGAGGAGCACGTGCTCGGGGCTGATGGCCCCGTGGACGAGGCCGCGGTCGTGGAGGTCCGCCGTCAGCGCGGCGAGGGCGGCCGTCCGGGCGAGCGCCTGCCGGAGCTCGCCGGCGGGACTCCTGGCGGCGTCGCGCTCGCCGACCCGTGCGGTGACCAGCTCCGAGCCGGGCACGTGGCCGACCATGCGGACCAGGCCCGGATGCCGGAACGCGGTGAGCACGGCCGCCTCCCGGTCGAGCCGCACCGCCTCCTCGTGGTCCCGGGCGAGCTTCACCGCCACCAGGGCGTCGTCGCCGGCATCGTCCGCCGTCCCCTCCACTGCTGACCGGACCACCACCCGTTCGCTCATGTGAGTGACACTACATGAAAAGCATTGAAAGTTCTTCCGGGTCCCGGCGGACCCCGCCTCGTCCTAACGTGCCGCCCATGCGCACCGGCGACACGATCCGCTCCCTCCTGGCCGACGGCGGGGCCGTGCTCGCCCCCGGTGTCTGGGATCCGCTCTCCGCCCGGCTCGCGGCGCGGGCGGGGTTCCCCGTGGTGTTCGTGAGCGGGTTCGCCGTCGCCGCGACGTTGCTCGGCGCGCCGGACATCGGCCTGCTCACCCAGACCGAGATGGCCGACGTCGCCCGCCGGGTCGCTGCGGCCGTCCCGCGGACGCCCGTGGTCGTCGACGCCGACACCGGCTACGGCGACGCGGTGAACGCGGCGCGGACCGTCGAGCTGTGGGAGGCGGCGGGTGCTGCAGGGCTGTTCCTCGAGGACCAGGTGTGGCCCAAGCGGTGCGGGCACATGGAGGGCAAGGAGGTGGTGCCCGTGGAGGACTGGCTGGCCAAGCTCCGGGCCGCCGTCCGGACGCGGGAGCACCTCCACGTCACCGCCCGGACCGACGCCCGCGCCGTCCACGGGCTCGACGCCGCGATCGACCGGGCCCGCCGAGCGGCCGACGCCGGGGTCGACGCCCTGTTCGTCGAGGCGCCGGCGTCCGTGGCGGAGCTGGAGCGGATCGCCACGGCGCTCGCCCCGACCGGCCTGCCCCTCGTGGCCAACATGGTCGAGCGGGGCCGCACGCCGCTGTGCTCGGCGGAGGAGCTGGAGGGCCTCGGCTTCCGGTTCGTGGTGTCCCCGCTGAGCGGGCTGTTCGCCGCCGTGGCCGCCACCCGGACCGCCTTCGCCGGGCTCGCCGCCGCCGGGACCCTGCGGGACGCGCTCGACGATCTGGCCGGGTTCGACGAGGTCACCGGGCTGGTCGGGCTCGACGAGCACCTGGCCCGCCGGGCCGCGGCCGAAGGCTGACCCCTCAGCCGGCGACGAGCCGGAACACGCCGTCGTCGAGGCTCGTGACCCACAGCTCGCCGTCGGGATCCGCGGCGATGCTCACCGCCCGCTCGACGCGGGTGCCGGGCCAGCGCACGACGTCGCCCGTGGCGGGGTCGAGCGCGACGAGCTGCCCGTTGCAGTAATCGGTGAACACGTAGCGGCCCTGCAGCTCGGGGATGGCGGCGCCCCGGTAGACCACCCCGCCCACGATGGCGCACAGGCCGACGTCGTGGCGGTAGGTGAGGACCGGGTCGTGGCGGTCGGGGAGGTCGTCGGCGGTCCCGAGGAAGGGACGGTCGCCCTCGATCACGTTCCACCCGAGGTTCGCGCCGGCGTCTTCGGGGGTGAGCACGTTGATCTCCTCGACGCACTGCTGGCCGATGTCGGGGAGCCAGAGGTCGCCGGTCTGCGGGTCGAACGAGAACCGGAACGGGTTGCGGGTGCCGTAGGCCCAGCTCCACGCCGAGTCCCGGGGGCCGCCGACGAAGGGGTTGTCGGGGGCCGGTGCCGCGGGCGGGATGCTGTCGGGCAGCGGCTGGAAGCGGACCACCGACCCGAGCACCGTGGCGGGGTCCTGGGCGTTGCGGTACGGGTCCCCGAGCCCGCCGCCGTCGCCGAAGGTGGCGTAGAGGTACCCGTCGGGCCCGAACGCCAGGGCGCCGCCGTTGTGCTGGCGGGTGGGCTGGTCGACGCGGAGGATCGTCTCCTCGCCGTACGGGTCGGGCAGCCCGTTGCGGATCGGGTAGGCGCGCACGATCGAGTCGCCGACGGCATCGGTGTGGTGCAGGTACAGCCAGGCGCCCTCCGGGTCGACGGCGAGGCCGAGCAGGCCCTGGTCGTCCTTCGTGGCGGTGTCGGCCGAGAGGTCGATGACGGGGAGGTCGGCGGGCTGCCCGTCGACGAGGTGGACGACCTGGCCCGTCTGGCGGCCGACGAGCGCCGAGCCGTCCGGGAGGAAGGTCATCACCGCGGCGAGGTCGATGTCGGCCACCGGCACCAGCTCGAGGTCGGGTTCGTCGTCGCCGGCGATCGGGGCGAAGTGGTCGCCGGAGGGCAGCGGGCCGCAACTGGCCGTGGCGGTCAGGAACTCCTCGGTGGTGCGGTCGCCGGGGGAGACCCCGCGGTTCGACCCGAACTCGACGGCGCCGGGGAACCCGCCGCCTCCGTTGTCGGCGATGGCGAGGACGGCCGCGCCGGCGAGCAGCGGTGCGACGAGGATGGCGGCGACGACGGCGACGGGGCGGGCCATGCGGGGCCGTACGGTACCTGAGGGGCGTGGCCGGGGGGGATCCCCAGCGGGACGCCGTCGATAGGGTGACCCGGTGCCCCACATCACCGTCGCCGATCTCGAGTACGCCCACCCCGGCGGTGCCACCCTGTTCTCCGAGGTGTCCTTCGGCGTGAGCCCCGGCGCCCACGCCGCTCTGGTGGGCAACAACGGGGTCGGGAAGACCACCCTGCTGCGCATCCTCGCCCGCGAGCTCGCCCCCGTGTCCGGCGAGATAAGCCTCGGCGGCCAGATCCGCTTCATGCCCCAGGACGTCGGGGTGGCGGGCGATGTCACCACCGTCCGGGAGATGCTGATCGGCCTGTCGCCCGAGCCGCTGCGCAGCGCCGGCCGGCGGCTGGTGGCGGCGGAGCGGGCGGCGGCGGCGGGCGGCGTCGACGAGGCGATGGAGCTGGCCGAGGCGTTCGGTGACTGGGGCGACTGCGGCGGCTACGTGGCCGAGGCGAGCTGGGACGCCACCCTGGGCCGGGTGGTGCGCGCCGGGCTCGACACCGTGGGCGAGCGCATCACCACCGAGCTGTCGGGCGGCGAGCGCAAGCAGGTCGTGCTCGACCTGCTGTTCGCCTCGGACGCCGACGTCCTCCTGCTCGACGAACCGGACAACTACCTCGACGTCCCGGCCAAGCGCTGGCTCGAGGAGATGGTCCGCTCCACCCGCAAGACCGTGCTGATGATCAGCCACGACCGCGAGCTGCTCGCTGCGTGCACCGACCGGGTGGTCACCCTCGAGGCGTCCGGCGCCTGGGTCCACGGTGGCTCCTACGCCACCTACCCCGAGGCACGGGCGGAACGGCAGCGACGGCTGGGCGACGCGCTCGAGCGGTGGAACGACGAGGAGCGGCGGCTCTTCCGGTACTACAAGACGATGAAGACGCGGGCGGCGAGCAGCCCGGACATGGCGGCCCGCGCCGACGCGGCCGAGACCCGCTGGAAGCGCTTCGTGGACGCCGGCCCGCCCGAGGCGCCGGCCGAGGAGCAGAAGCTGCTGGTGCGCCTGCGCGGCGGCGACTCGGGCCGGCGGGTGCTGGCGCTCGAGCACGTGGAGCTCACCGGGCTCACCTTCCCGTTCTCCGGCGAGGTGTGGTTCGGGGAGCGGCTCGGGGTGGTGGGGCCGAACGGCTCCGGCAAGACCCACCTGCTGCGCCTGCTGGGCGGCGAGCCCGTGGATCACGAGGGCGTGGCGAAGCTCGGCGCCCGGGTGTCGCCGGGGCGCTTCACCCAGATCAACGACAACCCCGCCTTCCAGGGGCGCCGCGTGCTCGACATCGTGCTCGACCGGCAGGGCCACGAGGAGGCGGCGATGCGGGCGCTGGCCCGCTACGGCCTCGCCGGCTGCGCCCGGCAGGACTACGACACGATGTCGGGTGGGCAGAAGGCCCGCCTCGAGATCCTCTGCCTCGAGCTCGACGGCCACAACCTGCTGCTGCTCGACGAGCCCACCGACAACCTCGACATCGACTCGGCGGAGGCGCTCGAGGAGGCGCTCGACGCCTTCGAGGGGACGGTCGTGGCGGTCTCGCACGACCGGGCGTTCCTGTCGCGGTTCGACCGCTTCTGGCTGTTGGGCCACGACGGCCTGGTGCACGAGCTTCCCGACTGGGACATCGCGTTGGAGGCGGTGATGGCGCCCGAGCGGGTGGGCGCGATCCGCCACGCGAAGCGGCTCACCGACGAGTAGGGGTTCGCGCCTCAGGGCCCGCCGTCGGCGAGGCGGGCGGTGGCGGTGGCGGTGAGCACCCGGGTGTCGGCGCCGGGGAGGCCGCGGCCGATGACGAGCGACGCCTCCCGTCGGAGGGTGACGGTGACCTCGCGACCGTCGCCGTGCACGGCGACGGCCGCGACCTCCACGCCCTCGAGCCCCGAGGCGGCGACAGCGGCGAGGGCGGCGTCGGTGGCGGCCGCCGGGTCGAGGCGGAGCTCGCCCGTCGTGCGGAGGTCGTCGAGGTCGAGCCCGGCGGAGGCGGCGTCGTTGGCGGCGGCATCGGCGATGCTCCACAGCTCCCGGGACCGGACGTGCAGCAGGCCGAGGTCGACGGTGATGGTGGCGAGGACCAGCACCACGAGGGCAGCGGCGGGCAGCAGGAACAGGACCGACCCGCGGTCGTCGGAGCGCCGACGCCGGTCCTGCAGGCTCAGCACGTGCCCTCCTGGTCGCCGTCGCGGTAGGGGTCGACGAGCTCGCTGTGGCTGGCCGACGCCGTGATGCCGTCGCCGAAGCCGCCGAGGAACGGCACGACCAGCGCCGGGACCTCGTACTCCACGGTGACGGTGACCCGTGCGCATCGGGTCACGCTGCCGCCCTCGACGACGGGCGGGGGGATCCGGACGCGGTCGGGCTCGTCGCGGCCGTACGCGGCGAGCACGGCCCGGGCGCGGGCCTCGGCCACGGTGAGCCCGTCGGCGGGTGGCGCCTCGACCAGCGCCCTCGCCGCCTCCCGGGCCGCGGCGGCGACGGCCATGCGGGCGTCGACCACGGCCCAGGCGTTGGCGACGAGCAGGACCGTCGCCACGAAGAAGAGGAACCCGAACGGCAGCGCCTCGATGCCGGCGATCTGGCCCCGGTCGCCCCGGGCTCTGCCGCGGCCCCCGCAGGTCCGTGATCGGGCGCGGGTCACCGGACGTCCTCGGTCCGGACCGTGACCGTCCGCTCGGTGGTCCCGAGGCCCATGGGGTCGAGCGCCCGCGGCCAGACGGTGCGGTGCCGGGCGCGCACGGTGAGCGTGACGGCGTCGTCGTCCAACTGCCAGTGGAGCTCGAGGCGCCCGGCGTCGTAGCCGGCCAGCCGGGACCGCAGCACCCGCTCGGCCTCCGCCGCTGCCGCGGACCGGTCGTCGGCCTGGTCGAACCCGGCCACGGTGCGCGCCGCGTCGTGGGCGGCGCCGGTCACCACCGAGGTGGCGTAGAGGTCCTGCAGGACCTGGACGGCGAAGAGCAGCAGCACCAGCACGACCAGCAGGCCGAACGCCGTGCCGAAGACGCCGGCGCCGCGCTCGGCCCGGCTCATCCGCCGGCGCCGATGGACTCGATCTGGTCGCTGATGTCGGACTCGGCGTTCTCCCAGATGGTGTTGAACGCCACCCACATGGCGGCGCCGATGAACGCCACGATGAGCACGGCGATGGCCGCCGAGATGACACCCTCGCCGCGGTCGCCGGCGCACCGGCGTGGGCGGTCGTACGTGGCGGTGGTCGTGGGGTGGTGCATGGTTCCCTCCGGTCGGGTGGGTCGGGCGGGCGGGGTCAGGGCCGGGTCAGTCGCCGGCGATCAGGGACAGGGCGTCGATGAACGGCACGGCGAGGAAGATGGCGCCCGGCAGCAGGGCGGCGACCGTGACCGGTATCCACACCTGCTGGGCGCGTCGTTCGATCGACTCGACGAGCCGGCGGTGCGCCTCCCGGCGCATGATCCGGGCCTCGGTGGCGACGAGGCGGCCGACGTCGGAGGCCTCGTGGTCGAGGGCGAGGACCCGGACCAGGCGGTGCAGGGCGGGGAGGTCGGCGATGTCGGCCCACTCCTGCAGCGCCGTCTGCTCGTCGAGGCCCTGGCGGATCCGGCGCACGACCCGGCCGAGGTCGGCGGAGGCCACACCGGCGCCCCGCTGTGCCAGCCGGTTGAGGGCCGCCCCGAGCGAGTAGCCGGCGCCGAGCAGCATGGCGAGCTGCTCGGCCACCACGGGCAGCTCGAGCAGCAGCTGCTGCTTGCGCGCCTCCGAACGGCCGGCGAGGCGCTGCTCGGTGACCAGGAACGCGAGCAGCGGCGAGCCGGCCAGGAACAGGAGCCCGATGGCACCACCGAGCCGGAGCCCGACGGCGACCAGCAGGCCGAGGCCGGCCGCCCCGGCCGCCCATCCGGCCTGGCGGAGCCGGAACCCCACCGGGTCGACGGGCAGGTGGAGCCGCTCCAGCCGCCGACCCACGTCCTCCTGGACGCCGACCGCCGCAGCGAGCCGGTCGCCCAGCTGGCGGCAGGCCGGGCCCACGACGTCGCGGAAGGAACCCACGGACACGACGGCAGGACGCGGTGCCGTGCCGCCGGCGGGCGCGTAGGGCCGGACGCGGTCCGGGAGCGACGGCCGTCGGAACCAGCGCAGCTCCGCGAGCAGGAGCACCGCGCCGCAGGCGCCCATCGCGGCGAGCAGGACGGCGAGCTGGGTCATCGGGGGAAGACCCGTCGCTCCGGTGGCAGGCGGAGGATCCGCCCGGCCCACAGCCAGCACAGGACCACGAGCGCGATGCCGCTGACCGCGAGGACCTGGCCGATCGGGGTGGCGTAGGCGGCGCGACCGTTGCCCACCGACATCCCGGCCAACGCCATCCCCACGGGGACCAGCAGGACGAACTGTCGTGCGAACCGGGCGCCGGCCTGACGGCTCCGGGCGTCGTGGCGTGCCTGTGCATCGGCGAGGCGGTCCTCGGCGAGGGCGGCGAGACGCCGGTCGACGTCGGCGCCGCCGACCTGGTGGGCGACCAGGAGCGTCTCGCAGACCACGTCGGCCGTCGGGTCGGCGAGCTGCTCCTTCAGCACCCCCAGCGCGCGGTCGAGGTCACCGCCGAGCAACCACGACCGCTGTGCGGCGGCGAACGCCGGGCGGAGCTCGGCCGGTGCCCGGCGGCCGACGTCGAACACCGCCTGCGGCACCGATCGCCCGGAGGCCGAGATCAGGACCCGCATCTCCTCGAGGAGCTGTGGCCAGTGGTCCTGGGCGATCTCGCGGCGACGCCGTCGGCGTTGCCGGTGACCCGAGAGCAGCGCCGCGACCGCGAACCCCGCCCCGGCACCGGCGGGCAGCGCCCCTCCGAACAGCACGAAGCCGGCGAGGCCGCCCGTCGCTGCCACCCCGGCGAGCACGACGGTGAACTCGAGCGGCCTCACCTCGGCCAGACCGGTCTCGGCGAGCCAGCCCCGCAGGCGATCCCTCGGTCCGACCGCGGACCGCCCCGGGGTGCCGGATCGACCGAACCCGATCAGCAGGGCGGTGCCGGCGCCGGCGCAGAGCGCCAGAACGAGGGGGGTCACGATGCCCCCAGCAGTTGCCGGACCTCGACGCCGGACTCCGCCAGCCGGGCCCCGGCCCGCGCGGGGAGGTTCCCCGTCCAGCGGAGCTCCGCGCCCCGGACCGCCCGTCCGAACACCTCGGTGGTGGTGAAGGTCATGCCGTCGGCGCTGGTCTGGTCCTCCACGGCGCAGATGGAGGTGACCCGGGGGCCCTCGACGTCACGCGCGCAGTGCACGACGATGTCGACGGCCTCCGAGACCAGCGCGGTCACGGCGGCGACCGGGAGGTCGTTGGCATCGGGCGAGAGCTGGCACACCAGGCGGAGCCGGGTGAGGGCCGCCCTCGCCGAGGCCGCGTGGATCGTGGTGAAGCCCTGGATGCCGGTGGACAGGGTGAGGAGGAGGGGCAGCGCCTCCCGGTCACGGACCTCGCCGACGACGGCGACGTCGGGGGCCATGCGCAGGAAGCCGGCGACCAGCCGGCGGAGGTCGACGCCGGGACGGTCAGGTCGGGCCGACCGGGTCTGCATGCTCGCCACGTTCGGCAGCGCGACATCGCACTCGAAGACCTCCTCGGCCGTGACGATCCGGAGGGAGGGGTCGAGCTCCGAGGCGCAGCACGACATGAGGGTGGTCTTGCCCGAGCCGGGTGCGCCGGCCACGACCACGGTGAGGCCGGCGCGTACGGCAGCGGTGAGGAAGGCCGCCGCCTGCCGGGTGAGCATCTCCCGTTCGACGAGCTCGGCCAGGCTCCTGAAGGCGACCCCGGTGAACTTTCGGATGTTGACCTGGAGGTGGCCCCCGCGGGCGATGTCACCGTGCACGATGTGCATGCGGGCACCGCCGTCGAGCTGGGCGTCCTGGAGCCCCTCGGCGGGGTCGAGCTTGCGGTGCGCCGTGGTGGCGTCGTCGAGGATCTTGCCGACGACGCGCTGGACGTGGGCGTCGTCGTGGAACGCCTCGTGGTGGTAGCCGCTCGGCCCCCGGTGCCGCTTCACGAAGATGGTCGACGGGTCGTTGACCATGATCTCCCAGACGTCGTCGTCGGCGAGCAGCGGTTCGAGCGGTCCGTACCCGGCGAGGTTCCGGAACGCGCGGTCGGCGACGAGGTCGGGATCGTGGAGGGGGATCGCCCGGAGTCCCCGCCGGTGCTCCTCCGACCAGCGCCGGACCTCGTCGTCGACGAGGCGTCGCAGTTCGGATCGGGCGTCGTCCTGCGCGAGGTCGAGTGAGATGCGTCGGGCGCGCTCTTGGACCGTGGCCTCGATCGTCGCCAGGGGCGAGACGTCACGACCGTCGGTGCCGCTCATCAGAGCTCCTCCCCGGATCCGGCGAGACCGAGGCGCCCGGCGACCACCGGGACGGGCACGTCGGCGTCGTCCTGGCGTTCGGGGAGGACCTCGAGGAGGGCGAGCGCCGAGCCGGCGAGCTTGGCGGCGAGGGTGGCGGGGAGCGCTCGACCGTCCCGGATCGACGCCTCGACCCCTCGGTGCCGGGGCACGAACACGGGCGACGCGACGGGCGCACCGGCGAGTCCGGCGACGGAGCGCGCTGTTGCGGAGCGGGTGACGGGGTTGCGCCCGGCGCCGACGAGGACCGGGACCAGTCGTTCGGGTGGGAGGCCGTGGTCGACGAGGGTCCGGATCGTCCGGGCGATCGCATGGATCCCCTTGGTCCCCGGCGCTCCGACGGTGAGCACGAGGTCGGCGCGGGCGGCGGCGGCACGGCTCAGCGCGTTGCGCTCCTCGACGTCGACGGACCCGGTCTCGAGCTCCCCCTCGATGTCCGGGTCGATGTCGGCGACCACCACCGCATAGGTGGCGAGCAGGCCGTCGATCGCCGCACCGACGGCCCGCGGCCGGAGTGCGGTCCAGTCGCGGTGGCGCCGCATGCCGAGCAGGAGGTCGTACCCGCGGTCGGGGACGACGTGGAGCAGCCGCCGGATCTGCTCGGGTTCGGGGTCACCGCCACGGTGGGCCTCGACGAGCTCGGGGAGGCCCGGGGCGATGTCGCCGGCGTCATGGAGCACCGCCTGGTCTCCGTGCCGGGCGAGGTCGGCGAGGGCGACGAGCCGGTGACGCCGGGGGTCGGCGGCGACGCCCTGGGCCACGGCCAGGGCCGTGACGGAGGCGCCGGTGCCCCCGGGGCCGCAGCAGACGACCAGCCGGCCGCGGAACCGCTCCGCTGCCGTCGTCTGCGTGGTGGGGGCACGGTCGTCGGTCCCGAGGGGCGCGGCGTGCTCCTCGAGCGCGGCGACGAGCTCGTCGGGTCCGAACCCGGCGGGCAGCTCGGCGTCCACCGGCCCGGGCGGGTTGCCGGCGCCCGGGCCGCGGACGACGAGGACGGCGGCGCCCGTGGAGCGCACGTCGGCGAGCAGGTCACGATCGACGCCGGGTGCGCCGAGGTCGATGAGCGTGGCCGAGAGCGGGACCTGACCGTCGAGCAGTGCCAGCAGCTCCTCGGTGCGGAGGCACCGGAGGAACTCCACGGGGATGCGGGCGGTCGTGGACCAGCGGCCGACGTCACCGAACCAGGCGGCCCTGGCGTGGGCGAGTCCGGCGACGACGTAGCGGCGGCTGGTCATCCTCGTGGCTCCGACGTCGCCGCTCCTGCGGCGATGCCCGTGCCCAGCAGCTCCACCGTGGACGTCCCGCCGAACGCCGGGACCTCGCCCTGCAGGCGGACGACGGTCAGCTCGCCGACACGCGCTGCGTGGGCGCCCGCCACGGCGAGCGCCGGGTCGGCGACCGTCACCGTCAGGGTGACCTCACCGCGTCCGGCCACCCCGCTCGACGCAGTGAGCTCGACGACCTCCACGGCGTCGAGCACCGGGCGGGTGGCGGCATCGGCTCCCGTGCCCAACGTGGCGAGCACCGTCACCGTCTCCCCGCGTCGGAGCGCGGGCGGGGTCCGGCCTTCGGGCACGGTCAGCGTCAGCTCGAGCCGGGAACCGGTCACGCCCTCCGTGGAGACGGCGCCGGTGGACAGCAGGTCGCCCGGCCCCGTGGGGACGAGGGCGACGGCGCCGAACACGTCGGCCGGTTCGGTGAAGCTGCGGGCGGCGACGTCCGGGTCCAGGACGAGGCGTCGGGTGGTGAGGTCGTCAGCGGTGATGACGGTGCCGGCTGGGATCGGCCGGGCGACCACGACGTAGGAAGAGCCGGGCTCCTCGTCGCCGCCCGCGAGGAGGAA
>JBEIGA010000134.1:0-11035 GCA_040382135.1 Acidimicrobiales bacterium
GCGCATCGTCCCGGCTCCCGCCGGCGAGGATCGCCTCGAGCTGGCGCACCGATCCCGCCGCGTTCGGCCGGGCCCTCCGGAGACACGCCGCGAAGTAGGCGCGTACCTCCTCCGCCACGAACCAGTCCGGGCTCGCCCAGATGCGGCGCTGGGCGACCTGCTGGTCGAGCAGGGCTTCGTCGTCGCCCTCGACGGGCGCCTCGGAAAGGGCGGCGAAGACGTCGTCGGTCGGCATCCCGTGGGCGAGGTTGCCCGTCATCGAGCTGATCGACGTCAGTGAGCGGACCCGCGCAGGCTGCTCGATCGCCATCGTCTGGGCGATCATCCCGCCGAGCGACATACCCACCACGTGCGCGTCCTCGAGCCCCAGTGCATCGAGGACCGCGATCGCATCGGCTGCCATGTCCGACAGGGTGTAGGAGGTGCCCTCCGGCATCCACGTGCTGCACCCGGCGTCCCGGTTGTCGAACCGGGTCACGAAGAAGCCACGGTCCGCGAACCCGAGGCACAGCTCCTCGGACCACAGCAGCATCTGGCTGCCCTGCCCCGTGACGAGCAGGAGCGGGACGTCATCCGCATCGCCGAACGTCTCATAGACCAGCTCGACGTCGCCGTTGCGTGCGATGGGCACGGTCAGAGCCGCTTGAGGAGCTCGTCCTTCTTGGCCTGGAACTCCGCCTCCGTGATCGCTCCCGCCTTCCGGAGCTCGTCGAGCTTGGCGATCTGTGCGGGGACGTCGACGGGGGTCTGCGGAGGCGGCGGCTGGTTCCCCATCGCCGTCGAGGCAGCGAGCTGTTGCCCCATGGCCACCAGCTTGCTCTGCTCGTAGGCCTCCTTCTGGCGGTAGATCTCCTGCTGCACCACCGAGGGCTTGCGGATGTTGGTGAAGGTCTGGCGGCCGCCCTCACCGGCGGACTCGATGCCGATGTCCCCGGCGCCGACGATCCGCTCGAACAGGGTCTGGTTGAAGAACACCGTGTTGATGCGATCGAGTGGGATCTCGATGCCCGACTTCGCGATGACCCCGCCGCGCGAGATGACCCGCTCGTTGGTGATGACGAACTGGGTCGTGGCCCACTTCGTGTACCGGACGGCGAACGCACCCAGGGTGCCGAGCACGAGGAGACCGGCGAGGAACCGGACGGGATCCGGCCAGTCGTTCACGAGGGCGATGAGACCGAACAGCACGGCGGCGGCGACCGCTGCGCTCTGCGGTGCGATGTACCACCAGTGCGGACGGAGCTCGGCGACCACACGCTCGCCATCGGAGAGATGTTCGGGAGAGAAGCCCATGACGGCATGTTAGGTGCCGCTGCGCCGCTTGTCCGACGTGGTGGACGTCGCGCCGCCCGGCTCAGTCCCAACCGAGCTCCTCGAGCCGCTCGTCGCTGATGCCGAAGTGGTGGGCGAGCTCGTGGACCACGGTGACGAGCACCTCCTCCACCACGTGCTCCTCGTCCTCGCAGTAGGCGCAGATCGGGAGCCGGTAGATCGAGATCCGGTCGGGCAGCTCCATGGCGCCGTACGTCGCCCGCTCGGTGAGCGGCACGCCCTCGTACAGGCCGAAGAGGTCGGGCTCCTCGCCCTCGTCCTCCACCACCACGACGACGTTGTCGAGCAGCTCGGCGAGCTCGGGCGGCAGCTCGTCCAGCGCATCGGCCACGAGCGACTCGAACCGGCGCACCGGCAGGGGTTGCACGTCGGGATCGTACCGGTCCGCCCCTGGGGCCGCCGGGTGGTCCCGGCCGGTAGTGTCGACCCGATGGGTGCGACGGACGCAGCAGCCGATGGCGGTGCCGCCGTGGCCCGGGTCCTCGACCGGCTGAACGAGGAGTAGCGCGCCGCCGTGCTCGCCGAGGGAGGGCCGCTCTGCATCCTCGCCGGGGCGGGGTCGGGGAAGACCCGGGTCCTCACCAGCCGCATCGCCCACCGCTCGCTCACCGGCGACGCCGACCCGCGGCGGGTGCTGGCGTTGACGTTCACGCGCAAGGCGGCCGGGGAGCTCCGTGCCCGTGTCCGCGCCTTCGGTCTCCGCGACGAGGTCACGGCGGGCACCTTCCACGCGATCGCCTACGCCCAGCTGCGGGCCTGGTGGGCGGCGACCGGGCGCCGCCCGCCAGAGCTCCTCGACCGCAAGGGGCCGGTCGTGGCCCGGCTGCTGAGCGGCGGCTCGAAGGCCCACGTGCTCGACGTCGTCGCCGAGATCGAGTGGGCCCAGGCCCGTCTCGTCCCCCCGGACGGCTACGTGGCGGCGGTCGAGGCGTCCGAGCGTCGCACCCCGATCGGGCCCGGCGTGGTCGCGGGGGTGTACCGCCGCTACGAGGAGGAGAAACGCCGCCGCGGGCTCGTGGACTTCGACGACCTGCTCGCCCGGTGCACCGAGGTGCTGCAGACCGACGCCGAGTTCGCTGCGGCCCAACGCTGGCGGCACCGGCACCTGTTCGTCGACGAGTTCCAGGACGTGAACCCGCTCCAGCTCTCGCTGCTGCGTGCCTGGCTCGGGGACCGCACCGACCTCTGCGTCGTCGGCGACCCGAACCAGGCGATCTACGGCTGGAACGGCGCCGATCCCCGGTTCATCCGCGACTTCCCCCGTCACTTCCCCGGCGGGACGGTCCTGCACCTCCGCCGCAACCACCGGTCGACGCCCCAGATCCTGACCGTCGCCGGCGCCGCCCTCGGCGTCCGATCGGCCGGGATCGCCACCCGCCCCTCCGGTCCGGTGCCGGAGATCGCCGGGTACCCCACCGATCGAGCGGAGGCGGAGGGGATCGCACGCGCGGCCCGCGACGCCCGGGGCCCCCACGGGCGCTGGTCCGACCAGGCGATCCTCGTGCGGACCAACGCCCAGGTCCCCCTGATCGAGGAGGCGCTGCGCGTGGCCCGCATCCCCTCGCGGACGCGGGCCGGCAGCGGCCTGCTCGACCGGCCCGAGGTCCGCCAGGCGCTCCGGGTCCTCGCCCGCGCCCACGACCTCCGTGTTGCGCTCGCCGACCTCGAGGCCGAGGCCCGGGCGAACGCACCGGCCACCCCCGAGGACCGGGAACTGCCCGACCCCTCGGACGGGTTCGGCGGCGAGGGCACCGACGACGCGCCGACGGTCGACGAACGCCGGGCCAACCTCGACGCGCTGGTCCGGCTCGGCTTCGAGTACCTCGTGCTGGATCCCACCGGCAGCGGACCCGGCTTCGCCCAGTGGCTCCGAGCCACCGTCTCCCGTGACCCCTGGGACGAGCGGACGGACGCCGTCGAGATCGCGACCTTCCACGCCGCCAAGGGCCTCGAGTGGCCGATCGTCCACGTCTCCGGCCTCGAGCGGGGGCTGGTCCCGATCAGCCACGCCCGGAGCACCGAGGCGCTCGGCGAGGAGCAGCGCCTCCTCTACGTTGCGCTCACCCGAGCCGAGCACCGGCTCCGCTGCACCTGGGCGGCCGAGCGCACCTTCGGTTCCCGGGTCTCCGCCCGGCAGGCGTCACCCTGGCTCCCCGACCTCCTGACGGCGATCTCGTCGCTCAGCGGCGGACCGCCTGCGGACGCACCGGTCGACCGCCTCCGCGCGGCCCGGTCCGCGCTCCGCACCGCGGCCGAGACGGAGCCGGAGGTCGTCGACCCGGTCGTCGCCGCGCTGCGCCACTGGCGATCGACCACGGCGAGAGCGGCGGCCGTCGCAGACGCCGCAGTGCTCTCGGACGAGTCGATCGTCGAGCTCGCCGACCGGCGACCTGCGACGTTGGAGGAGCTCCGGGCGACGCCGGGGATCGGGCCGGTCCGGGCCGTCCGACACGGCGACGACCTGCTGCGGGTGCTCGCCGCCGCCGGCGCCCGGCCTCAGGGCAGCTCCACGTCGACCACGACCGGGGCGTGATCGCTCGGCTGCTTCCCCTTGCGGGCGTTGCGGTCGACGAAGGCCCGGGTGGAGGCGCCGGCGAGGTCCGGGGTCACGAGCACGAGATCGATGCGGAGCCCCATGCGCTTGTGGAAGGCGCCGTCGCGGTAGTCCCACCAGGAGTAGAGGCCGGCCTGGTCGTGGTGCCGGCGGAACACGTCCTCGAGCCCCCAGTCGAGGATCCTCGCGTAGGCCTCCCGCTCCGGGACCGAGACGTGGGTCGCGCCGTCGAACGCCGCCGGGCTCCAGACGTCACGATCGTCCGGCGCGATGTTGAAGTCACCCATCACCGCCGTGGGGGTGCCGGGGTCGCACCGCTCGTCGAGCGACCGTCGCAGGCGCTCGAGCCAGCGCAGCTTGTAGCGGTAGTGGTCGTGGCCGACCGCCCGTCCGTTCGGGACGTAGCAGCTCGCCACCCGCACCCCGCCGCACGTGGCCCACACCGCCCGTGCCTCCGCGTCGGGGGGGTCGTCCGGCACGAGCCCCACCTCGACGTCGTCGATGCCCACACGCGACAGGATGGCGACGCCGTTCCACTGCCCCTGCCCGACGTGGACCGACTGGTAGCCCAGGGTCTCGAAGAACAGCCCGGGGAAGGCGTCGTCGGCGAGCTTGGTCTCCTGCATGCAGAGCACGTCCGGGGAGAACAGCCGGAGCCACTCCTCGACCCGCTCCATGCGGACCTTCAGAGAGTTCACGTTCCACGTGGCGAGGCGCACGAGGCGAGGCTAGCGCCACCCTCCCCGGCACGGTCCGGGGCCGGGTGCTCACCGCTGCGGCCCTCCTGCCGACGGGAACGGTGACCGAATCCGTCGCAGGGCTGCCCGGTCCCGGCGCCCCGCCCTCCTAGACTTGGCAGACGTGACCGACACCCTCCCCCCGTCGCACGCCGTCACCGGCCCGAACAGCTGGCTGGTCGACGAGATGTACGAGCGTTACCTCGCCAACCCGAACTCGGTCAGCGCCAGCTGGCAGGAGTTCTTCGCCGACTACAGCCTCGACAAGTCGGCGCTCGTGAGCGCGAAGGAGCGGGCGGCCACCGCCCCGACCACGGTGCCCAGCCCGGCGCCCGCCACCACGACGGCACCGGTCGCAGCGGCTCCGGTCGCTGCCCCGGCGGCTTCGGCCCCGGCGGCAGCCGCCCCTGCGCCGGCCGACGGCCAGCCGCCCGGTGGCCCCATCCGCGGCGCCGCCGCGCGGATCGGGGCCACCATGGAGGCCAGCCTCTCGGTGCCGACGGCGACCTCGTTCCGAGAGGTCCCCGCCAAGCTCCTCGAGGTCAACCGCAAGATCATCAACGGCTACCTCGGCCGGACGCGGGGCGGCAAGGTCTCGTTCACCCACATGATCGGGTACGCCATCGTGCGGGCGATCGCCGACCACATGCCGGTGATGAACTCGACCTACGTCGAAGGTCCCGACGGTGCTCCTCGGGTCGTGCGCAACGAGCACATCGGCCTCGGGCTCGCCGTCGACGTCGAGAAGGCCGACGGCTCCCGCACCCTGCTCGTCCCCTGCATCAAGCAGGCCGACACCCTCGACTTCCGCAGCTTCCTCGACGCCTACGAGGAGCTGATCCGGAAGGTCCGGAACAACAAGCTGGGCGCCGACGACTTCGCCGGCACCACGGTCAGCCTCACCAACCCGGGCACCATCGGCACCGTCCAGTCGGTGCCCCGCCTCATGCCCGGGCAGGGCGTGATCATCGGCGTCGGCTCGCTCGACTACCCGCCCGGTTTCCAGGCCGCCGATCCCGGCATGCTCGCCGACCTCGGCGTCTCGAAGATCATCACGATCAGCTCCACCTACGACCACCGCATCATCCAGGGCGCGGAGTCGGGGCTGTTCCTGAAGAAGGTCCACGAGCTCCTGCTCGGCGAGGACGACTTCTACGTCGACCTCTTCCGCTCGCTCGGCGTGCCCTACGAGGCCGTCAAGTGGCGCAAGGACATCAACCCGATCGACCGCACCCAGGCCATGATGGAGAAGCAGGCCCAGGTGAACGCGCTCGTCAACGCGTACCGGTCCCGCGGCCACCTCATCGCCAACCTCGACCCGCTCGCCTGGAAGGAGCCCCGGATGCACCCGGAGCTCGACCCGGCCAGCTACGGGCTCACCATCTGGGACCTCGACCGCGAGTTCCTCACCTGCGGCCTCGGCGGCGTCGAGGAGACGTTCGGCGGCGACCACGACCGCATGCCCCTCGGCGACATCCTCGGCGTGCTCCGCGACGCCTACTGCCGCAGCATCGGCGTCGAGTACATGCACATGCTCGAGCCCGAGGAGAAGCGCTGGATCCAGCAGAAGGTCGAGGGCGTCCGCTGGACCATCGACCGTGACGAGCAGCGCCACATCCTCGGCAGGCTGAACGCGGCCGAGGCGCTCGAGAAGTTCCTCGGCACCAAGTACGTGGGCCAGAAGCGGTTCGGCATCGAGGGCGCGGAGAGCGCCATCGCCGTCCTGGACAAGGTCCTCGACCTCGCCGCCGACGCCGGGCTCCGCGAGGCCGTGCTCGGCATGGCCCACCGCGGACGGCTCAACGTCCTCGTGAACATCGTCGGCAAGAGCTACGGCCAGCTGTTCCAGGAGTTCGAGGGCGCGGTCGCGCCCGAGACGGTGCAGGGCTCCGGCGACGTTAAGTACCACCTCGGGCAGCGGGGCAAGTTCACGAGCCGCTCCGGCCACACGATCGAGGTCGAGCTCGCCGCCAACCCCTCGCACCTCGAGGCCGTCGACCCCGTCGTGGTGGGCATGACCCGGGCGAAGATGGACCAGGTCGTCCCGCCGGACGGCTACCCCATCCTCCCCCTGCTCATCCACGGCGACGCCGCCTTCGCCGGCCAGGGCGTGGTCGCCGAGACCTTCAACCTCTCGCAGATCAAGGGGTACAAGGTCGGCGGCACGGTGCACCTGGTCATCAACAACCAGGTCGGCTTCACCACCGCTCCCGAGTCGGCGCGGTCGTCCACCTACTGCACCGACGTCGCCAAGATGGTCGGCGCCCCGATCTTCCACGTGAACGGCGACGACCCCGAGGCCTGCGTCCGGGTCGCCCAGCTCGCCTTCGAGTACCGCCAGGCGTTCAACCGTGACGTGGTGATCGACCTCGTCTGCTACCGCCGCCACGGTCACAACGAGGGCGACGACCCCAGCTACACCCAGCCCCTCATGTACAAGGCCATCGAGAGCCGCCGCTCCGTGCGCAAGCTCTACACCGAGGCGCTGGTCAAGCGGAACGACATCACGATGGAGGAGGCGGAGCAGGCGCTCGACGACTTCCAGTCGCGCCTCCAGCACGCCTTCGACGACACGAAGGCGGCCGCGGTCCCCGGCTCCATCACGGCGCCGCCCCCCACCGTGGTCGGGGTCCTGCCCCACGCCCACACCGCCGTCGACCGTGACGCGCTCGACCGGGTGTACGCCGCGCTCGGCACCACCCCGCCCGGGTTCACCGTCCACCCGAAGCTGGCGCGTCAGTTCGCGAGCCGCGACGAGATGTTCGCCGGCGGCGAGGTCGACTGGGCCCTCGGCGAGGCCTTCGCCATCGGCACCCTCCTCGACGAGGGCATCTCGGTCCGGGTCGCAGGCCAGGACAGCCGCCGCGGCACCTTCTCGCACCGCCACTCCACGCTGGTCGACTACCAGAACGGCGACGAGTACCAGCCGCTCGGCGCGCTCGCCCGGGACAACACCAACCTCTGGATCTACGACTCGCTGCTGTCGGAGTACGCCGCGCTCGGGTTCGAGTACGGGTACTCGGTCGCCAACCCCCGGGCGCTGGTCTGCTGGGAGGCGCAGTTCGGCGACTTCATGAACGGCGCGCAGATCATCATCGACCAGTTCCTGGTCGCCGCCGAGGACAAGTGGAAGCAGCACAGCGGGCTCGTCATGCTGCTGCCCCACGGCTACGAGGGCCAGGGCCCGGAGCACTCCTCGGCCCGCATCGAACGCTTCCTGATCCTCGCCGCCGAGGACAACATCCAGGTCACCAACGCCACGACCGCCGCGCAGTACTTCCACCTGCTCCGGCGTCAGATGGCGCGCGACATCCGCAAGCCGCTGATCGTCTTCACGCCGAAGTCGCTGCTGCGGTCCAAGCACTCGCGCAGCCCCGTCTCGGCGTTCACGGACGGCACCTTCGATGAGGTCCTCGACGATCCGTTCGTGACCGATCCGAGCGCCGTCCGTCGGGTGGTGTTCTGCTCCGGCAAGGTGGCCTTCGATGCCATGGCGGAGCGGGACCGCTCGGGCGCGCCGGTCGCGGTGGTCCGGGTCGAGCAGCTGTTCCCCTGGCCGTTCGACGGTGTCGCCGAGGTGCTCGAGCGCTACCCGAACGCCCGCGAGATCGTCTGGCTCCAGGAGGAGCCGGAGAACATGGGTCCGTGGAACTTCGTGAAGGGTCGCTTCTACGAGGAGCACGAGCACACCCACGACATCCGACGAGCCTCCCGCTTCGAGTCGGGGTCGCCGGCCACCGGCTCCCACCGGGTCCACGAGCAGGAGCAGGCGGAGATCATCGCCCGGGCGCTCGAGGGCGCCTGAGCCCACCCGTTCCGGTCAGCCGAGGGCGATCCCGAGGAGCTCCTCGAGCTCCCGGATGGCCGCGTCGGGGTCGGCGACCTTGATCGTGGCCATGCCCATCGCCCGCGCCGGCTTGAGGTTCACGCCGAGGTCGTCGAGGAAGACGCACTCGGTCGGCTCGACCTCGAGCAGCTCACAGGCGAGCCGGTAGAAGCCCTCCTCGGGCTTGCGCATCCCGACCTTCGACGACTCGACGACCGCGTCGAACAGGCCGAGCAGCTCGTCCATCACGCTCGGCCCTCGATGCGCCGACCCGGTCGAGACGATGTTGTTCGTGAGCAGGGCCGTGCGGTGGACCGCCCCGCACCGGCGCAGCGCCTCGACCATCGCCGGACGCAACGCACCCCGGAGCGCGGCCAGCACCTCGGCGGCGTCCACCTCGTGCCCCAGCGCCCGGGCCTCGACCTCGAAGGCGGCGCGGAACCCGTCGACGTCGAGCTCGCTGCGCTCGAACCGCGCCCACGCGTTCGTGTCGGGGTTCGTGGCGTTGATGCGACGGATCGTGTCCGGCGCCAGCCCCGCCCGACGTTCGTAGGCGGCGAACCCCTCGAAGGGGCTCGACACGATCACCCCACCGAAGTCCCACAGCACCGCTCGGATCACGCCGGGATCGTAGGGGCGGTTTCCGACCTTCTGCCCTACGCGAGCGTGATGAGCCGACCTAACGTCGGAGGCGTGACGGAGTCCGCCATCTCCGCGTTCCTCAGCGTGCTCGCGCTCGCCGCGGCGGCGCTGGCCATCGCCCTCCTCGTCTCCTGGGCGACCGGGGTCGGCGCCGGCGTCCGTCGGGACCTCGCCCCGTTCGCCCTCCCCCTGGCGCTGGCGATCAGCACCACGGCCACCCTCGGCAGCCTGTACTACTCGGAGATCGCGGACTTCCCGCCCTGCAAGCTGTGCTGGTACCAGCGCATCGCCATGTACCCGCTCCCGGCGCTGCTCACCGTCGCCGTCGCCACGCGGGACCGCTGGGTGTCCCGCTACACGGTGCCGGTCGCAGCGATCGGCGCCGCCATCGCCGTCTACCACGTGCAGCTCGAGCTGTTCCCCGAGCAGTCCACCGTCTGCTCCGCCGACGTCCCCTGCACCATCAAGTGGGTGGACCAGTTCGGCTTCGTCACCATCCCGTTCATGGCGCTGTGCGGCTTCGCCGCCGTGATCGCCCTGTCCCTGCTCGCCCGGACCGGCGCCGCCGACGCGCCGCTCGACCTGGAGGATCGATGAGCAACAACCCGAGCCGGAAGATCAGTCGTCACCAGCAGGCGACGCAGAGCCGGCAGCCGCCGAACCGCACGGGCTTCTTCGTGGCGCTCGGCGTGGCCGCGGTGCTGGTCATTGCGATCGTGGTCGGCGTCGTCGCGAGCGGCGGCGACGACGAGGGCGCATCGGCGGGCGGCAGCTCAACGTCCGCGTTCGCCGAGATCATCGGCGAACCGCTGCCGGAACTCCCGGGCGCCGGGATGGCCGACCCCGCCGTCGGGATGGCCGCACCGGACCTGCGGGCGAGCACCTTCGCCGGCGAGGCCCTGACCGTCGCCGGCGACTCCGGTCCGAAGCTCATCGCGTTCCTCGCCCACTGGTGCCCCCACTGCCAGCGCGAGCTCCCGGTCATCGTCGACTGGCTGGCCGCCAGCCGCCTCCCGGACGGGGTCGAGCTGGTCGCGGTCTCCACCGCGGTCAACGAGCCGCAGGGCAACTACCCGCCCCAGGACTGGTTCGCCCGCGAGGGCTATCCGCTCCCGGTCCTGGCCGACAGCGCCACGAGCGCGCTGGGCGCCGGGTACGGGGTGAACGGCTTCCCGTTCTGGGTCGTGGTCGACGCCGAGGGGACGGTGGTGATGCGCACGTCGGGGGAGAAGACCCCCGACGACCTCGACGCCATGGTGGCCGCCGCCCTGGGCTGACCGTCGGTCCTCGGCCCTCCGGGTCCCCCAGCGCCGCCCGCTGCGGGGGAGCGCCCCTCCCCCGCCGGTAGCCTCGGCGCCCATGAGCGCCCAGTACATCTTCACGATGCGGAAGGTCAGCCGGTTCTACCCGCCCGACCGTGAGGTCCTGAAGGACATCTCGCTCTCGTTCTTCCCGGGCGCCAAGATCGGCGTGATCGGCTCCAACGGCTCGGGCAAGTCGTCCCTGCTGCGGGTCATGGCGGGCATCGACGACGGGTACTCGGGGGAGGCCCGGCTCACCGACGGCTTCACCGTCGGGCTCCTCGAGCAGGAACCGCAGCTCGACCCCACCAAGGACGTGCTGGGCAACGTGATGGACGGCGTGGGCCAGGTCGCCGGGCTGCTCACCCAGTACGACGAGCTGATGGCGAAGTGGGCGGACCCCGACGCCGACTACGAGAAGCTCGGCGAGCAGCAGGCCGAGCTCGAGCGGAGGATCGAGGCGGCGGACGCCTGGGACCTCCAGCGCACCATCGACATCGCCATGGACGCCCTGCGCCTCCCGCCTCCGGACGCCGACGTCACCGCGCTCTCCGGCGGTGAGCGACGCCGCGTGGCGCTGTGCCGACTGTTGCTCTCCCGTCCGGACCTGCTCCTGCTGGACGAGCCCACCAACCACCTCGAC